>NZ_JAUEYN010000006.1:0-387252 GCF_032489675.1 Bradyrhizobium sp. SZCCHNR1043
TCCTTGGCGCCAAAGACCGCCCCCAACAAACGACGCCCCTCTTGACAACTTACTCCCCATACAAGGTTCAGCCGAGAACACCCGGCATTCCCCGCGCGATGGTTTTGACGGCTGCTTCGCGATCTCCCCGGTGCGCCGGGCTTTCTGGCCACCGTATCGCACAACGTGCTTGCGCACGTTGCGCTGGACATCAGCATCGGGATGCCAGGACCACGCGACTTGACCGTGCGCATCAACGTCGTTCGTCGGCGCGGCTCAGCCACGCTGCAACATCGACACGCCCACCGCATCCCGCCTCGACGTTCGTGACGACCGCGAAGCGCCCCTCTTGTGAGACGGGACGGACGAGAGGAAAGCACGATTTCTGGAAAAAAGAAACAGAAATCTTCTTGCTCGAATGGCCGGCGAGGGCGATGTGTTTAAACCGGCGCGCGAAATGAGTTTTTCGGCGCATGCGGTTGGGGCCGCAATCGACCTCGAGTTCGCGGGGATGAGCCGGTACATCGCGCCTTGTGCAGGCGACTTGCGCAGGAGCGATTTGCCCGGCGGGCTGGGCCACTCGATCTTTCGCCGGCGGGTCGTGAGTTCGAAGAGACTGGCCGACGGCCGAACGGACCATTCGCCGCGCTGCCTTCAAACCATCGGCGACTTCATCGATCGATGGTCCTGAGGCCGAAAAGCGAGCAGGCTGACGAGAGCGAGTCCCCAAACGCCAACCCCACCGTAGAGCATCACCCATCCAAAGCCTTGGGCAAGCGCCTGATGGACGAGCGACTCCGACAGCTCTGGAACGGAAACCAGACTTCCTGCGGCGATCCTCTCGGCGAAGAAGCGCAGATGCGCGGCGTCCAATGAATCCGGCAGCGCATTTTTGAGGTGTGCCAGCACGCCGCTGATCAAGATGAAACCCATCACCGCGATATTGATCGCCAGTGAGATCATCCGGGCGCTCATGTCGATGCCGGACGCCATACCGGCACGATCGCTCGAAACCGCACCCGTTGTCGTATTGGTAACAGGGGTGTTGGTCAGGCCGAGGCCGATCCCGGCGAACAGCGACCCGGGCAGCATCGTCAGCCAGCTTGCCTGCGCGGCGGCGCTACCAAATTTCATCAGAATGAAGCCCAGACCGATCATGAACAGGCCAACGGGAATGACGAAACCGGGCTGATAGCGTAGCGAAAGCCGCTCCGCCAGCGGCGGCACGACGAGCGTCGGAAGGGTGTAGGCAAGCAATGCGAGACCAGCAGAGACACTGTCGTAGCCGAGGCCCGCCTGAAACCAGATCGGCAAATAGATCATGAAGGGCCAGAAGCTGAAGTTCATCGCGGCCGAGCCGATGATTGCGCCGGAAAAAGCGCGGATGCGGAATACCGAGAAGTCGAACATCGGTCGCGGGCTGAACCTTTCGGCGATGATGAAAGCGATGAAGCTCGCGATCGCAACGCCAATGACGCCCAGGGCGGTCGGGCTGGTGAAGCCAAGATCCGGTCCCTGCGTGATGAAGAAAGCGAGACAGAAGACCGACAACGACAGTGTGATGATGCCCGCAACGTCGAGACTGCCGGCCTCAGAGTCCTTCGATTCCTGAACGCCGCTGAGGGTGAGCATCAGTGTCAGGATCGCAAACGCGACATGGACGAAGAACACCCACTCCCAGCTCGAGACCGCGACGATCGCGCCGCCGATGACCGGACCGAAGCCGAGACCAATGCCGAAGATGATCCCCCACCAGCCGAAGGCGATGGCGCGCTGCCGTCCTTCCTGGAATTGATGAGAAAGGATGGCGATCTGACAGATCAGCATCGCGCCGCCGCTGAGGCCCTGGAGAAATCGGGCGCCGATCAGCACCGAGACGTTCTCGGTCACGCCGCAGACAAGCGACGTCACGCCGAACGCGGCGATAGAGACCATGAAGATGCGCTTGCGCCCATAGCGGTCGGCCAGCGTCCCGGTCGCCATCAGAACGGTCGTCACCGCGATCGTATAGGCGTTCATGATCCATTGGAGTTGCTTGAAATCGGCGCGCAGCACCTGCTCCAGCGTCGGCAGGATTGCGGGGATGCTGGAAATCTCCAGGCCGAACATGAGGGACGAGAGGCAGGCGGCGGCCAAGGCGATTGTACTTCGGCGTGTCAGTGCAGGGGTCATGATTCGGCCTTCCGACGTTGTGGTCGGCAATGGTGGAGTCCAGCGGTGATGAGAGGCGGCGCAACTCGGTTCGCGTGTTGCGGTGGGACGCAACATAGTCGGGACTTGACCATTCCAGAACTGGATGGTTGGATATTTCAAAGACAGCAAATTTGGATAGATGGGATGACCATACTGGACGTGGATGCCGTCCAGGCCTTCGTGACGATCGCCGATCAGCAGAGCTTCACGCGGGCGGCGGAGGTGCTTGGCACCACCCAGGGCGCGATCAGCGTAAAGCTGAAACGGCTTGAAGACCGGCTCGGCCAGAAACTGATCGAACGGACGCCGCGGTTGGTCCGGCTGTCGGCGCAGGGCGCGGTGTTCCTTGAATCGGCGCGCGACTTTCTTGCCGCCCATGACCGCGCCGTCGCGGGGCTATCCTCGACTCGTCGCCGGTTTGCGCTCGGCATTGCCAGCCATGTGGCGGGATCGGAGATTCCGACACTGCTGGCGCGGTTGAACGCACACGACCCGGCGCTCACCATCGAAGTGCGGCTCGACAATTCGCGCAACCTGCTGGACGCTTTCGACCGTGGCGAAATCGATGCGGCGATTATCCGCAGGGAGGACGACCGGCGTGATGGCGAGGTGCTTGCGCCGGAACACTTCGGCTGGTTTGCATCTCCGGACTTCGTGCATCGAGCAGGCGAGCCGCTGCGTTTGGCCGCGTTGTCGCCGTCCTGCGGAGTCCGTGACATCGCCACCCGCGCGCTCGACGCTGCGGGAATAGCCTGGACGGAGGTTTTCCTCGGCGGCGGTTCCTCCGTCGTGTCCGACGCGGTTTCGGCCGGCTTGGCCACCGCCGTATTCTCGTGCCGGCTCGCGCCGGCCGGCACGGTCGAGGTTAGCCGGCGGTTCGGACTGCCCTCGCTTCCCTCGTCCGAAATCATTCTTCTCTCGACACTCTCGGACGCCAAATCCCGCGAAGCGCTTAGAACCCTCGCGACTGCGTTTCGCGAGCACCGTCCATCCTCGGCGTAAATATCGCTTGTCGTCGTCCATCGCTCCCCGTCGAGTCACCCAGGCCGACATCGGCGCTTTGCCCTGCGTGCGGATGACTGGAAGCCGTCTCAGCAGACCGCTGACGTCAGACCACATCGATGGTGGGAAACCGCGCGTCGCCCGCGATGCAATCCCAGGCGAACTGGCGCACGCGGTCGAGCCAGACCGCCGGTGCCATGGCGGAGGTTCGAGCCCTTGGTCAGCGGCCCGGCGGCCCAGGTGAAGCGTCCGCCGTCCAGGAGCAGCGCGTCGAGCGCCTTCGGCACGAACGCGGCCACATCAGCCTGCTGAGCCGGCGTCAGCCAATCCCCTCCGAGCAACAGCGGGATGACGTTTGCCTCGTCGGGTGGACATGAATCGAGCTAACATGTCCACTCGTGGACAATTGCTCGCTGAAGCCCGCGTCATGTTCGCAGACGATATCTTTGGACACATCGTCGATCGTGCGTATGAGCTCCTGGGCGTTCCGCCTCTCGTCGCCGCCGAAGACCCATGCCCGGAACCAAAAAGTGGCATTTTGCGCGGGCATCCCCATATTAGGTAGATGGCAAAATGGCAGAAATCGAGCACGCGGCAACCGCATAAGACGAAGGCCGAGCTCCGTGAGATGCTGACCGAGGCAGTCCGGAATACGGCGAGTTCGGGCCCGCGACCGAAGCGCCTGGCGAAACTCGACGGCGTTGCTGATGGGGCGGCGGCTTCCGTCGATTAGGCTTCTGCGTCCTGGCCTGGTTCGTTCAGTCCATACGAGCGAAGTCTTTCGAAATTTCGTGAAGGAGTTAGGATGCGCAAGTTTCCCGAGCCCGTCAACGTCGGGCCGTCTGGTCAACGTATTGCTTACTCGTAGCGCAGCGCTTCGATGGGATCGAGCCGAGCGGCCTTTCGCGCGGGGTAGTAGCCGAAGAATATGCCAACGGCTGCCGAGAACAGGAACCCGCCGGCAATCGCGGCCAGGGATATCGGCGCCGGCCAGCCTGTGAGGATGGAGATGGCGACGGACAACGCCGCGCCGATGACAATTCCCACGATGCCGCCGCTGACGCTGATGAAGATCGCCTCGGCAAGAAATTGTAGCAGGACGTGCAATCTCCGCGCGCCAATCGCCATCCGTAGTCCGATCTCCCGCGTTCGCTCCGTCACCGAGACGAGCAGGATGTTCATGATGCCGATGCCGCCGACCACAAGCGAGATGGACGCCACCGCGGCCAAGAGGAGCGCCATGATGCGGCTGCTTCCCTCCGCGGTCTGCGCAATCTGACTGAGGTTGCGCACGGAAAAATCGTTGATGGTGCCTGGGCGGATGCGGTGACGCCGCGCCAGGATTTCAGTAGCTTGATCGATCGCCGCCTGGATGCCGGCCTGATCCACCGCCTGCACGTAAATCTGATTCACATACCCGGTCATGCGCGGTTGAAGCCCATACGGATTCGGCGGCGTCGGATAAATCCAGTTGATCGCCGTTTGCTGCTGGCTTGGGGCGGCAACGCCGATAATCTTGCGCTCGGCGGTGGTGAACGGAACCATGATCAGATCGTCCTGGTCCTGCCCAAAAGATGTCTGTCCCTTGGTTTCAAGAATTCCGACCACCCGCAACGACACACCCTTGGCCTGCACCGTCGCCCCGATCGGATTCTGAGAGGTGCCGAAGAGTTGCCGGCGCACGGTCTCGCCGAGGACCGCGACCAGCGCCGAGCTTCGCTCGTCCTCCGGAGTGATCGCCCGCCCTGCGGCGATCTGCCAGTTCGTCATCGGAGGATAATTGGCGCTTACGCCCTGAATGCCGGTGGTCCAGTTCTGGTTCGCAAAGCGGATCAGCCCCGGCTGGCGGATGAGGTAGCTCACCGCCCCGGCGGCGGGTGCCTCCTGCCGGATCGCCCGGACGTCGGCAACGGTCAGCGTCGAAGCGCTTCCGGAGCCCCCCCGAGCGCCCCCGCTTGTGGCGGCGCCCGGCAGGATGACCACGAGGTTGGTCCCGAGCCTTGCGATCTCCTTTCGGACCGCCTCGTTCGCTCCCTGGCCGACGGACACCATGACAATCAATGCGGCGACGCCGATGAAGACTCCAAGCATTGTCAGCGCTGAACGCATCTTGTTGCGCCAGATCGCCTCGGCGGCCGCCGTCATCACCATCCAGGCAAAGGGCCATGATGCGACCGACATTGCGACGTAGGCCGACCGTTCCCTTGGCTGGACCAATTTGTCCGCCGTCCCGCTGGCCGGCTGCGGCGCCTTGGCGACCTTTGTCTTCTTCACATCCGTGATGATCTGGCCGTCGCGCATGGTCAGCACGCGATCGGCAAAGGCCGCGACATCCGGCTCGTGGGTCACCACGATGATGGTGACGCCCTGTTCGCGATTGAGCGAGCTGAGCGTCTGCATGATCTCGTTGGAGTTGCGGGTATCGAGATTGCCGGTCGGCTCATCCGCCAACAGCAGGCTCGGCTGATTGATCAGGGCCCGCGCGATTGCCACCCGCTGCTGCTGCCCGCCCGACAACTGGCCCGGCGTGTTGCGTTCCCGGTCGCGCAGCCCGAGCTTGTCCAGAACCGCGCGAGCCCGCTCGAAGCGCGCGCTCGCATGGCTCTGGCCGGACATCGCGTACAGAAGCGGCAAGGCGACGTTGTCGATGGCGCTGGTGCGCGGCAATAGATTGAAGCTCTGGAATACGAACCCAAGCCGCTCGCTGCGAAGGCCGGCGAGATCCGGCTCTGCAAGCTGCGCGACGTCGATGCCGTCGAACCAGTAATGACCGGCGGTAGGCCGATCGAGGCAACCGAGGATCGACATCAGCGTCGACTTGCCCGATCCGGACGCGCCCATGATGGCGATGAACTCGCCATGTTCGACGATCAGGCTGACGTCCGAAAGCGCGCGAACGTCGATGTCGCCGACATGATATGTCCGCGACACTCCCTCAATCCTGATAACCGGCTCCGCCATGTGCCTTCAATCGTTGTAGCCGATGCGATCAGAGGCGGGGCCGCGGCACGCTGGAACGTGCTTTCGCTGAATTCCGTTGCTCCGCGACGATCACCCGGTCGTCGATCTTCAGGTCGCCCTGCACGATCTCCGTAAACTCGTCGTCGTCGAGCCCGACCATGACCTGAACCGGCACCGGCGATCCGTCCCGCAGCACCCAAACGCGCGCTTGTTTCGTGTCGCCAAGGGCGGTCCCGGTCGGGACATAACGCAACGCCCGGTTCGGAACTCGGAGCACGCCGCTGCGCCGATCGACGATGATCCTTGTCGCCGCCGTCAGGCCCGGCTTGAGCGCCAGATCAGGGTTGTTGACGCTCACGACGACATCGTAAGTGATGACGTTCTGCACGGTTTGCGGGGACTGGCGGACCTGGGTCACCGTTCCCTCGAACAGACGTTTCGGATATGCGTCGACCGTGAACGTCGCCTTGTCGCCATTCTTGATGCCGCCGATGTCGCTCTCGCTGACATTGGCGTCCACCTGCATCCTGGTGAGGTCGGTCGCGATCAGAAACAAGGTGGGAGTCTGGAAACTCGCCGCCACAGTTTGTCCCATGGTGACGGCGCGCGAAACGACCGTGCCATCGACCGGCGAGATGATGTTGGTATAGTCGAGATTGACCTGTGCCGCGGCGAGCACGGCTTCGCGCTGCTGGATGGTGGCCCCGTCAAACGCAATTTGCGCCAGAGCCTGATCGTACACGTTTTTCGCATTGTCGTAGGCGTCCTCCGACACGGCGCTTGTCCTGACGAGCGTGGCGAGGCGTTCCAGGTTGGCCTTGGCATAGGTGAGCGATGCCTTGTCCTTCTCCAGTTGCGCTTTCGCGATGGCGAGACTGGCTTTCGCCTGATCGACGATGCTCTGATAGGGGCGGGGATCAATCTTGGCGCAGCTTTGTCCGCGTTTGACCTGCGTGTTGTAATCGCAACTCAATTCCTGGATCACGCCGGAGACATAGGTCCCGACAATGATCGTCAATTCCGGATTGACCGACCCCGTGGCGTTGATGTCGCGCGCGATGTCGCCGATCGCAACAGATGCTGTCTCATATCGAACTGAAGCGTCGCCGCTGAACGACCACCAGATGCCCAGGGATGCAGCAAGAAGCAGTGCCGCGATCCCAACGAGAACCCAGCGCCTCGTCGCAAATCGTGGCTGTACGGCCGGCTCGCTGACCGGGCGTCCAGTCGATGGACGCGGCACATAGGGCAGAGCTTCCCTGCTTTCGGCCGCAGCACCAGTGCCGAGCTGCGTGTTCATCTCGCTTTGGCTCCGGGCCTGGGATGATGGTCATTGCCACCATAGGCTACGGCTAGGCCGAATTGTTGATTGGGATCAAGCTATACGGCCCGGTGCCGGCCAAGGCTGCGGCGCTCATTGGGGGGCCGGTGGAATACCAGCCAACGTCGTCTGGGCGCGGCCTCAGAGACTTCCCTTCAGGCCGAGAAATGGTGGGTGTTACATAGAAAATGTCCCGCCGCGTCACGGGATCCTTTGGAGGGCGCCGGCCAACGCAGCCGGCACCGGCAGAATCAGATCCGACCCAAAAGTAGCAACACGACGAGGACGATCAGGATGAGGCCGACGACACCAATCCCGCCGTGGCCGTAACCGTAGCCGTAGCCGCCAAAGCGGCCGCTGAAGCCACCAAGCAGGAAGATGACGAGAAGGATGATGAGGATAAGTCCGATCGACATTGCCCGCCTCCTTTTTATGGGTCCCGTGGATATTGGGTCTCCTGGTCGTCCGAGTTGAGTACGCAATCTTCAAGCTTCCGGCACAGGCCGTCGCCGGCAGGGAAAGAGCTATGCTACTTCTTTTCTATTGAAATACCGCGCTCGCCGATGCTGATTTCGACGCCAGCGGTCTTCTGTCGATCCCGGTAGACTTGATAGCCCAATGTCACCGCGACGACGGCGAGTGCGTTGAAGCTTACGAGGCCGTCACTACGTCATTTTGATGCAAATCAACCGACACAAGCGAGACCTAGGCTGCAGTCCAGGCGGCGGGTGTCCAAGAGCAGACGAACGCGACCCCGTTCCCTCTACTAGGCTGCGGGGTCGGGCGGCAGCGGGTTGAAGTAGGCTTATGGCGGCCCGAAGAAGACTCGAGGGCGTAATCATCTAGCCGCGAGATCGGCTTCTATGGTATTCCATCCATGGGCCGCAGATTGCCGTCTGCCGGAAAGCGCAAACAGGAGTTGAGAATGTTCGGGCTGAAACGGCCGACTCGCATTGAACTCCGTGCCAACGACGCGGCTATCGTTGTTCGTGAAAATGGCGAGATGGAAAATGTTCATCCGGCAGGCAAAGGGCGACGAGGAACTTCCGCCCGGCCAGGTCGTTCTGGCCCTTTTCGGAATGACATTTCACGATGAGCGAGTGCGCAGACTGTTGGCGCAAATTGTAAAAGAGAAGCAAAGCCCAACATGACGTCGCCGCAGGTCGTCGTGCGCGCGGCGCCGGATCAGTCGGCTTGGGGTGCGGAGTTCATCAGATGATGGCGGTGAAAAGGCGCGGCGAAGTTAGACCTCACGCGAGGGGCCGGCACCGTCGCGATCCTCGTTGAAGAGCGCTCTCAGCAAACGCCAAAGTTCGCGGTGACCAGCTGTTTGACCGCCCTGCGTCAGATAGTCCGAAATATCCATTGTCGCCGTTTGGTATTCGATCGTGCCCCCAATGCCAGTCTCCAAACGCGCCACCTCTCGCTCGACATACAAGTTCTTGGTGTCTGTATCGAAGACAAGGAAACAGCGATCCTCGCGTGTGATATCGGGGCCTTTTACCTGGCGATACAGTTCCCTTTTTAGGAAGGCCATTGTCCGCTCCCGACGAGGACGATGCGATAGCTATGTGTCTTGGGTCAACAAGGTTCTGCCCCTTGTAGCGGCGTCATAGATTTCGATTTTGAGCATCGGATAAGTCGACTTCAGTTTACGACCTGATGCTTCGGCCGCTTCGGCCGTCTCAAACGCCGACTTGAAGTGCCCGTCGACAATGACCACAAATCCTTCCGACGGCGGCCGGTCGGCACGTGGCACCTTCTGCTCAGACTCCTCAATTGAGCGAACTGACTTCTTCATCGGAGCTCTCATTCTATCGCAGAGGCGTGACGGAGGCTCGCTGAGACCAAGAAGCCGATCAAGCTACGAAGTCTCATTCGATCGCGGCACCGGAGAAGGCGAATGACCAAATCCGGAGACCGCGACCGGCTTACCTCGGTCTGGTCTCCGGCTTTCTGCCGCGCAGAACTAAGCGGCCTTGCCAGGTGCGGCGGCCTTGTTCGGTGCGGGGCTTGCGCTCGGTGGAGCACCTGTCTTGATATCGATCGTCTTGGTGGTCTTCACCGCCTTGGCCGGCTTCTTGATTGCGAGATGCAGCACGCCTTTGTCGAAGTGAGCTTCGACGGCTCCCTCTTCCGGCTCGAATGGGAGAGACATCGATCGATAGAATGAGCCGTAGCTGCGCTCCTCGACGTGCCAGTCCTTTTCGTCCTTCGTGCTCTCCGCCTTCTTCTCGCCGGAGATAACCAGCTGGTTGCCGTCCAGGCTGACCTTGATATCTTTGTCGTCCACGCCGGGAAGTTCGGCGGTCACTTCGAAGGCATCCTTGGTCTCCGCCACACTGACTGCTGGCGCCCCGGCACCAATGCTGGGAGAAGGCAAACCCTGATCGAAAACGCGAAGCGCGTTCTCCATTTCACGCCGCATGGCCCTGAATGGGTCGAATGCAGGCTCCTGGCTGGTAGTCCACAATCTCGGAAGGCTCATCTGGTTTCTCCGCAGGTTGAAGAAGGAGAAAAACAGCCTGCTCCTCGCGGTCATGGCGACCTTGATGTAGCGCAAAACCGCGGGGGTAATTTCGAGGCGGAAAGGCCGGCATGACGATAAGGGAGAACGCGTCAACGGAGTTGACCTAGTCACAGCAACAAGCTTGGGCTGCGCGGCGCATGTTTGGCCGTGACGTTCCCAGGCGCAGACGAGCGCTACCGCGTCTCTTCTGTATATCTTGGATTAATCGTGCCCTCAGCATGGCACGTGGCGGCGACGATAGCAGGAGGGACAACCGTATTGGCCTGGTGCGTAGTAGCCCGGCGCGAAATGGCCGGGTCCGTAGGCAGCGACTCCAGCTTCGGCGCCGGGGATGCCAGAGCCAATTGCGGACTCCGGAGGCGCGGTAGTAGCGGCCACGATAGCGTGAGTAGTCGACCTCCGTCACGCCGGACGAGCAGGCCCTTGTTTCAGAAGAACAGCGCCCGGCGAGACTGGAGCAGCCTCTGAAGGGGAGCACGGAGTCCAATAATGTCCACTCATTTTCATGAGTGGACAAGGAGGAACGGAGCCCGCCAATGAGGCGTCCAGCTATAGCTGATTTGTTATATTTCGAGCGGTTGATCTGAATAGATCACAGGCTTGAATCACGACAGACAGGCGGAGACTCCGGTTACTCTCACGGGCACGGATGTCGTAAGCCGTCGTAACCAAGATACGTGCCGGAATACGGGTCATAAGACCTGAAGCGTTGCGCACAATAGTTGACGGCGTCGCCCACATAGGGAGCCGGAGCGACGTAGACCGGCCCGGGACCGTAGCCGTAGTATCCGTAGGGTTGCGTTGCCCCAATGATCGCTCCGCCGATCAGCGCGCCAGCGATGCCTGCACCAATTCCGACACCCGCGCCGCCGTGCCAGCCATGGCGATATCGTACGGTCTCGACCGATGGCGCCACGGCGCTGCGCAGCATCAGCGGGGAGGTTACCGGAGCGGCAATGACAGGGGCAACGAGAAGCGGTGTGGTGGCGATGATGAGTGCAGCCAGCACGGTTTTGGACGACTTGTTCATAGGAGCATCTCCAAGTTCATTTTCGGGGAGCGCAGCTACCCGCATCCGGTGTCTCAAAAACGACAATGATCCGAGAAGGCCTGTATGAATTGATTTAGCGCAACGTCAGCGTGCATTGATTGGACAAATCTGATCTCGTCTCATCGGAGAGCTCGTGAAGCTGCAGCGCTGCGTGATTGAGCGCGGTCAACGCATCCTCGTCATCATCGAAGGTCGCGACGCCGCCGGCAAGGATGGCACGATCAAGTCGATCGTCGAACATCTAAGCCCGCGTGATACCCGCGTCGTAGCGCTGGGGCCGCGTCACGTTTCGCACTTGCCCGCGGCAGGAGAGATCGTGCTGTTCAATCGCAGTTTATATAAACGGGCTGGAGTTGAGAGCATCATGGGCTTCTGCACCAAGGAGGAAACCGAGGAATTCCTTGAGACCGTGCCGGCATTCGAGGCAATGATCGAACGTTCGGGTATCACGCTGCTCAAGTACTACCTTGATATTTCGAAACAGGAGCAGTGGAGGCGGAGCCTTTTGCGGGTTGCGAGACGGCCGGGCCGCAGAGCAGGATCGTCGCCAATACTGCAACGAATGACGGCGCGACGACGCGAGACGACAATCGCACGACAACTCCTTTCCGGGACGGACCCGCCGCCCAGTGCATCTACGTAACGGCAATTAGTTACCTATCACGGTGCGGGAACTTGGCTGCTGATGGTGAGAAAGATTCTCAGCGGCCGCTGTCGCCGGCGCCGTGATGGATCAGACGCGAATGAGTTGCTTGGGTTTGGCCCGTCGGGACATTGGCCGAATTCGGATTGTTGGCATCGTGCTTGGAATGGTTCATCTACAAGGAGCAGCTTGAAATGGATTGCCTGCCGGCCGGCGCGTTCGTCAGCCCATGCGGCGCGGCAACACGGTTCGACGTCGAGGGACAGCGGGCCGCGGCCGGTTGGAAGTTCCTATGGAGCGGGCGCGGCGGAAGCTGCTAGAACCGACGCATTCACGAGGACAGAACAATGACAGCCAAACGCGTGGTGTTCACCGGGGGAACAGGCAAGGCGGGCAGGCATGTGCTGCCGCATCTGCAGGACGAGGGCTACGAGCTCCTCAACGTCGACCTCAAGCCGTTCGATCACCCCGGGATCAACACCCTGATCGCCGATCTGACGGACAGCGGCCAGGCCTTCAACGCGCTGACCATGCATCATGGCTTCGGCGGCTTCAACGCCGGACGGCCGCCACGGGCGCCGGATGCGGTGGTGCATTTCGCCGCGATCCCGCGGGTGCTCATCGAGCCCGACAATGAGACCTTTCGCGTGAACACGATCAGCACCTACAACGTCATCGAGGCCGCGGCGAAGCTCGGCGTGCGCAAGATCATCATCGCCTCCAGCGAGACCACCTATGGCGTATGCTTCGCGGAGGGCGACAAGGACTTCAGGAGCTTTCCGCTCGAGGAGGACTACGACACCGACCCGATGGATTCCTACGGGCTGTCCAAGGTCGTGAACGAAAAGACGGCGCGGGCGTTTGCGATGCGCTACGGCATCGACATCTATTGCTTGCGCATCGGCAACGTCATCGAGCCGCATGAATACGACAGGTTTCCCGGCTTTCTCGCCGATCCCCCGTCGCGCAAGCGCAATGCGTGGTCCTATATCGACGCCCGCGACCTCGGCGAGATCGTGCATCTGGCGATCCAGAAGGACGGGCTCGGCTTCCAGGTCTTCAACGCCGTCAACGACACGGTGACGGCTGATATCCCGACGCGCGAGCTGCTGCGCCGCTACTGTCCCAACGTCCCGATCACCCGTGAGCTCGGCGAGCGCGAAGCGCCGCTGTCGAACCGCAAGGCGCGCGAGGTGCTCGGGTTCAAGGAAGCGCACAATTGGCGGAAGTACGTGAAGGCGGGGTAGGGCGATCTGACTTGACGATCAGGGTTGTAGCCCGGCTCTCTCCACGACGTCATGGCCTGGATCGTCCCAGCCATCCGCGTCTTCATGCGTGGAGGAAAGGACGTGGATGCCCAGGTCAAGCACGGGCATGACGAGTAACTCGACGGGCAGGCGTGCGCGTCGGGCCTTCACGACATCCGCCGCCGGATCGCGAGCATCGCCAGCGACAGCACGATCGTCCCGACGATGAACACGGCCGCCGCCGAGACGATCGCCGGGCTGATGTTCTCGCGGATGGTGGCGAACATCTGCCGCGCCAGGGTGCGCTGATTGGGGCCGGCGACGAACAGCGTCAGCACCACCTCGTCCAGCGACGTCGCGAAAGCGAACAATGCGCCGGAGATGATGCCGGGCAGCGCGATGGGAAAGGTCACCGAGCGCAGCACCATGGCGGGCGAGGCGCCGAGGCTCGCGGCGGCCCGCTCGAGCTGGATATCGACGCCCTGCAAGGCTGAGGAGACGTTGACCAGCACGAACGGAACGGCGACGACGGTGTGCGCGATGATGACGCCGAGATAGGTGTTGGTGAGCCCGTAGCGCGAAAACATCAGCTGCATGCCGACGCCGAGCACGACCGCCGGCACGACCATCGGCAGCAGGAACACGGTGCGCAAGGTCGAGATCAGCAGCGAGGCGCGCCTGCCGCGCAGGCCGAGCGCGGCGAGCGTGCCGAGCAACGTTGCAAGGGCTGTGGTCCCCGAGCCGATCAGCAGGCTGTTGACGATCGACAGCCGCCAGGATTCGGCGGTGACCAGCTCGCGAAACCAGCGCGTCGAATAGCCGGGAATGGGATAGTTCAGGAACACGCTGTCGGTCAGCGATAGCGGCAGCACCGCGATCAACGGCCCGAGCAGGAACACGATGACGGCGATCGCGAACAGCAGCTTGACGAGCGGCAGCCATTTCATGCGCGCTGCTCCTCGGCCGAGGTCAGCCGAATGTAGACGGCGTAGAGCAGGATCGTCATCGCCAGCAGGACGAGGCCGAGCGCGCCGGCCATGCCCCAGTTCGCGGCTCCCGTGGCGTAGTAGGCGATCACCGAGCTGATCATCTGATCGTTGGCGCCGCCGATCAGCGCAGGCGTGATGTAGTAGCCGAGCGCGGCCATGAACACGAGTAGCGCGCCGGAGACGACGCCGCGCATCGACAGCGGCAGCAGGACGTGGACGAAGGCGCGCAGCGGATGCGCGCCGAGCGAGGCCGCCGCCGGCATCAGGTTGCGCGGAATCGCGATCAGCACGCTGAAGATCGGCAGCACCATGAACGGCAGCAGCACATGCGTCATCGCGATGACGACGCCGAGCCGGTTGAACATCAGCGGGACCGGCGCTGAAGTAAGGCCCAATCCCCTGAGCGTGGCATTGATCAGGCCGTTGTCCTGCAGCACGACATACCAGGCCGCGGTGCGTACCAGGAGGGAGGTCCACAGCGGCAGCAGCACCGCGCCGAGCAGGATCTGCCGGCGCCAGCCGTCGACCGAGGCGGCCACCATCGCGAACGGCAGGCCGATGAGGATGCAGGCCAGCGTCACCAGCGCCGAGGTTACGAAGGTCCGGATCATGATCAGGCGGTTGGCCGAGGCGCCCTCCGGCATCGCAGCGATATTGCCGGCGGCGTTGCGCTCGAGGTCGACGGCAGCGAGCAGGTTCTTGTCGGTCCAGGGCGAGGCCACGGCCTCGGCGATGGTCGTCCAATAGGAGGTCTCGCTCCAGCGCGAGTCGATCGCGGCGAGGTCGACCGCGCCGGAGCTGTCGAGCGCGCGGCGGGTCTTGCCGAGCAGGCTGCGGAAGCCGGACTGCGCGCTGTTCAGGCGGCGAACGAGATCGCCGAACTGCTCGTCATTGGCCAGCTTGCGGATGTCGTCGACGAACGCGGCCTGTGCGGTTGCAGGAGGCACGCTTATGCGGTCCCAGCGCGCCAGCGCCTTGTGGGTGCGGGGCAGGGACTCGGTCGCGACCGGATCCGATACCGCCGACTTCATCATCGTCACCAGCGGCACCACGAAGAACGACAGCATGAACGCCAGAAGCGGCGCCAGCAGAAGAAATGCCGTCAACCGTTGGCGGAGGTCTGGTCGCATGATCCCACCACCCAGACATCCGACGCCGCGAACGACAGCGCGACCTCGCTGCCGACCTCCGCAGCCTGACCACCGGCACGATCGCCCTTGATGATCAGCCGCTGCGCGCCGACCGTGGCGACCAGACGCATGTGATCGCCGAAATACACCGCATCCAGGATGCGCGCGGTCAGGCGGTTCGCGGTCGCCGCTGCATGATCGTTGATCCGGATGGCCTCGGGACGGATCGAGACCTGCACCCTGCCGCCATCAATGCGGCCGGCCCCGGCATGCGCCGCCAGCGCGAGGCCCGAGTCCGTCGTCAGCCGCACCGCCTCGCCCGCGTGCTCGTCGACCTTGCACGCCAGCAGGTTGGTCTCGCCGATGAACTCCGCCACGAACGGCGTGCGCGGCAGCTCGTAGATCTCGCGCGGCCGGCCGATCTGCTCGATCCTGCCGTGGTTGAACACGGCGATGCGGTCGGACATCGTCAGCGCCTCGTCCTGATCGTGGGTGACGAACACGATGGTGAGGCCGAGCCGGCGGTGCAGGTCGCGGATGTCGAGCTGCATCTGCTCGCGCAGCTTCTTGTCGAGCGCGCCGAGCGGCTCGTCCATCAGCACCACCTGCGGCTCGAACACCAGGGCGCGGGCAAGCGCGACGCGCTGCTGCTGGCCGCCGGACAGCTGCGCCGGCTTGCGCTCGGCCATGGTCGACAGCTTGACCATGTCGAGCACGCGGGCGACGCGCTGCGCGATCTCGGGCTTGGACGTGCCGCGCATCTTGAGCGGAAAGGCGATGTTGTCGCGCACGCTCATATGCGGGAACAGCGCGTAGTTCTGGAACACCACACCCATGTTGCGCTTGTGCGGCGGCAGCCCGTCGACCCTGGCGCCGCCGACCTCGATCGTGCCGCTGGTCGGCTGCTCGAAGCCGGCGAGCATCATCAAGAGCGTGGTCTTGCCGGAGCCGGAGGGCCCGAGCAGGGCGACGAACTCACCGCGGGCGATATCGAGATCGAGATCGTCGACCACGGTCAGCGCAGCGAAGCGCTTGACCACCTGCCGGAACGAGATGAAGGGGGTATCCATGACGGAGGCTTTCGGCGCGGACCTCGCCGGGACTCATGCGCGAGGAGGGCAGGCGCGCGTCGCGACGACGATCATCGCGCGCCCGGTTTGCTGAAGCGGCGAGCCTCAGCGCGCCAGCCAGGCGTTGAAGCGCTTCGACAGCTCTTCCGAATTGTCGGTCCAGAAGCCGACGTCGAGCGCGATCGCCTGCTTGAGATTATCGGGGGTCGTCGGCAACTCGGCGGCGAATTTTTCCGGCACCAGCTTGGCGGCGGCGATGTTCGGCAGGCCGTAGGCGATGTATTCGGGCAGCTTGGCCTGGTTCTCGGCCTGGCTCGCAAACGCGATGAAGTTCATCGCGGCATCCTTGTTCGGCGAGCCCTTCAGCACCACCCAGCTATCGACCGCGTAGATGCTGCCCGGAAACACGAAACCGAAATGCTTGCCCTCCGTGCGGTTGATGGCGCTGATGCGGCCGTTATAGACCGAGGTCATCGCGACCTGGCCGGACGACAAGAGCTGCAGCGGCTGCGCGCCGGCCTCCCACCAGACGATGTCGGCCTTCAGCGCGTCGAGTTTCTTGAAGGCGCGGTCGACGCCCTCCTTGGTCTTCAGCATCTTGTAGACGTCGGCCGCCGGCACGCCGTCGGCCATCAGCGCGAATTCGAGCGTGTATTTGGCGCCCTTGCGCAGGCCGCGCTTGCCGGGAAACTTCGCCGTGTCCCAGAAGTCCGCCCACGTCTTCGGCGCGTCCTTGATCTTGTCGCCGTCATACGACATGCCCGTCGACCAGACGATGGCGCCGACGCCGCAATCGCTCACGCCGGCCGGGATGAAGCCTTTCTTGTCGCCGATCTTGCTCCAGTCGATCTTCTCATAGATGCCGTCGCTGCAGCCGAGCTCGAGCTCCTCGGCCTCGACCTGCACCGCATCCCAGTTCGGCACCCCAGCCTTCACCTTGGCCTGCAGCACGCCGTAGCCGCCGTCCCAGCTCTCGTCGAGCACGGTGGCGCCGAGCTTGGCGGCGAACGGCTGGAAGTAGATCTTGCGCTGCGCGTCCTGATAGTTGCCGCCCCACGACACCACCGTGAGATCGCGCGCCTGCGCCGCCGCGGCGAGGCTCAGCACGGCTGCCGCAGCCACCAGCACCGTCTTCGAGACGGTGAGGGCCGCGCGTGGCGTCGCCCGACCCGTTCCGTTCGACACCTTCACACCCGTGGGGCTGGTCCGCCGTGAAAACATGCTCGATGATCCGTCGCGCTTTGAAAGGTTCAAAAAAGCTATCGGCTGTTCCCAGCCGTGGCAAGCGCGAGTTTTGATCGTGAGATGATGCCATTTTGGCGCTAGCGGCGGCTCGGCCGCGCCGCGGCAGGGCGTGTTGAGATCGTCCGCTGCCGGCGCCTGGCCTGGTCCGGCCGGGTTCACGCCTGGGGACGCGTTGGGGGCTTGCGGCCCTACAATCCGGCGCTGCAGCCTTGATCGTCCGGGCAGGCAAGCGCCGGCACCGGTTCGCTCTCCGCCGAATTGTCGACGACGAGGCCGAGCGCCGGTCTGCTCGTCGCCCGTGCACGGGTCGGAGCCGGCAGCCGCCGCGCTGCACCGTGTGCGCCGATGCGTTCAAAACCCTTTGCCGTCTTCTTCAGCCTGGCGGCGACGAGATGATTCAAAAAATCCATGTTGCAACTCCTTCGGTCGAATGACCCGGCGGCCTGGTGCGGGACAGGCCGCCGGGTCGGCGCAACGTGCTGGAGTTGGCGTCCTCCATTCCGCTGCGCTGGTCTGTGATCCAGTTCACAGTCGCTGAGAATTGATCGTGCCCCGGATCATCGGGGAAGCGTGATGAGGACGCCGACTGTCACTTGCCTCTACGAAACAAGAGACAATTGCGTTTCTCCGCGTCCGACATCATGCTTGTTCACATGCCGTTTACTCCGCAGGCTGCGCTGCCACCGTGCCGTGGCCGCCGTGCTGGGTCAGCGGCTTCATGCCGGTCAGCGTTCGCAGCAGCACGTAGAACACGGGCGTCAGGAACAGGCCGAACACGGTGACGCCGATCATGCCGGAGAACACCGCGACGCCCATCGCCCGCCGCATCTCCGAGCCTGCACCGGTCGATAGCACCAGCGGCAGCACGCCCATGATGAAGGCCATCGACGTCATCAGGATGGGGCGCAACCGGAGCCGGCTGGCCTCGATCGCAGCGCGCAGCGGCGTGCGCCCGGCGAATTCGAGCTCGCGCGCGAATTCGACGATCAGGATCGCGTTCTTGGCGGAGAGGCCGACGAGCACGATCAGGCCGATCTGGGTGAAGATGTTGTTGTCGCCCTTCGAGAGGTAGACACCGAACATCGCCGCCAGCAGCGCCATCGGCACGATCATCAGGATCGCGAGCGGCAAGGTGAGGCTCTCGTACAGCGCGGCCAGCACCAGGAACACCAGCAGGATCGCGAGCGGAAACACCCACAGGCCCGAATTGCCGGCGATGAACTCCTGGTAGGTCAGGTCGGTCCATTCGAAGGCGAAGCCCGGCGGCAGCACCTCGGCCGCGACCCGCTCCGCCGCCGCCTGCGCCTGGCCCGAGGAGAAGCCGGGCGCCGCTGCCGCGTTGATATCCGACGACAGGAAGCCGTTGTAGCGGATGGCGCGTTCGGGACCTGCGCTCTGTCGCACGTTGAGCAGCGCCGACAGCGGCACCATGTCGCCGGAGGCGGAGCGCACCTTGAGCTGGCGGATATCGTCGGCACGGGCGCGGAACGGCGCGTCGGCCTGCACGCGCACCGAATAGGTGCGGCCGAACTTGTTGAAGTCGTTCACGTAGTACGAGCCGAGGTAGATCTGCAGGGTGTTGAACACCTCGGTCACGGGCACGCCGAGCTGCAGCGCCTTGGTGCGGTCGATGTCGGCGAACAGTTGCGGCACGTTGACCTGGAAGCTCGAGAACACGCCGGCGATCTCCGGCGACTTCTGCAGGCCCGCCATGAACGCCTTGGTGACGTCGTTGAGCGCCTCATAGCCGAGCCCGGCGCGGTCCTCGATCTGCAGCTTGAAGCCGCCGATCGTGCCGAGGCCGTTGACCGGCGGCGGCGGGAACATTGCGATGAAGGCGTCTTGAATGCCCGCATATTTCTTGTTGAGCTCCATCGCCAGCGCGCCGCCGGACAGCGACGGATCCTTGCGCTCGTCGAACGGCTTCAAGGTCGAGAACACGATGCCGGCATTGGAGGAGTTGGTGAAGCCGGAGATCGACAGGCCGGGGAAGGCGACCGAGCTCTCGACACCGGGCTGGGTCAGCGCGATGTCGCTCATCTTGCGGATGACCTCCTCGGAGCGGTCGAGCGTGGCGCCATCGGGCAGTCGGGCGAAGCCGACCAGATACTGCTTGTCCTGGCCGGGCACGAAGCCGCCCGGCACCTGCTTGAACAGCACGGCTGTGGCGCCGACCAGGAGGACGTAGAGGATCATCACCGCGGCCTTGCCGGTGATCACCTTCGACACGCTGCCGCTGTAATTGTCGGAGGCGCGGACGAAGGCGCGGTTGAAGCCGCGGAAGAACCAGCCGAGGCTCTTGTCGAGGATGCGGGTGAGGCGGTCCTTCGGCTCGTGGTGGCCCTTGAGCAGCAGCGCCGACAGCGCCGGCGACAGGGTCAGCGAGTTGACGGCGGAGATCACGGTCGAGATCGCGATCGTCAGCGCGAACTGCTTGTAGAACTGTCCCGTGAGGCCGGAGATGAAGGCGAGCGGCACGAACACGGCGACCAGCACCAGCGCGATCGCGATGATCGGTCCCGACACCTCCCGCATCGCCTGGTAGGTGGCGTCGCGGGGCGACAGGCCGCTCTCGATGTTGCGCTCGACGTTCTCGACCACGACGATGGCGTCGTCGACGACGATGCCGATGGCGAGCACCAGGCCGAACAGGCTGAGCGCGTTGATCGAGAAGCCGAACAGGTGCATCACCGCGAAGGTGCCGACGATCGAGACGGGCACCGCCAGCAGCGGGATGATCGAGGCGCGCCAGGTCTGCAGGAACAGGATGACCACGATCACGACCAGCACGATCGCCTCGAACAGCGTGTGCACGACGGCCTCGATCGAGGATCGCACGAACTGGGTCGGATCGTAGACGATGTGATACTCGACGCCCTCCGGCATCGTCTTCTTGATCTCGGCCATGGTGGCGCGGACGTTGTCGGAGATCTGCAGCGCGTTGGAGCCGGGCGCCTGGAAGATCGGGATCGCCACCGCCTGCTTGTTGTCGAGCAGCGAGCGCAGTCCATATTCCGAGGCGCCGAGCTCGATGCGCGCGACGTCGCGCAGCCGCGTGATCTCGCCATGGGCGCCGGTCTTCACGACGATGTCGGCGAACTGGTCCTCGTTCGACAGCCGGCCCTCGGCATTGACCGAGAGCTGCAGGTCGAGCCCCTTGACGCTGGGCGATGCGCCGACCACGCCGGCCGCGGCTTCGACGTTCTGCGCCTGGATCGCCTTGACGATGTCGGACGCCGACAGGCCGTGCTCGGCCGCCTTCTGCGGATCGACCCAGACCCGCATCGAATAGTCGCCGGCGCCGAACAGCTGCACGTCGCCGACGCCGTCGATGCGCGCCAGCCGGTCCTTGACGTTGAGCACCGCGTAGTTGCGCAGGTACGTCGTATCGTAGCGGCCGTTCGGCGAGATCAGATGCACGACCATGGTGAGGTCGGGCGAGCTCTTCTTGGTGATGACGCCGAGCTGGCGCACGACATTGGGCAGCCGCGGCTCGGCCTGCTGCACGCGGTTCTGCACCAACTGCGTGGCCTTGTCCGGATCGGTGCCGAGCTTGAAGGTGACCGTGAGCGTCATCGCGCCGTCGGTGGTCGCCTGGCTGCTCATATAGAGCATGTTCTCGACGCCGTTGATCTGCTCCTCGATCGGCGTCGCCACCGTCTCGGCGATCACCTTCGGATTGGCGCCGGGATAGGTCGCGCGCACCACGACAGAGGGCGGCACGACGTCGGGGTATTCGGAGATCGGCATGGAGAACAGCGCGATCAAGCCGCCGAGGAAGATCAGCGTCGACAGCACGCCTGCGAAGATCGGCCGGTCGATGAAGAATTTGGAGAGGTTCATGGGAGGCCCCGTGGTCGGGAGATGTCAGCGTGTAGTGTGGATTTCGCTTGGCCTGTTTGGCTCGCTGCCGCCTCACATCCGGTGTCGTCCCGGCGAACGCCGGGACCCATACCGCGGACGGCCAATTGGTGAAAAAGACTGCGGGTCATCTTCCTTGGTCGACAAGCAGGGCCGGTGGTTATGGGTCCCCGCTTTCGCGGGGACGACAGTTGTGGTGGTCGCGGACAGCCGGGCCTCAATGACGATCAGCGCTGCGCCAGTTGCTTGTTGTCAGAGGCCGCCCCACCGCGTGCGCCCATCGCGGCCACCTGCGTCTTCAACAACGCACCCGGCCGCACCCGCTGAAGGCCGTTGACGACGACGCGCTCGCCGGGCTTGAGACCGGCGGAGATGATGCGCAGGCCGTCGACGCTGCCGCCGAGGCTGACCGGGCGATAGACAGCGCGCTCGTCGTCACCGACCACCATCACGAATTTCTTGTCCTGGTCGGTGCCGATGGCGCGCTCGTCGAGCAGCACCAGCGATTGCTGCTGCGGCTGGCCCATGCGCACGCGCGCGAACTGGCCGGGGATCAGCCGGCCGTCCTCGTTCTTGAACACGGCGCGGACGCGGATCGTGCCGCTCTGCCCGTTGACTTGATTGTCGATCAACTGGATGTGGCCGGATGCCGTGATACCGCCCGACGTCGTCATCTCGACGGGGATGCGGTCGAGATTGCCGCGCTTGCCCGAGCCATCGGCGATCGCCGACAATGCGCGCAACACCAGCTCTTCGGTGGCGTCGAAGCTCGCATAGATCGGATTGACGGACACCAGCGAAGTCAGCACCGGCGAGGCCGAGCCGGCGGCGACGAGGTTGCCGACGGTGACCTCGATCCGGCCGACCCGGCCGTCGACTGGCGCCCGCACCTGTGTGTAGTCGAGGTTGAGTTTGGCCGTCTGCAAGGTCGCCTCGGCGGCCTTGACGTTGGCGATCGCCTCGCGATTGCCGTTGTCGCGCTGGTCGTAATCGCGCTTGGTCACGATCGAATTGCCGACCAGCTGCGCGCCGCGCTCCAGTTCGTTGGCAGCGAAGGCGGCGCGGGCGCGCGCCGCTTCCAGCTGCGCCTGCGCCCGGTCGACCTCGGCTGCGTAGGGCGCCGGGTCGATCTTGAAGAGGACGTCGCCAGCCTTGACCAGCGAGCCCTCGGTGAAATTGGTGCCGAGAATGGCACCGGCCACCCGCGGCCGGATCTCGACCCGCTCGACGGCTTCGAGCCGGCCGGAGAATTCGTCCCACAGGCTCGCCTTTCGCGGCTCGACCACGGCAACCGTAACGGCGACGGCCTGTTCGGAGGCCGCAGCGCGGGCTGCATTCGGCGCGGAACTGAAGTTGAAATAACGGGAGCCGGCATAGGATCCGGCGGCAATCAGCAGGCCAGCGGCGGCGACGGTGCTCAGCCACCGCTTCAGGCGGCCGGAGGAACGAATTTCGGGCGAAGGCATTGGCGCGCTCCAGTTTTGTAGTGCTCGCTACAAATGTGGCGCTGGCAACCGGTTCGCAAGAGACTTATGTAACGGATGCTACGAAAATAGTAGCCCGACTTTCGGCGACTGCGCCAGATCAAAGAAATCGCGTTCAATAACAACTAGATAAGAAATCGGACGGGGCGGAGACGGAACAGGAGTTTTGCACATGGGCATCGGACGGCCCCGGACTTTCGATCGCGACACCGCGCTGGACCAGGCGATGGAGGTGTTTTGGCGCCATGGCTATGAAGGCGCCACCATCGCCCAGCTCACCGACGCCATGGGCATCAACCCGCCCAGCCTCTATGCCGCGTTCGGCAGCAAGGAGGCCCTGCTCAGGGCCGCGCTCGACCGCTACACGGCGCGACGGGAGGCCTGGATGGACGAGGTGCTGAGTGCGCCGACCGCCCGCGAGGTCACCGCGCGGATGCTGATGGGCGTCGCCGAGAAACAGACCGATCCGTCCAATCCGCCCGGCTGCCTGCTGGTGCAGGGCGGTCTCGCCTGCGGCTCCGGCTCGGCCAATGTGCCGTTCGAGCTCGCTGCCCGCCGTGCGCAGACCGAGGCGCAGCTCCGGCAGCGTTTCGATCGCGCAAAGGGCGAAGGCGATCTGGCTGCCACCGCCGACCCTGCGGCGCTCGCCCGCTATGTCTCGGCCGTCATCACCGGCATGAGCGTGATGGCGTCGTCAGGCGCCGACCGCGAGGCGCTGACGCAGGTCGCGCTGGTCGCGATCAAGGCGATCGAGGATCAGTCGGTCGCGTTTGAGAGGGCGGTCTGACGCCGCTCATGCGCTGGGCGACGGGCGCTCTTCCTTCCTGCCGGCTTGTGCTGATGGACGCGATGCGGTCCCCTGCGCCGCATCCTCGTCCCTCGCGCGAACCAAGAGCCTCCCCTCCATGCGTGTCTTCTCCGCCGCCCTTGCCACCGAGACCAACACCTTCGCGCCGATGCCCACGGGGCTCGCGACCTTCCATGAGCGCGCCTACTTCCCGGCCGGCCAGCATCCGGACAAGATGCAGATGCATGGCGGGCCGCTATGGGCTGCGCGCCAGGTCGGGCCGTCCAAGGGCTGGACGCTGATCGAAGGGCTGGTGGCTGCGGCGGTGCCCAACGGGCTGGTCACCCGCGCCGCGTTCGAGACCCTGCGCGATCAGATCCTCGCCGATCTCAAGGCTGCACTGCCGATCGACATGGCGTTGATCGGCCTGCACGGCGCGATGATCGCCGACGGCTACGATGATTGCGAGGGTGAGCTGCTCGCGCGCATCCGCGAGATCGTCGGGCCCGATGTGGTCATCGGTGCGACGCTCGACCCCCACGTTCACATGAGCGAGCTGATGGTCAGAAGCGCCGATCTGCTGATCTGCTGGAAGGAATATCCGCACACCGACATCCTCGAGCGCGCGCAGGATCTGGTGAAGCATTGCACCGAGATCGCCGAGAAGCGGCTGAAGCTGCAGAAGGCCCTGGTCGACACCGACATGATCGTCACCCTGCACACCACGCGCGAGCCGGTGCGCAGCTTCGTCGACCGCATCACCGCGCTCGAAGGCAAGGACGGCATCGTCTCGGTCTCGATCGTGCACGGCTTCGGCTGGGGCGACACGCCTGACATGGGCACCAAGGTGCTGGTCTACAGCGATGCCGCCGTCGATCCGGATGGTGTCAGGGCGAAGGCGCTGGCACGCCGCCTTGCGGACGAACTGATCGGCATGCGCGAGGCGGTGACCGAGCGCATGCCCGCCGTCGATGCCGCGCTTGACCAGGCCTTGGCGACAGACGGCACCATCGTGCTCGGCGATGCCAGCGACAATCCCGGCGGCGGTGCGCCCGGCGATTCCACGTTCATCCTGCGCCGGCTGCTCGACCGCAACATCGGCAATGCCTGCCTCGGTCCACTCTGGGATCCGATCGCGGTGCGCATCGCCTTCGATGCCGGCGTTGGCGCCAAGCTGCCGCTGCGGATCGGCGGCAAGATCGGTCCGCTGTCGGGTGATCCGGTCGATGCGACCTGGGAGATCAAGGCGCTGAAGGAGAACATGGTGATGACAGGCCTTGCCGGCACGCCCGCCAAGCTCGGCGATTGCGCGTTGATCGGGAGCAATGGCGTCGAGGTCGTGATCACGACGTTCCGCTGCCAGGCGTTCGGCACCGACTTCTTCACGCAGCTCGGCTGCGATCCTGCCACGCGCAAGCTCGTCGTGGTGAAATCCGCCCAGCATTTCCGCGCGGCATTTGCGCCGATCGCGGCCGACATCATCATGGTCGATGCGCCCGGCGTGGTCGCGCGCGACGTGACGACGTTGCCCTACAAGAAGATCAAGCGTCCGAAATGGCCGCTCGATGAGTTGCCACAACCATCGCGAGCATGATGTCCCAGAATGCGACGCTCACCGTGCCGCTGTTAAGGTTCGGAACGCGGCTGGAACGAACCGCGTCCGAATCGCTTGCGAGACACGGTTTGAAATCTGTTCACGGCTAGATGTCGTATCGCTCGGAGATGGCGCGCAACATGCAGCGCCAGCGATTCTGATCGCGCGGCTCGGCTTTCGCCAGAAGGTTAAAGGCGCTGAGGCGCGCCGGCGTTGTTGGAGAGGAAGCTACGACCCCGCATGCGGGGTCGGGCTCGCTCACGTCGTCGACGATCCGAACCGTCGCATCCACGCCGCCCTCAGACCGATCGGTATCGGCGCGAATGGCCCCGGCGGCGCGCGCGTGATCAGGGCGACCAGCAGGAGCGCGGCGATCGCCAGCCAGAAGCACAGCCAGAACGCGTCGAGATAAGCGAGCACGTTGGCCTCGCGCTGCACCTGCGCGGCCAAGGTCCCGACGGCGCGGGCCTTGGCCTGGCCGCCGCCATGCGCGGCGAAATAGCCGGTCAACCGTTGCAATGCGCGTGCGACGTCGAGATCGCCGCTCCGGATGTTGGGGCCGAGATAGGCCGAATGCACCTGCTCGCGCACCCGCAGCCACGTTCCCATCAGGGCGACGCCGATTTCGGCGCCGCCGAGCCGCATCACCTGGATATAGGCCGCAAAGGACGTCGCCCGCGCCGGATCGGAATTCGACAGCGCGAGGATGATGATCGGAAGCAAGGTCAGGGCCTGTCCGATCGACTGCAGCACGACGATGACGATGAAATCCTCGCGCGCCCAGGCATGGGTGATCTGGGTGCCGAGCAGATTGGCCGCCGCGAAGGCACTGAGACCGAGCACGACGACGATGCGAGGATCGAGATGGCGAAGCAGGACGATCGACAGCGGCACCAGCACGACCATCGGCAGCGCGCCGTAGATCAAGAGCAACGAGCCGCTCTGCTCCGGCCGCAACTGCGTGATGGTAGCGAGGAAGTTCGGCACCAGCGACGCATTCGAGAGGCTGGTCAGCGTGTAGAGCAGGATCACCACCAGCGACAGCCCGATGTTGCGCGAGAACAGCACGTTGAAATGCGCCCATGGCTGCGGGGCGAGCGCCTCGTTGACGAGGAACAGGACGAACAGCGCGGCGCCGCCGCACAGCAGCGCCATCACCGTGCCCGATTGCAGCCAGTCGAGCCGGTTGCCCTGGTCGAGACCGGCATAGATCATCGCCACGGCGCTGCCGAGCAACAGCATCCCGCCCCAGTCGGCGTTCTCGAGCAGCGCGCGGTTGACGGGCTCGGCCGGGGTGCCGAGATAGACCATCAGCGCCATCAGCGGCGCCAGCACGACGCCCTGCCAGTACAGCCACTGCCAGCCGAGATGCTCGACATAGAAGCCGACCAGCGAGGTCGAGGTATCCAGCGCGAAGCCGACCCGGATCGCATAGATCGAGATGGCCGGTAGCCACCAGCGGATCGGCAGGTTGCGGAAGATGATCATCAAGGTGGCCGGCACGAAGGTGCCGAGCAGCATGCCGTGCAGGATCGCGAGCGCGATCAAGATCGGATAGTCGCGCACGAACGGAATGATCAGGGACAGCACCGCATAGATGAGGCTGGGAATACCCAGCACACGGCGCAGACCGAACACCGTCGCGAGCCACGCCACGGCCGGCGCGATCACGATCTGCGAGCCGATCGCCGCGGTGGACAGCCAGGCGCCCTCGTCAAAACCGAGCGAGAACGCGCCGCGCAGATCGGGCAGGCCGACCGAGGTCAGCCGGCTGTCGAAATTCGCCAGGAACGAGCCGAGCAGGACGGCGCCGACGGCAAACAGCGGATGCGCCGCCTGGCCGCCGCGCGACAGCGGTCCGCGCTCGGTCTCACTTGGTGCCATCGGCCTGGCCGGCGGTGCGGATGTGGGTCACGACCGACATCCCCGGCAGCAGCCGCGCGAGCAGCGGCTGGTCGCCGTCGAGGGCGATGCGGACCGGAATGCGCTGTACGACCTTGGTGAAATTGCCGGTGGCATTGTCGGGCGGCAGCAGCGCGAATTGCGAGCCGGAGGCCGGCGCGATCCGCTCGACGCGGCCGTGCAGGCTTTCGCCGGGGAACGAGTCCACGGTGACCTCGACCGGCTGGCCGGGCGCGACATGGGTGAGCTGCGTTTCCTTGTAGTTGGCGATGACGAAAACATGCGGCAGCGGCACCACCGCGATCAGGCTGCTGCCGATATTGACGTAGTCGCCGACCTGGACCTGGCGCTGCCCGACGACGCCGTCGAACGGCGCGGTGATCCTGGTGTAGCCGAGCTTGAGCCGCGCGGCGGCCAGCGCGGCCTTGGCGCCGGCGAGATCGGCGCCGCGCTGCTTCTTGGTGCCGGTGAGCACCTCGAGCTGATGACGCTGCGCGGCGATCACCGCGCGGCTCGCGCGCACGTCCGCCTGTGCCTTGGCATAGGCGGCCGTTGCCTGTTCCAGCCGCTGCTTGGTACCTGCCTCGCTCTGCGACAGCGACTGCTGGCGCTCTTCCTCCTGCCTGGCCTGCACCTCGGCCGCGCCGGCCGAGACCTGCTGCGCTTCGGCCTGCGCGATGGTTGCGTATTGCAGCTCGACCTGATTGCTGAGGTTGTCGAGCGCCGCCTGTGCCGCCTCGACATTGGCCTCGGCCTGCGACACCTGTGCCTCGTAGTCGGCCGGATCGATCTGGACCAGCAGGTCGCCGGCCTTGACCTGCTGGAAATCGCTGACCGCGACCTTCGTCACCTCGCCGGCCACGCGGCTCGAGAGCTGCGTCAGGTCGGCGCGCACATAGGCGTCGTTGGTCGACTGGGTCGTTGCGTTGCCGGTCCAGGCGTTCCAGCGCGTGGTCGCGAGCGCCACGAAGGCGAGCGCTGCGATCACCGCAAGCAGCGGAATGCCGAGACGCGCCGAGAGCCCGGGCGCCGCGGCGGACGAGGGCGGTGGCGTCGCTGCAGCGCGCGCCGCCGCGTCGACGTTGCTCGGTGTTTCACTCAAGGGACGTCTCCCGCATCGGCCGACGCTGATCAGTCCGACGACTCGTACCCCATTCTGCGCCGCGTGCCACCTGGACTCTGGGTCGTGAGCCATGCGTCGCGGGGCATGGACATCTGCGCGCCGAACGGAACCCGCGGGCGATCGGACCGTGATGAACCAGCTAACAGGCCAGCAGGTTGAGCACAGGCACAGCCCGCGATCGCCGCGCCGGGATCGCGCCAACGACATCAGCGCTGGACTCGCTGCCACGGCCAGCCTGCGCATGATGTCCCAGAATGCGACGTCGTGCGCGCTCACATTAACGTTCAGAACGTGGCTTGAACGAACCGCGTCCGAATCAGCGGCGCAGCCCGGTACGAGGTCTGTTCACGGCTAGATGTCGTGCTGTCATCGCGTGACATCAGCTATTCGGCGTCACCTGACCGCAATCGGACGACCGGCCGGGTGCGAGAGCGTTAAGAGCGCGGAGCGGCCTGCCGCCAAGCGGTCGTCGGTGACGCCGGCCGGCGCGCGCTGCCCGGTTGCAGCGGTCGCCCCGCTGGGTCACATTTCTCATCCGCGACTCGATCCAGCCGTTTGCTGATCAGAAGGCCTTCATGCATGGATCACAAGGGAGCGATCCTGGTTGCCGGCGGCGCCGGCTACATCGGGGCTCATTGCTGCAAGGCTGTCGCCGGGGCCGGCTACGCGCCGGTCTGCTACGACAATCTGTCCACCGGCCATCGCCGCACTTCAACGCCGGCGGTGCCGACGCGTCAGGCCTGATCGGTGAGCTGCGCGATCCCGAGACGCACCTGATCCCGCGGGCGCTGACGGCGATCCTCGGCCATGTGCCGGACTTCGCGATTTTCGGCACCGACTATGACGGCACGATCATCCGCTCGGCCTGGACCTGACACCAGACCGCGCACCCGCGGATCGCGTGAGGCCGATGCCGCGTGCCTTGAGCTCGTCGGGGAAGCTGTTACGCCGCGGCGGGCGGCGTGTGCGCGAACTGGTCCACGAAGCTCATCTCCGCGCGCTCGTCGTCGACCGACCAGCAGCCGATCTCGGAAGCGCCCCGGAAGAAGTGGACGCTGTGCACCGGTGAGCGGACATCGTCGCCGCGAATGATCTGGAGCAGGGTCCGCGCCACGCGGCGGTGATCGCCGGGGAGCCTGAGGTCGAAGAATGCGTCGCCATAGCCCGGCAGGATGGTGCCGGTCGAATCGCGAACTTCCATGCGCAACTGTGCCATGCTCGCATTGAACGCCAGCAACGGTTTCCGCCCGGTAAATGCCGCCGGGCTCGCGCATGTTCGGATTTGCGGTGTGGTCTCACCATGAAGCGTGTAGCGCGCTCGTCGCCACCAGCGGCACGTGGACGAGGAGCATTGACAAAGAGCTGCCGTTCGAGAAAGCGGCCGGCCTTGTCAGCGGCGCATCGAGGATCACGTCATCGGCCGTGCTGGCGAATGATGATCGCCCAAGGGATCACCGGGTCTTCTCCAGCACCGGTCGCTCTGCGGTGACGAGTGCTGCCGCGGGTGCAATCCCTTCGTTGCGGGGGATCATCGGCAGTTCGACCAGGACACGCGTGCCGGTTGACTGGTTGGCGCTGACGGAGAGGCGGCCGCGGAGCTGCTCGACCATCCCCTTGATCATCCGGAACCCCAGGCTCGCGCGCGGCTGATCGATGTCGAAATCGGCCGGCAGACCGACACCATGGTCGGACACGCTGAGGTGCAGCCAGCCGTCGATGTCACGGGCGGAGATGTCGATCGTCCCCTCCCGGCCGGGGTAGGCATGTTTCACGGCGTTGCTGACCAGCTCATTGATCAGCAGGCCGAGAGGAACGGCATGATTGGCCGAAAGCCGTATCGGGTCGGAGTCGCAGCGCAGCACATTCGTTCCCGCGACCCGTTGCAGCCGGCTGCAGAAGTCATTGAGGAAGACGTCGACGTCGATCAAGCCGATCTGCGAGGCCCGCGAGAGATGATCATGAACCTGGGCAATGGCCGCCACGCGCGATCCTGCGTCTTCGAGGGCGCGCTTGGCTTCAGCCGAATGCGACCCGAACGACTGGACGCGGAGCATGGCCACGACGGATGCGAGGCTGTTCTTGACGCGGTGGCCCATTTCGCGCGTCAGCATGGCTTGATGGTCCAAGGCTTCCCGGAGCCGCGTCTCCTCATGCAGGCGCTCGATTGCAATCCCGACGATGTCGGCGAATGCAGTGAGGAAGGCAACGTCTGCCTCGTCGAAGCGGCGGGGGGCCGGACTGTCGACCTGGAGCACGCCGAAATAGCCGCCGCCTTGTCCGCCGCGATCGATCCGGACGCTGATCGACGTCTTGATGCCGCGGTCTACTGGAAGAAGTCCCGGTGTCTCGAAGCGACCATCAGGGGGGCCGCGACTGGTGATGATGGCTTGACCTGTCTGGAAGGCGCGGCCAGCAGGCGAGGCGCTGTCCACGACGAACGATGATTGCTCGACCGGGCTCGGCCATCCGTAACCCGCGTGGACCAGCAGTCTCTTGCCATCCGCCACGAATTCCATCGCCATCGTGAACGGTGCATTGAGGCCCTTGGCGCAGAGCGCGGTGGCGCGCTGAAGAACGCTGTTGATATCGCGGGTCTGCAATGCAGCACGACTGAATTCGGCGAGCACAGATTGTTGGATGAGCCTGTAGCTGCGTATGTCATTCCGGACGCCTGCCCGCTCGAGAAAGATCGGAAAAGCGGTATCTTGGCTCTGATGTCTCAACACGCGAATTCTCCAAAACAGGACGCACTCCGACTACAAATTCCCCACTGCTCTCTTCCTTACAATTTGATATTATGAGACTATTGTGTTGCTGTTCCCGGTCGGAGTCTGAGCAAAAGCGAACATGGGTCCAGTTTGCCGCAGCGCAATTCGTCGGGAGCCGAATCGAGGAGAATGGCTCCCCGGCGCGGGCAGTAGCACCTGACGCTCGCTGTGCCCCCCGCGCGCTCATCCAGAGGACCTTCCACGGAGAGCGGGCACTGATGCCGTGGCGAGAGGCGTGCTCATGCCAGCCTTTCAGTGGGCGGGGCAGCACCCTCATCACCGGAGACCGCCCTATGCGAGCCAGGCGGCAGGCCGGGTTGGCGCGTCGGCCAGATCCGCTCATTCGGCGGCAATTCTTTCCGCTCGGTGGTGTGGCCCACCGACAGCGAGCCGTGGGGCGTGTGACAGATGGATCCCGTCGAGCGCATCTGCCGATGGCTGCTGATGATGCACGACCGGGCCGAAGGGGCGGTGCTTCCGTACACGCATGAATTCCTGTCGCAGATCCTCGGCGCCAATCGCAAGTCGGTGACGCTTGCCGCGCAATCCATGCAGGCGGCCGGCCTGATCAGCTATCGTCGCGACACCATTCAGGTGCTCGACCGGCCCGGCCTCGAGAAAGCCTCGTGCGAATGCTACGCCATCGTCAAGCAGCGGTTCGATGCATTTCTCCAGCCGCCCACGACGGCGGTGCGCAGCCAGCATTGATTTGATGGTGGCGCGGATCGAGCAGGGCCAGCGCCAGCTCGATCTCGAGATGCACGGTCACTCGAGATGCACGGTCATAGGCTCTTGAGGGGAGCCTTGCCTTCAACCGACTTCACGCCTGCGATATGCGGCTGATCGTGCAGAACCACGTTCAGCAGGGAGTTGTGGATCACGAGATGGCCGTTGTAGTCGATGAAGCCCAGCTTGCGGAACTTGTTCATGAAGTGACTGACCCGCGAGCGGGTGGTGCCGATCATGTCGGCCAGCATCTCCTGGCTGACCTTCGCGATGACCCGCTGCGGCTTGCCGTCATTGCCGAAATTGGCCAGCAGCAGTAGCGCCCGCGCAAGGCGCTTCTCGCTCGAATTGAACAACTGATCGATGAGATCGGCCTCGACGCGGATCGTGCGGGCGAGGATGTGCGAAACGAACACCTCGGAGAACGCCGGCTGCTCACGCAGGGTGCTGATCGCGGCCGATTTGGTGATCCGCAGGATTTCGCTGTCCGTGATGGCCGACGCTGCCGACAGCCGATGAGACTGGCCGGCCAGGCACCCCTCGCCGAAAAAATCGTCCTGACCGAGCAGCGCGATGACCGCCTCCTTGCCCTGCTCGGAATGGACGACGATCTTGACCGTGCCCGTGATGATATAGAACAGCACATCGGCGAGGCCGCCCTGGGAAAAGATCTGCTGGTCCTTTCGGTATTTCCCGATCGTCCGGCCTGGGCCTTCGGTCTTCAGGAACACCGCCGGATCGAAAGCCTGCTTCTTTGGCTGCGGCTTTGCGGCCGTCGGCGGCTTTACGATGGGTCGCTTCGCCATGTGTTCTCCGGGTGAAACGCGAGTGCTGAATACTTCGAAACCGGATCTCGGCATAACAGTTGGGCAGGCGCGAACGCAGCATAGCGCCTTTCGCGGCCGCTTGACAGCGCAGCGCCTATTTCGACGGCACACGCGCAGCCGTTTCGTGTTCCAGTAACGCAGCGGAGCGAGAATTAGTTAATTCATGTTATCAGGCATTAGCATCGCACCGCTAATGCAGCGCAAACAGACCCAGCGCCTCGCGTACGTCGCGCAAGGTCGCATCGGTGACGGTGCGCGCCAGTTCGGTGCCGTGCCTGACGATCTCGAGAACATGGTCGGGATCACGCGCAAACGCTGCCCGCCGGTCGCGGATCGGCGCGACCACGGCCTGCAGCACGTCATCAAGTCGCTGCTTCACGACGCTGTCTCCGAGGCCGCCGCGGACGTAGCGCGCCTTCAGGTCCGCGACCGCCGCGTGATCGTCGTCGAACGCGTCGAGATAGGTAAAAACGACATTGCCTTCGACACGCCCCGGATCGGCGGCCCTGACGTGGCCGGGATCGGTGAACATGCGGCGGACGGCATCGCGAATCTGGTCCGCGGTGGCGGAGAGTGGAATCGTGTTGCCCTGTGATTTGCTCATCTTGGCCTTGCCGTCCACGCCAGGCAGGCGTCCGACGCTCGGGATCAGCGCGCGTGCCTCGGGGAGCACCTCCGTGCCCGCTTGGCGGTTGATGCGGCGGACGATCTCGTTGGTCTGCTCGATCAGCGGCGCCTGGTCCTCGCCGACCGGCACGATGGTCGCCCTGAAGGCGGTGATGTCCGCGGCCTGCGCGACGGGATAGCACAGGAAGCCGGCCGGTATATCGCGGCCGAAGCCGCGTGTCTGGATCTCGTCCTTGATGGTCGGGTTGCGCTCGAGCCGCGCCACCGTGACGAAGTTCATGTAGAGCAGCGTGAGATCGGCCAGCGCCGGCAGGTGCGATTGCAGGCAGATGGTCGTCATCTCCGGGTCGATGCCGACGGCGAGATAGTCGGTCGCGATCTCCAGGATGTTCCGGCTCACCTTGCCCGGATCGTGGGCGTTGTCCGTCAGCGCCTGGGCATCGGCCAGCAGCAGGAATTGCCGATGCGTCGATTGCAGCGCGACGCGGTTCTGCAGCGAGCCGACATAGTGGCCGAGGTGCAGGGGGCCGGTGGTCCTGTCGCCGGTCAGGATGACGGGACGTTCTGGCATTGAGAGAGGCATCGTGGTTCTCCAGAAGTGAGAACCGCCGCTCGATCGAGCTCTTCGATGCTGTTGATGACAAGAACCGCGTCGCAGGCCGATGAACGGCGGCGACGGGCGAATGAATGACGAGGCCGTGCCGCTCCTAGATGGAGCGCCACCACGTGTTCGCGTGCAAGGTCTCAGTCTTGATCATGCGATCGATATGGCCGAAAGCGCCGATGAAAGCAACCCGCTCATGCACGCTGCACGGAGCGGCGAGCCCAGGCCATTCAGCCTATTCGAGATCTATTGCGTGATACTGGCCGGTCTTGTCGAGCTGCGTGCCCCAGACCTTGTGCAGCGCCTGGTGGTCGGACGGGCCGAAGCTCACCTTTGATCCAACGCCCAGCTCGTAATTCCGCATCGATTCGAGGACATCGACCAGCGACTCGGTGTCGACAGCGGGACCGGCGCGACGCAGTCCTTCGATCAGGATGTTGGCGGTGAGATAGGCTTCCAGGGACGAGTAGTCCGCCGGCTCTCCCGGGAAATATCTGTCGAGCGCCTTCTTGTAGTTCAGGGTGACGGACGCGTAGCCGTCGACCGCCGGCGTGACCTGGGTGCAGATGACGCCGTCCGCATAGCGCGGGCCAAGCACCATCAGCTCACTGGCGAGGCCGGTGCTGCCGACACCCGAAATCGTCGCGTAGATCATGTCCGGATACAGGTCGCGGGTCTTCTCGATGAACTTGGCCGCGGCGCGAAAGGTGGCGACCAGCACCACCGCCTTGATCGCATGCTTCTGCCGGCGCAGTTGCGCGATGGCCTCGTCGACATTGACGGTGTTGCGGCTGTAGCTCATGCGGAAGGCGTCGCCCACGCCGCCGCGCAGCCCGTGCATCGCCTTGCTGACACCCTCCCACCCTGCGTCGCCGTAGGCATCCTGCTGGGTGAGAACTCCGATCTCCTGCGGACGCAGCTTGCGGCTCTTGACGAGATAGTTCACGAGCGCATGGGCTTCCTCGGCGTAGCCGGCACGGTAGTTGAAGACGTAGCGATCCGGCGGATCGTGGCGGAGCGAAGGAGCGCCGGTGAAGGCGCCGAAATAGAGCGCATGATGCTCGAGCGCGTACGGCACCGAGATCAGGGCCGTCGGACTGCCGTAGTTCTCGACGAAGCCGAACACCCTGTGCTGCTCGTAGAGCTCCTTCATCGCGTTCAGCGTCCGCGTCGGCTCATAGGCATCATCGGCCGTGTAGAGCTTGAGCTGCCGGCCATGCACGCCGCCTTCCTCGTTGGCCTGCGCGAAGGCGAGGTCGATGCCGAGCTTGAGCTGATGGCCCATCTCCCTGGCCGGACCCGAGAACGGCGCCGCCATTCCGAAGCTGATTTCGGTATCCGTCACGCCCTGGACCGGGGGCCGCGCGCTGGTCGGCTGCGCCGACGCGGCATTGGCCATCCGCGTATCGAACTTCGGCACGCGGTCCTCCTCCCTCAGCGGCAGGCTCTGATCCGGCGTGACGACGGGGACGGCGCTCGCGAGCGCTCCGGTCCGGAGAGTATCCTGGACTGGCGCAACGGTCTGCGCGGCTTGGACCGGCGGCGACGGGACTGTTGCCGTCGTTGTCACCGTCGCGCTGCTCTTGGCGGAGAGCGCAGCGGTCCACCGCGTCGGAAGTCTCGTCGCTGCAAAGCCGGCCACGCCCGCGGCAACAGCCACGAGCCCCATCATGCTCAACGCGCCGAGGAGACGCCGTTCCCGTGGCGGCGGAGGAACCTCCTGCACGCCGTAACGGGACGCGAATTCAGCAGGGGTAGGCCGATCGTGCTCGTCGCGCCACGGTTGTTCATACAGCGGACGCCGGCCGTCGTCGTAGCCGGACGGGAATGGCGGATCGCGGTCGTCATTGGGCGCACGCAGATGTCTCACGATTTTCCCCTTGGCTCGCGCGTCATGGACTCGTTGGAGTTTTTTCTTGATCGCGCGGCCGTCATACGCTGCAGGTTCTGCCGGCCGGATGAGCGTGGCCATGCGCCGAGATCTGCACATGTCACACAGACCAACACTCGTCATCGAGTGCTGATGGATCGGGGTTCCAGACATGTTGTCTGGAACAAGTCCGAACGTCGGCATGATACTGCGAAGCAATGGGGCGGTTGTTTGTTCTCGCCGTCAATTCCGGCTGAACAAGGCGGGCGCCGCGCCGCCAGGGCAGCAACTAGCTATCGCAGCAGGCAGGAGAGAAATGCCGTGAAGCAGTCGTGTTTGATCGTTGGCGTCAGGCGGCCGATGACGCTGCGCGCGACGCCAAGCTGCGCGTCACCGGCCGGTCGTCTCCTCCGCCACCAGTCCCGTCACCATCGCCTGCACCATGGTCGCGATCTGCTGGCGGAGGGCGGCGAGCGGAACGGCGATCAGCTTCTGCTCCAGCCCGAGCGCGACCATGCCGTGGACCGCCGAGAACAGGCTGCGCGCGGTGACGCTGATGTCGTCGAACGAGCGCTGCGGAAACAACGCCGCCAGCGGCTGGTGGATGTGACGGAACAGGTGCATCTGGTCGGCGATGGCCCAGTCGGGCAGCGGCTTCTCAGGCGCCATGCGATGCTCGAACAGCGCGCGCCAGAGCTCGAGATTGTGGGCTGCGAAGTCGCAATAGGCGGTCGCGATGCGCACCAGCGCAGCCTCGGGGCCCGGCGGCCCGGCGCTCTCGGCCGCCGACAATTCCGCGTCGAGCCGCGCCAGGGTGCGTGATCCAACCATCAGCACGAGCTCGTCGACATCGGCGACGAGATTGTAGACCGCGCCATTGGCGACGCCGATCTCCTGGGCGAGATCGCGCGTCTTCAGACCGACGAGACCCCGCGTGCGGATCATCCGCTCGGCGGCCTCGATCAGGGCTTCGCGCTGTTTTGCACGTCTTTCCAGTGTCTTGGACATTGTTAACCAAAATATTGAGCGATGCTCAAAATATTCCTTGAGCGCCGCTCATGATTGCGCTAGAAGAAACTATATGAGCAATGCTCATAACAGGGAGTTCACAATGTTCAAGACTGTTCTGACGCTGTTTCGGGGCACCGTGGCCGTCGCGGAGGAGGAGCTGCAGGACCGTACCGCACTGGTGATCCTGGATCAGCAGCTGCGTGACGCCGCGGCCGCCGTCGATCGCAGCAAGCGCGCGCTGGCGCTGGCCATCGCGCAGGACCAGCAGGAGGGCAAGCGGCTCGAGGCGACCTTGGCGCGGATCACCGATCTCGAGGTGCGCGCCACCGCAGCGCTCGACGGCGGCCGCGAGGATCTGGCCCGCGAGGCGGCGCAGGCGATCGCTGGCCTCGAGGCCGAGCGTGACGCGGCCAGGACGGCGCGGGCGCTGTTCGCGACCGAGATCACCAGGCTGAAGAAGCATGTCGCCAACGCCGAGGCGCGCATTGCCGAGCTTGATCGCGGCCGGCGGATCGCGCGCGCCTCCGAGGCCGTGCGCAATCTGCGCCGCGGCGGCATCGAGGCGGCGCGTCCCTACGAATGCACGCTGCCCGAGGCCGAGGCGACGCTGAAACGGCTGCGCGAGCGGCAGATCGGGGCTCAGGCGGCCGACGAGACGCTGATGGAGCTCGATGCCGCGACGGGGCCGATCACCACCGCCGAGAAGCTCGCCGAGCAGGGCTTTGGCCCGCGCATCAAGACCACCGCCGACGACGTGCTGGCGCGGCTGAAAGCCGGCCGCACTGCACCGGCCAACTGAATTTCGTCACCACCGATCGAAACGCATCAGCCAACCTGATCGTCATCATAGGAGCCGACCATGAACCAGAACACCCAGCCCCACAGCAGCGCCTTCATCACCTTCTCCTACGCCTCGTTCGCCGCCTCCGCTTTCCTCGTCGCCCTCGGCGTGTTCTTCATGCCGATCGATCTCTGGATGAAGGGCTATCTGACGATGGGCATCGTCATGCTGGTGCAGACTTGCGTCACCCTGACCAAGACCCTGCGTGACCGCCACGAGAGCGGCAAGCTCGTCAACCGCATCGAGGACGCCCGCGCCGAGCGCCTGCTGATGGAGGTGTCGAAGGCGGCGTGAGCAGCGGTTTCCTCGCCTCTCCCCGCCTGCGGGCAGAGGCCGGATTGCATCGAAGATGCAATCCGGTGAGGGGGACACTCCGCGCGTGCCGGGAAGCGGTGGATGCGATGGCGTCCACCGCTTGCGGTCGTTCAACCTGCGTTTACCGTCACTGACGCTCCGTCCTGCGTCATGATCATGAATTAACGGCGCGGAGCGTATGTCGTGAACTTCCGGCACGGCTTCGGCGAGCCGTTTCTGATCGGGCAGGTGGATGAGAGCAATGAACGTCGTCGCAACGGCCAGGCGTATCCACGACAATGTCGGCTTCTGGCTGACGGCGCTGGGGCAGGAGGCGATGGACCTGTCGCTGCGCACCCATGCGGAGTTTTGCACGCGCATCGTCGAGAGCCCGGGCACGACCCTGGACGACGCGCCGCTGGCGGCGCTCGTGGCCGATCTCCGCACCGTCGCCGGCAAGACGCTGCCCGCCGGCGAGCTCACCTACGGCATCTTCTCAGGCGAGCGCGACCCGCTCGCGCGCGCCATCATCACGGTGGTGTCGGAGGAGGCGGGCGGCCGGCCGATCGCCTTCAATGCGCTCGCGGTGATGCAGGTCGAGCGCGACGGCGACACCCAGCAGGTGATCCATCTCGGATTGGTGATGGTCGACCCGGAAGCGCGCGGCAAAGGCCTGTCCGGCGTGCTTTACGGCCTCACGACGCTGCTGCTGTTCATCCGTGACGGCCTGCGGCCGAAATGGATCTCCAACGTCACGCAGGTGCCGGCGGTGGCCGGCATGGTCTGCGAGACCTTCTCTGACGTCTATCCGTCGCCGCTGCCGCAGGCCCGACAGAGCTTTGCGCATCTTCAGCTCGCGCGCGGCATCATGCGGGCGCATCGCGCGGTGTTCGGCGTCGGCGGCGAGGCCGGGTTCGACGAGGCGCGCTTCGTCATCACCAACGCCTATACCGGCGGCTCCGATGCGCTGAAGAAGACGTATGACGATGCGCCCAAGCATCGCGACGCCATCTACAACGGCTTCTGCGCGCGCGAGCTGGACTACACCAGGGGCGACGATCTGCTGCAGCTCGGCCGAATCGATCTCGCCGCCGCCCGGCGCTATCTGCTGCGCGAGATCCCCTCCGGCTCGCTGCCGGCGCTGCTGGCGACCTCGGCCGTGCTGGCGCTGCAGCGGATGATCCTGCCGCTGGTGCATTGGCTCGACGACACCAGGACGTTCGGCACGCTCCGTCCGCGCCTGCAGCCCGGCGAACCCGCGCCATGACGGCCGGCATCGTTGCGGACTCCGTAGTCAACCTCTGCGGCGCGCTCGGCCTCGCGGTTGCCGCCGCCATGCTGCACCGGCGCGATTCCAGGGGACCGCTGACGGCACGGCTGGTCGTTCTGCTCGGGACCGTCGCCTCGCTGTTCCTGTTGCGCGGCGTCGCCTGGTGGACGGACAATGCTTTTCTCGACCGCATCTCCCTGATTCCGGCGGCGCTGATCCCGCTCGGCGCGCTGGCGGTGACGGAAGGTCTGCTGCGGCGGCACGCGCATCGCACGCTCAAGGCGATCGCGCTGGCCGGCGGCGTGGTGCTCGCGCTCGCCGGCGCGCTCGGTCCGGCCGAGTTCGAAAGCCACCACACGGTCGTGCTGTCAGCCTTTCAGCTCGCAGGCTTTGCGACCTGCGCCTGGCTGCTGCTTCGCCGCGACCGCGCGAGCCTGCTGGCCTGGGAGAACCGCGTCATCGATCGCGTCGCGTTCGGCGCCGTCATGGTCATTCCCTTCATCATCACCGATTTCCGCGTGCTGGCGCCGAGCATGCCGGTGCGGCTCGGCGCATTGGGCGCGCTGCTGGCGGTGACCGCGATCCTGATCGCCGGCGCCAGCGCGGAGACGCAGCGTCAGGGCGGGCTGCTGACATTGTTGCGAATCCTCGGCGCCGCCCTGCTCGGCGCCGCCGCGGCCGCGCTGTCGCCGGACGTCGATGCGGCGCAATTGATGCGTTTCTGCGCGGTCGCGGTGGCCGGCGTGCTCACGATCGGGCTGATCGGCGATGCCTTGCGCGCGATGCTGCAAGCCCGCGAGCCGGGCGTGCTCGACTCGATCGGGGCGTCGATCGCGGCGACGCGCGACGGTCTGATCGCCGAGCTCACGCGCCAGCCGGTCTTCGAAAGCGCACGCCGCTGTCGCGAGGATGAGCTGACCGCCTATGATCCGCCGCTGCTGCGCGACTTTCTCGCGTCAAGCCGTGTGCTGCGCCGGGCCGATGCGCCGTGGCGGCGGGCGGTCACCGACCCCGCCGTCGAGCGCGTGGTGGCGCTGATGGATGCGCGGCATGCGACGCATGTCATCGTGCTGTCGTACCAGCCGGTCGATCTCATCGTGCTCGCGGTCTCCGTGATCTCGGCCGATCCGGCCACGGAAACCGCGCTCGCGCTCGTCAGGCGCCTGCTGATGCAGGCGCCGGAGCTACAAGGGATCACGCCCACATGTGATGATGCTGTGGCATCTCCATCATCGGCCCCTCCATCATCGGACCGTCCATGACCAGGGTTGCCGCAGCGGCGCCGGCGTGTGCTGCCGGCGCGGCGCCGGGAAGCATGATCACGTTCGAGGCCGGCGCGCTGGTGACCGCGGCCAGCAGCGCGGCGGCGTCGGCACTGTTGCCGCCGCCGGTGGTCGCCAGCACCTGGCCGATCGTGGTGCCGTCGACATTGTAGGCGCCGCCATTGACCGGGATGTTGTTGCCGCCGACATCGGCTGCGTTCTGGTGCATCTGGTCGGCGGCCGCGGCGACCAGCGCCTTGTTGCCGGCCTGGAAGCCTTCGAGGATCTTGGCGATCTCGGCGCCGAGCGTGCTCCGGTCGCCGAGCAGCTCGTTGTCGAAGCGGGCCTGGAAGATGCCGCCCTGCGCCGCGTCGAAATCGGTGACGTCCTTCTTGAAGGTCATCAGGTCGGCGGTGACCTTGGCCATCGCGGCGGCGTCGCCGGAATTGACGGCGGCGATTGCAGCCTTGCCAAGCGCGTTGGACTGGGCGATGAACATGGCCCAGAAATCGGTCTGTGCCTGGTTGTCCTGATAGGCCGGCGTCGGGTTGAGGAAGTCGCCGAAGCCGCTCCAGCCTGTCAGGCCGTTCTGCTGCGCCATGTTGGCGAGATTGGTGTCGCCGGCGACGATGTCGATGATGTCGAGGAAGTCGTCGTTCAGCGCGCGGCCGATGTCGACATTGCCGGCCGCGCCGTTGATGTGGGTGTTGACGAGCGCGAGCTGGTCGATGATGGCGAGCGCGTGCACGCCGGTCAGGCCGCCGAACTGCAGCGGATTGGCGGCGACCAGCGCATTGAGGCCGGCGATCAGCGCGTCGACATCGTCCTGGATGACATCGACATTGCCTTCGTTCACGCCGCCGATCAGCCGGTTGGCGGCATCGTTGAAGATCAGGCCGAGCTCGGCCAGCGTGCCCTTGGCGGCGGTTGCGGCCGTCACGCCTTCGGGCAGCAGCGCCGGCGCCTGCAGGAAGCCGGTGACGCCGTCGGCGTTGGTCGCATTACCCGCAAGGTTCGGATCGTTGTTGACGACGTTGAGGATGTCGAGATGCGCGTTGCGCAGCGCGGTCTCCGCGGCGGCGATGCTGCCGAACGCGCCGCCGCCGGTCACCGAAGCCATCGCGGCATCCTGCGCGACCGTGATGTCAGCGAGGATCTTGTTGATGTTGGTGAGCGTCTGACCGGTGAACTGGCCGGCGGCAACCATCGCCTTCAGACCATCCTGAATCACGGTGAGATCGCCAGTGTAGTTGTAGGCGCTGCCAAGCCCCTGGCCGCCTTCCTCGACCACGTTGCGCCACAGTCCGCCTTCGAGAAAGCGCGTCGCGTCGTTGAAGACGACGCCGAGATCGGCAAAGCCGAGCGCGGGCGTCGGCGGCGTGGGCGGTGTCGGCGGCGTCGGAGGCGTTGGCGCAGGCGCCGGCTGGCAGTGATGATTGTGATGATGGTGGTGGTGGTGGTCGTTGTGATGATGGTGACCGTGGTGACTGTCGTGATGGTGACGGTGATGGCGCGACATGTCCGACGTACTCCTCAAAGCTGCGCACCACTGCGGATGAGCCGAAGCAACGGGGCGCGGCTGACGCGGGTGCGGATGATGAGGGCTATCTGCTGCCTGCTTCGTGGCTGCTTCGCGCAGGGATTGTGGAATGCGTCTGCGTCAGATTGTCGTGCGGCGTACGGATGGCGCTCCCGCAGAGCTGCGACATCTCACCGCTTGACGGTTGAGGGGCGCTTCAAGAGCCGGCGACCAGCGGCGATGTCGCGCCCGCGGCAAATCAGTGAGTTGGAAGAGCGTTCGACCGTAGCGATTCGGTCGACGGGTAGACGTCCCGAACGTACGCGGACAGCCTTGCGACGATCCGACGCGTCTGGGAGCTTGTGCTGAGACCGGGAGCAGCTATGCGCCGCCGCTCCGATGTGGTCGGATCATGGCGATATCTTTGCGAACTCCGCGAATGCGTCGGCGTAGTCGGCATGCCAGCGCGACAGCGGCGGCCGGTTCTCGACGATGTCGGAGGCTGCCCACAGGATGCGCCGCTCGTCAAGCGCCCGCGGTACGTCGTTGTCGGGGCACAGCACGTAGAAGTCGCCGGCCGTAACGCGCTCCAGCATGAAGTCGACCGTCTGCTCCGGCGTCCACGCGGCGGCCGGCTTCTCGACGCGGCCATTCGCGGTGAGCGGCGTGAACACGAAGCCCGGAATGAACAGATGCGCCGTCACCTGGCAGCCGGGCGTGTTGCGCAGCTCGTGCTGCAGCGCCTCGGTGAACGCCTTCACGCCGGCCTTCGAGACGTTGTAGGCGGGATCGCCGGGCGGCGTGGTGATGCCCTGCTTGGAGCCGGTATTGATGATCAACGCCGGCTTGCTCTGGGCGATCATGTTGGCTGCGAACACCTGCGAGCCGTGGATGACGCCCCACAGATTGACCCCGAGGATGCGCTGCCAATTGTCGTCGGCAAGCATCTTGCTGCCCGGCTGGATGCCGGCATTGTTCATCAGCACGTCGATCGCGCCGAAGCGCTGCCGCACCGCCGTTTCGAGCGCGACCACGCTGTCCCGGTTGCTCACATCGACCGTGGCGGTCATGACCGCAGCCTCGCCACGCTTGGCCGCAGCCGCGAGCCTGGCGGCGGCGTCGCGGAGCCGGGCCTCGTCGACATCGGCGATGCAGACGTTCATGCCGCGTTCTGCGAAGCGCATGGCGGCGGCAAGCCCGATGCCGGAGGCGCCTCCGGTGACGACGGCGGTGTGGTCGGCGGATAAGGCAGGGTGAGACACGGCAGGTTCTCCGGCATGACGATGAGATGCTGGTGTATGACGTCCTGGCGCGGCCGCAAGATCATCCGGCTGACGGCAAGAGGGGTTTCTTGCGGCTGCAACGCGAGGCGCACCAGTCCGGTCGCAGATGCATCGCGTCGGCTGGAACCGGCTTACGACGCGGCCTTGGCCCCGCGCGCCTTCCTCGGCTTCTCGATATCGCTGCGCAGCGCGGCGAGATCCTTCTTCACGGCGTCAGCCGCATCGCGCTCGATGCGCCGATAACGTTCGACCAACTGCGCGCCGAACGCCGTCAGCGCCGCGCCACCGCCATTGCGGCCGCCGGTCTGGCGCGCCACCGCCGGCTGCCGGCACACCCGGTTGATCTCGTCGACGAGGTCCCAGGCCCGCTTGTAGGACATGTCCATCGCGCGCCCGGCCGCAGAGATCGAGCCGTGTCGCTCGATGTTCTCCAGCAGCGCGATCTTGCCCGGCCCGATCCGGCTGCCGTCATCGAGATCGATGCGCAGGCTGAGCGAGGGCAGGGCGTTCGCTTTCGGCATGGAGGGTCTGCTCGTGCGGAGGTGGGGCGGACATTGCCACCATCATGTTTTGCGAACAAGATGATCCCAATCGACAATCGCAACGACATCTGGGGACGAAATGCTGCCTGCGCTGTTTTCACCGCTCACGATCGGTCCTTATCACCTCAAGCACCGCGTCGTGATGGCGCCGTTGACCCGCATGCGCGCCGCAAGGGAGACCCTCGCGCCGCGGCCGCTCAACGTCGAGTATTATGCGCAGCGCGCGACGCCGGGCGGGCTGATCATCGCCGAGGCCTCGCCGGTGCTGCCGACCGGCACCGGCAGCCCGAACGTGCCGGGGATCTACAGCGCGGCGCAGGTCGCCGGCTGGAAGCAGGTCGTCGACGCGGTGCATGCCAAGGGCGGAGTCATTTTCCTACAGCTCTGGCACGTCGGCCGCGTCTCGCATTCCTCGTTCCAGCCGGGCGGCGCGCTACCGGTGGCGCCGTCGGCGATCGCGATCGGCGACGATCTCAAGGCAATGACGGCGGACGGCAAAGGCGCAGCTTACGAGACGCCGCGTGCGCTCGACACCGACGAGATCCCCGCGCTTGTCTCCGCCTATGGCCAAGCCGCGCGCAATGCGATGGCCGCCGGCTTCGACGGCGTCGAGGTGCACGGTGCGAACGGCTATCTGATCGAGCAGTTCCTGCAGACCCGCAGCAACCAGCGCACCGACCGCTACGGCGGCTCCATCGAGAACCGCTGCCGCTTCCTGCCCGAGGTGACCGAGGCCGTGATCGCCGCCTGCGGTGTCGACAAGGTCGGCGTGCGGCTGTCGCCCTATGGCATCGCCAACGGCTCCGGCGAAGCCGAGCCGATGCCGCTCTATACCCATGCGATCGAGGCGCTCGACAAGCTGGGCATCGCCTATCTACACCTGATCGAGCCGCGCTCCTCCGGCGCCGGCCGCGCCGACGTCAACTGGCAGAACGTGCCGTCGGCCATCGCTCTGTTCCGGCCGGTGTGGAACGGCGTGCTGATCGGCGCCGGCGGCTTCACGGGCGAGCCGGCCGACGCCGCGATCCGGGCCGGCCACGCCGACGCCATCGCCTTCGGCCGCACCTTCATCTCCAACCCGGACCTGCCGCGCCGGCTGCGGCACGGCTGGCCGCTGACGCCGTATCACCGTCCACCTTTTATGGCGGCGACGCCAGGGGCTATACCGACTATCCGGCCTATGACGAGATGGCGCCCGCTTAGCTCGACTGCGTCACGAGAGCCGAGCAGTCGCGTTTTCATTGTCATTCCGGATTCAAGGCCGGTGGCCTTGCCCCGGAATGACGCCGTGGATGGATGCTTGTCATGCCCAGATCCGCTCCCGCCGGCATCGCCTCTGGCCAATGCCTGTGCGGCCGCGTCGCCTTCGAGATCGACGTCCCGGCGCGCTGGGCCTGGCATGATCATTCATCGCCCAGCCGCCGCGCCCATGGCGCGGCCTACGCCACCTATGTCGGAAGCTGGCGCAAGCGCCTTCGCATCACCTCGGGTGCGGATGCGATCACCCGCTACGAGGACGACGCCGCGAAAGCCACGCGCAGCTTCTGCAGCAGCTGCGGCTCGCCTGTGTTCTACGAGCGCGCCCGCTCGCCGCACATGGTGAACATCCCGCGCGCGCTATTTGCAGCACGAACCGGTCGCGAGCCGCTCTATCACGTTGCCATCGAGGAGGCGCCGGATTGGGCCTACACCGGCGCGCCCCTGGTGCCGCTGAAGGGTTTTCCCGGCGTGGTCTGGCAGCGCGCGCAGCGCAAGAAGCGCGGCTCGCGCGAAGGGATGTTCTGATCCGCGGGCAGCTTGGTATCGTCACAATGAGCGCACTCAAGGAGCCGTACTGATTGGCAAGGTCGTGACATGATCTTAGCCGGAGCCATCGATGAGAAGCCGGACCAACGGCCCCTCCGCCGTCATTGCGAGGAGCGTCAGCTCCGAAGCAATCCAGACTGCCTCTATGACAGACGCTGGATTGCTTTGCTTCGCTCGCAATGACGGAGTGAGAGCTTGCCGAGAACGAACAAGGCCACGACCCAGAGGAAAACGCCACCATGAAGAACCGCACCACCGGACGCTCGGCCTTCCTCGCGCTGCTCAAGGACGAGGGCATCACCCATCTGTTCGGCAATCCCGGCACCACCGAATTGCCGATCATGCATGCCCTGAAGGATCATCCCGATCTCACCTACGTCATGGCGATGCAGGAGAGTCTGGTGGTGGCGATCGCCGACGGCTTCAGCCGCGCCTCGGGACGCCTCGTCGCCTGCAACGTCCACGTCGCGCCGGGTCTCGGCAACGCCATGGGCGCGCTCTACAATGCGCAGTTCACAGGCACGCCGATGATCCTCACCGCCGGCCAGCAGGAGCAGGGCCACGGCCTGATGGAGCCGCTGCTCTACGGCCCGCTGGTGCGGATGGCCGAGCCGCTGGTGAAATGGGCGGTCGAGGTGACGAGGCTGGAGGACCTGCCGCGCATCATCAGGCGCGCCGCCAAGGTGGCGACCACGCCGCCGACCGGTCCCGTCTTCATCTCGCTGCCCGGCGATATCCTCAATGCCGAAGCCGGCATCGAGCTCGGCCGTTCCACCCGGGTCGATGCGCGCGTGTTGCCGGCCGCGGACGCGTTGCAGGCGCTGGCGCAGCGCATTCTCAGGGCGCAGCGGCCGGTGATCATCACCGGCGACGAGATCGTCAAGAGCGATGCGCTGCGGCAGGCGGCCGAGTTCGCGTCGGCGATCGGCGCTCCCGTGCATCAGCAGTCCGCGCCCTATGGCGCGCATTTCCTGTCCGAGCATCCCTGCTACATCGGCTCATTGTCGCGCGCGCAGAAGCAGGTCCGCGACCTGCTCGCGCCACACGATCTTCTCATCGTGCTCGGCGCCGATCCCTTGCGGATGTCCGTGCACAGCGAGATCGAGCCGCTGCCCGAGGGCTTGCCGATCGTGCAGATCGGCCTCGTCGATTGGGAGCTGGGAAAGAATTTCGGTGCCGAGATCGCGCTCAAGGCTGACGTTCGCGAGACGCTGCTTCAGCTCACGCCGCTCTTACACGAGCTCGGCGGCGCGGCCCTGCAGGCGCGTGCTCAGGAGCGCGTGGCCGAATTGTCCTCGAAGAACTGGAGCGCACGGCGCCGGACGCTGGCGGCGCAGATCGAGGCGGCCCGCGAGCGGACGCCGATCGACCCGGACTATCTGGCGCTGCAGGTCGCCGAGGCGATGCCGGAGCACGGCATCCTGGTCGACGAGGGCCTGACCTCGGCGCGCTACATGACGGCGCTGTGGCCCTATCGCGACCGCTATAACTATCACGCGCTCGCCTCGGGGGGCATCGGCTGGGGCCTGCCGGCCTCGGTCGGTGTCAGTCTCGCCAATCCCGATCGTCCGGTCGTGTGCTATTCCGGCGACGGCAGCGCGATGTATTCGATCCAGGCGCTGTGGACCGCAGCGCATCACAAGCTGCCGCTGTCGGTCGTCATCGTCAACAATGGCGGCTACCGCATCATCAAGCAGCGGCTGCTGTCGTTCCACGGCGACGACAACTACATCGGTATGGATTTTGTCGACCCGCCGGTGGATTTCGCAGGGCTGGCACGGTCGCTCGGCTGCGAGGCGATGCGCATCAGTGATCCGCGCGAGCTGAAGCCGAGCTTGTCGGACGCGTTCCGCAGGCCCGGCGCCAAGCTGATCGAGGTGATGGTCAGCCACGTGGTGAATTGAGAGACTGCGCCTCTGGATTGTCAGTTGATCACTTTCGTCCGGGACGAGGACGGTGTTGGCGCTACACGGGCGGGCGAGGAGTACCGAGCAAGCCGCAGCGCGGTCCAACCACCGAGTTTGATGGCAGGCTACGCGGTTCCGGAATCCGAGACTTGCTTGATATCAGCATTGAATTCAAACCCAGCCCCTTCCGCTCGCCGCGCGATCCCGATATGACGCCGCCTTCGTTGTGACTGGAAAAGCGCCATGACCAGGATTGATGCAATTGCCCGTGCCCGTCAGACGCTGACGAGCGGTGACTTCTTGGCCGAGCTCGGCCGCCGGGTCGCCTATCGCACCGAGAGCCTCAATCCCGAGCGCAAGGACGAGCTCGCGGCGTATCTGACCAAAGAGCTGACGCCGTCCTTTGCCGCCCTCGGCTTTTCCTCCGAGATCGTGCCCTCGCCGAGCGGCAAGTCGCCGTTCCTGATCGCGACCTACCACGAGAGCGACAGTGCCCCGACGGTGCTCAGCTATGGCCACGGCGACACCGTCGACGGCATGGCTGGCGAATGGCGCGACGGCCGCGATCCCTGGGCGGTGACGCCGGCGGGCAATCGTCTCTATGGCCGCGGCACCGCCGACAACAAGGGCCAGCACAGCGTCAACATGGCGGCGCTGCGCGCGGTGCGCGAGGCGCGTGGCGGCAAGCTCGGCTTCAATGCCAAGTTCATCATCGAGATGGGCGAGGAGATCGGCTCGCCCGATCTCGCCAAGGTGGCCGATCTGCATCGCGACGCCTTGAAGGCCGACGTCTTCATCGGCTCGGACGGCCCGCGGCTGTCGACCGCGCGCCCCACCATCTTTCTCGGCTGCCGCGGCGGCATCCGGTTGCATCTCGACGTCAATCTGCGCGAGGGCGGCAATCACTCCGGCAATTGGGGCGGCGTGCTCGCCAATCCGGCGACCATCCTGGCGAACGCGATCGCCACGCTGGTCGACGGCCATGGCCGCATCAAGCTGGAGGCGCTGAAGCCGCCGCGTCTCACCAATGCGATCCGCGCCATCCTCGCCGACGTGAAGGTGGAGCCGACCGCCGACGAGCCGGCGCTGTCGGACAATTGGGGCGAGGAGGGGCTGACGCCGGCGGAGCGGCTCTATGCCTGGAATACGCTCGAGGTGCTTGCGATCTCCTCCGGCAATATCGACAAGCCGGCGAATGCGATCCCCGGCCGCGCCCGCGCCGTGCTGCAGCTGCGTTTCGTCGTCGGCACCAAGGTCGACAGTATCGTGGCCGACGTGAAGAACCATCTCGCCGCGCATGGCTTCCCGATGATCGAAGTCAGCATGGCGCAGAGCTTCATGGCCTCGCGCGCCGACATCGACAGCCCCTGGATCAAATGGGCCGCGGATTCCATCAAGATGAGCACCGGCAAAGCGCCCGCCGTGCTGCCGAACTTCGGCGGCTCGCTGCCCAATGACGTGTTTGCCGACGTGCTGAAGATGCCGACCATGTGGGTGCCGCATTCCTATCCGGGCTGCTCGCAGCACGCGCCGGATGAGCACATTCTGCTGGATGTCACGGAGGAGGCGCTCGGCCTGATGGCCGGGCTGTTCTGGGATCTCGGCGAGCTGCAGAAGCCGTTGTGAGGCGAGAAGGGGGCATGAGCACAGATCTCTTGGCGTTATCGGTGCTCACCTCTCGCTGCCTGAGGCGGGGTGAGCGACGCCCCGGTCGTGTTCAGCGCCTGCGGCCGCCCTTCGAGACGGCCGCCTTCGGCGGGCTCCTCCGGGCGAGGACTGGTGCCTTGGCGAAGTCCGCGGTGACGTTCATGGTGAGGAACGCCGCGCCGATCAGGAAGATGGAAGGCGGGCTTGCCGCGCGCGGCGCGTCTCGAACCACGAGGCCCGTGTGCCGTGCGGTTGCATTGCCGCGTGCGGGAACCGCCCGAGTGAGACTTTCGTCTGGTCGCGGGGCTCGCGAGCCCCGCGCAGTTTACCATCCCGACGTTCGGCGCTGCCGTTTCAGCCCGAACGTCTTGTCGAAGGGGACGCAGGACAGGCAATTTGTCGCGATCGTCCGAGGACGTCCCGCCGCGGGGCGGTCTATGGTGCCCGCGCTCGTCCGGCCGGAGATCGTCCGGGGGGCGGGGGCCATTTTGAGTTCGCTGTGGTTTATGCAAGCATCCGGCAATCAGCCGGATTGAGGAGATCAGTTATGAAGCAGCTTCGCCTATTCGGTCTTGCCGTCGCCGCCGCGCTCTGCGCCGGCCAGGTGCAGGCCGAGGACCTGACGGGGACCCTGAAGAACATCAAGGAGACCGGCACCATTACGCTCGGCGTCCGCGACTCCTCGATCCCGTTCTCCTATCTCGACGACAATCAGAAGCCGATCGGCTTTGCCATCGACATCTGCATGGGCATCGTCGATGCCGTGAAGAAGGAGCTCAAGCTCGACAAGCTCGATGTGAAGCTCAACCCGGTGACGTCGTCGACCCGCATCCCGCTGCTCGCCAACGGCACCATCGATCTCGAATGCGGCTCGACCACCAACAATGCCGAGCGCCAGAAGCAGATCTCCTTCACCAACACCCACTTCCTGACGGCGAGCCGCTACGTCTCGAAGAAGGCGAGCAAGATCAACGCGATCGACGATCTGAAGGGTAAATCGGTCGTGTCGACCGCCGGCACCACCAACATCAAGCAGCTCACCGAAGCCAACGCGGCGCGCAACCTCGGCATCAACATCATCCCGGCCAAGGATCATGCCGAGGCCTTCCTGATGGTGGAGACCGATCGCGCCGTCGCCTTCGTGATGGACGACATTCTTCTTGCGAGCCTCGTCGCCGGCTCCAAGGATCCGGCCGCCTACGTCGTTTCCAAGGACGCGTTCTCGAAGCCTGAGCCCTACGGCATCATGCTGCGCAAGGACGACCCGCAGTTCAAGAAGGTGGTCGATGCGGCGACCGCCAAGATCTACACCAGCGGCGAGGGCGCCAAGCTGTATGACAAATGGTTCATGCAGAAGATCCCGCCGAAGGGCCTGAACCTCAACACCCCGCTGTCGGCCGAGCTGAAGGCCGAGTTCGCCAAGCCGTCGGATTCGCCGGATCCGGACTCGTACAAGCCGTAAGGTGAGGTCGCAGCTCTCGCGCCGAATTCGATGCGCCCCCCTCCCCCTTGCGGGGAGGGGTCGGGGGTGGGGGTCTCAGGAAAGATTGCCCGTGTGGACCCCCCACCCCGACCCTCCCCCGCAAGGGGGAGGGAGCGCAGCGAGTTTTTGGCAAAGACTGTGTAATGCGACTTGCGAGCTAATTCCCTCTCAGGATGTCCCCGTGAACTACACCTGGAACTGGCACATCTTCCTGGAGCCGAACCCGACCGGGGCCGGCACCTATTTCGACATGCTGCTGGCGGGGCTGAAGGTCACCATCGTGACCTCGCTGTCGGCCTGGGTGATCGCGCTGATCTGCGGCACGATCGTCGGCATCCTGCGCAGCTTGCCGTCCAAGCTGGCGACCTGGATCGCCTTCGCCTATGTCGAATTCTTCCGCAACATGCCGCTTTTGGTGCAGCTGTTCCTGTGGTTCTTCGTGCTGCCGGAGCTGTTGCCGCCCACGATCGGCCTGTGGCTGAAGCAGATGCCCAATGCGCCATTCTATACGGCGGCCGTCGGCATCGGCCTGTTCATGTCGGCGCGTGTCGCCGTGCAATTGGCGGCCGGCATCGGCTCGCTGCCGCGCGGCCAGAAGCTGGCGGCGACCGCGCTCGGCCTCACCACCTTGCAGGCCTACCGCTACGTGCTGCTGCCGATGGCTTTCCGCATCATCCTGCCGCCGCTGACGTCCGAATTTCTCAACACGGTCAAGAACAGCGCCGTCGCAATCACGATCGGTCTGATCGAGCTGACGGGCGCTGCGCGCGCCATGCAGGAATTCTCGTTCCAGGTGTTCGAGGCCTTCAGCGCCGCCACCTTGATGTATCTCGTCATCAACGTCATCGTCGTGATCGGCATGCGGCTCCTGGAGCGCGCGGTGGCGGTCCCTGGCTACATCACGGGCAAATGAGATGCTGGCCAATTTCGATTTCGACGTCATCCGCCGCTCGCTGAGCTATCTTTTCATCGACGGCATGACCTTCACGCTGACCTTGACGGCGCTGTCGGCGACGGGCGGTCTTGTGTTCGGCACCCTGATCGCGCTGATGCGGCTGTCCGGCTATCGGGTGATGGGCTTTATCGCCGGGCTCTATGTCGACTTCATGCGCTCGCTGCCGCTGGTTCTGGTGATCTTCTGGTTCTACTTCCTGGTGCCCTATATCGGGCAGTGGATCACCGGCTCGTCGCGGCCGATCAAGGTCGGCGCGTTCGCGTCCTCCCTGATCACCTTCATCCTGTTCGAGGCGGCCTATTTCTCCGAGATCATGCGCGCCGGCATCCAGTCGATCTCGCGCGGCCAGCCGGCCGCGGCCTCGGCGCTCGGCCTGACCTATGCGCAGACCATGCGCTACGTCGTGCTGCCGCAGGCGTTCCGCAACATGCTGCCGGTGCTGCTGACCCAGACCATCGTGCTGTTCCAGGACACGTCGCTGGTCTACGTGCTCTCGATTCCGGACTTCCTCGGCGCTGCTTCGAAAGTCGCCCAGCGCGACGGCCGTCTGGTCGAGATGTACCTGTTCGCGGCCCTGGTCTACTTCACCATCTCCTGTGTCGCGTCCTACGGCGTCCGTCGCCTGCAGTCGCGCATCTCCATCATCAGATAGTCGGCTCCCATGATCGAAATCAGCCACGTCAACAAATGGTACAGCCCGAGCTTCCAGGTGCTGAAGGACTGCACGACCTCGGTCGCCAAGGGCGAGGTGGTGGTGGTCTGCGGCCCCTCCGGCTCCGGCAAGTCGACCCTGATCAAATGCGTCAACGCGCTGGAGCCGTTCCAGGACGGCGTGATCACGATCGACGGCCTCAAGGTCAATGATTCCAAGACCAACCTGCCGAAGCTGCGCTCGCGGGTCGGCATGGTGTTCCAGCACTTCGAGCTGTTTCCGCATCTCAAGATCATCGACAATCTCTGCCTCGCCCAGCAGAAGGTGCTGGGTCGTGGCCATGAGGAAGCGACCGCGAAGGGCATGAAGCTCCTGGATCGCGTCGGCCTCAAGGAGCAGGCGCAGAAGTTTCCGGCGCAGCTCTCCGGCGGTCAGCAGCAGCGCGTGGCGATCGCACGTGCGCTCGCCATGGACCCGATCGCGATGCTGTTCGACGAGCCGACCTCGGCGCTCGATCCGGAGATGATCAGCGAGGTGCTCGACGTCATGGTCGATCTCGCCCGCGAGGGCATGACCATGATGGTCGTGACCCACGAGATGGGCTTCGCCAGGAAGGTCGCCCACCGCGTCATCTTCATGGACCGCGGCGAGATCGTCGAGGACGCCAAGAAGGAGGATTTCTTCGGCCAGCCGCGCAGCGAGCGGGCGCAACAGTTCTTGTCGAAAATCCTGTCGCATTAGCACTTACCGTCGTTCCGGGGCGCGCGGAACGCGCGAACCCTGAATCTCGAAGTTGGAGAATATGAATTTGGACCCGATCGCTTACGTCAACGGCGCCTTCGTGCCCCTGTCCGAGGCCAAGGTCTCGGTCCTCGATCGCGGCTTCCTGTTTGCCGACGGCATCTACGAAGTGGCGGCGGTGCTCGATGGCAAGCTGGTCGACAGTGCCCCGCATCTTGCCCGCCTGGAGCGCTCGGTCGGCGAGATCGGGCTGGCGCTGCCGGAGAGCCTGGCGCGGATCGAGGAGCTGCAGAAGGAGCTGGTCGCACGCAACCGGCTCGACCAGGGTATGGTCTATCTGCAGGTGACGCGCGGCGCCGACAAGGGCCGCGACTTCCCGTTTCCCAAGGGCGACGTCAAGCCGACCTTGGTGATGTTCGTCACCGCCAAGGACATCATCAATGCGCCCTCGGCGAAGACGGGAATTGGCGTCATCACCGTGCCCGACATCCGCTGGGCGCGCCGCGACATCAAGAGCGTGGCGCTGCTGGCGCAGGTGCTCGCGAAGCAGGCGGCCGCCGCGGCCGGGGCCGGCGAGGCGTGGATGGTCGAGGACGGTCATGTCACCGAGGGCGGCTCGTCCTCGGCCTTCATCCTGACCAAGGACGACGTCATCGTGACGCGGCCGAACTCGAACGCGATCCTGCCGGGCTGCACCCGCAAGGCCGTGGTGAAGCTCGCCGAGGAGCGCCAGCTCAAGGTCGAGGAGCGGCTGTTCACGGTGGAGGAGGCGCTCGCGGCGAAGGAAGCCTTCATCACCAGCGCGAGCTCGTTCGTGCAGCCGGTGGTCACGATCGACGGCAAGCCCGTCGGCGACGGCAAGCCGGGACCGGTGGCGGCGCGGCTGCGCGAGATCTATGTCGATTTTGCGCGCGCCACGGCGGTGTAGTTGGAGGAGACGATAGAGCAGGTGCAGCATCGAAACCCGTTTGAATTGTCCGGCGCTTTGCTATCGTGGCGACGAACGAAACAGAAATCAGGGAGGAGTTTCGATGCGGTATCGCTTGAGTGGGCTCGCGGCCGGACTATTGATTGCGGGCGCAGGCATGACGGGAGCGGCATTGGCCGATGACGGCTGGGTGACTCTGGTCGACTCCACGACCAAGGCCGACTTCACCGAGGTCGGCAAGGCCAATTGGGAGATGAAGGACGGCGCGCTGTCGGCCGACAAGCTCGACGGCAAGGATCCATCGTATCTGGTGACCAAGGTGAGCTACAAGGACTTCCAGATCAAGGCCGAGTTCTGGGTCGATGACGCCGCCAACAGCGGCATCTTCATCCGCTGCGACCAGTCGGCGAAGATCGACTCCAACATCTGCTACGAGGTCAACATCTTCGACAAGCGGCCCGATCCGAAATACGGCACCGGCGCGATCGTCGACGTGTCCAAGGTCGATCCGATGCCGAAGGCCGGCGGCAAGTGGAATACCTACGAGATCACCGCCAAGGGCACGCGGCTGACCGTGATCCTCAACGGCGAGAAGACCGCCGATGTCGACGACAGCAAGCACGCGGCGGGACCGATCGCCCTGCAGTACGGCTCGGGCGTCGTGAAGTTCAGGAAGGTGCAGATCAAGCCGCTGTAGCGGCCGTGCATTCCGGGCAGCGGCGCTGGCCGCGGCTGGCGCGGTAGAGGCTCTTGCAGTACCAGCGGCGCGCCATCATCTGCAGGGGATGGCGGGCCAACCGGGCCAGCGTCACCAGTTCGAGCATGGCGGGCATTGCGGACTCCTCTCCTACTTTCCAACTCTTGTGAAATGGGGCGGCACTTCGTTTGCGGAAGTGCCGCCCCAGTCGCATCAGCCATGCAGCTTCTTTGCGGTCTCGGCGATGACGCGGCCCTGATAGCGCGCCCCCGCCAGCTCGTTCGCGCTCGGCTGCCGGCTGCCGTCACCGCCGGTGATGGTGGTGGCGCCATAGGGCGAGCCGCCGGTGACCTCGTCGAGCTTCATCTGGCCGGCGAAGCCGTAGTTGAGGCCGACGATGGTCATGCCGAAGTGCAGCAGGTTGGTGATGAGCGAGAACAGGGTGGTTTCCTGGCCGCCGTGCTGGGTCGCGGTCGAGGTGAAGGCGCCGCCGACCTTGCCGTGGAGCGCGCCCTTGGCCCACAGGCCGCCGGCCTGATCGAGGAAGTTGGCCATCTGCGAGGCCATGCGGCCGAAGCGGGTGCCGGTGCCGACGATGATCGCGTCGTAATCGGCGAGCTCCTCGACCTTGGCGATCGGGGCAGTCTGGTCGAGCTTGTAGTAGGAGGCCTTGGCAACGTCGGCCGGCACCAGCTCGGGCACGCGCTTGACGTCCACGGTGGCGCCGGCCTCGCGGGCGCCTTCGGCCACCGCGTTGGCCATCGCTTCGATGTGGCCGTAGGCGGAGTAGTAGAGAACGAGAACCTTGGTCATGGCAGTCTCCGTGGGGACGAGGATGATCGGGAAGAGTGTCCCGGCCGGATGGCCGGCCGGGATCGCGTGAGAGGATTAGGCGGCGTCGACGAGCACCAGCTCGGAATCTTCGAGCGCGGTGATCTTCAGCGTGGCCTCGTCGCGGATGGCGGCGCCGTCGCGGGCGTTGACTCGGACGCCGTTGACTTCGACGCTGCCGGCCGCGGGCACCAGATAGATGTGCCGGGAATTGTCGGCGCTGTACTCGGCGGTCTCGCCTGCCTTCAGCGTGGTGCCGAGTACGCGCGCCTTGGCGCGGATCGGCAACGCGTCGCCGTCATCTGCGAAGCCGCTCGCCAGTGTGACCAGCTTGCCGGAGCGGTCGGACTTCGGGAACGGCTTGGCGCCCCAGGTCGGCTGGCCGCCATCGGTGGTCGGCTCGATCCAGATCTGGAAGATCCGCGTCGTGGTCGGCTCCAGATTGTACTCGGAGTGGCGGATGCCGCTGCCCGCGCTCATCACCTGGACGTCGCCGGCCTCAGTGCGGCCCTTGTTGCCGAGGCTGTCCTGATGCGTGATCGCGCCTTCGCGGACATAGGTGATGATCTCCATGTTCCGGTGCGGATGCGCCGGGAAGCCGGTGTTCGGCGCGATCTCGTCATCGTTCCAGACGCGCAGGGCGCCGTGGCCCATGTTGCTGGGGTCGTAGTAGCTCGCGAACGAGAAATGGTGCTTGGCCTTCAGCCAGCCGTGGTCGGCGCCGCCCAGCGCCGCAAAGGGCTTCAATTCGATCATGGGTTTGCTCCGTTGTTGCACGTCGGCCGCGAGCCGCCGTGCCGTTGGGCACTGGAATAGGCTGACGATCCGAGTATAGAAATAGAAACTATTGAAACCCATTGTTTCCAAAAGTGAGATTGCCGCCGATGGCGCGACTTCCGGATTTCGAGGCGATGGCGATCTTCGCCAAGGTCGTCGAGCTGCGCTCCTTCGCCGGCGCGGCGCAGGAGCTGAGCCTGTCCAAGGCGTCAGTGTCGAAGGCCGTGAGCCGGCTGGAAGAACGCCTGGGCACGCGGCTGTTCAACCGCACCTCGCGCCGTCTGGCGCTGACCGATGCCGGGCAGCGGCTGTCAGAGAGGGCCGCGCAACTGCTCGCGGATGGCGAGGCGGCGGAGACCGAGGCGCTGGCGCAATCGCTGACGCCGCGCGGGCTGGTGCGCTTCGCGGTGCCGATGACCTTCGGTGTGAAGAAGATCGCACCGCTGCTGCCGGTCTTTCTCGAACAATATCCGGAAGTGTCGATCGATCTGCACATGAGCGATGCGACCGTCGATCTCATCGGCGAGGGGTTCGATCTCGCGCTGCGCATCGCGCGGCTGCCGGACTCATCACTGGTGGCGCGCCGCCTCTGCGCGATGCCGCGCTACACGGTGGCGGCGCCGTCCTATCTGAAGCGGCACGGACGGCCGACGCATCCGATGCATCTTGCCGAGCACAAATGCTTCGGCTACGCCTATCTCTCCACCGCCGGCGTCTGGCACTACACCAACGCGGCCGGCGAGCAGGCCAGCGTGCGGCCAGCTGGACAGCTGCGCGTCAACAATGGCGAGGCGGTGCTGCCGGCGGTCATCGCCGGCCTCGGCATCGCCGACCTGCCGGACTTCATCGTTGGCGACGCGATCGCCTCGGGCGAGGTCGAGGTGATCCTGAAGGGCTGGAGCCAGCCCGAAGGGGCGATGCATCTGGTGATGCCGCCCGGCGGCCCGCGCCCCGCCCGGGTCGAGGTGCTGGCGGAGTTCCTGGTCAAGGAGCTGGCGAAAGGGAAGCGCAAGTGACGTTCGGGGGAGTGGTTTCCATGTGGAAGCAGCTGCCGAGCGCCGTTGCAAGGTGCGCCGTCGCTCTCGGAATCATTGGGTTTTTGCTACCGCTCGGATTGGGGGTGTTTCCGGACGATTGGCTGAATGCGATCGAGCTTCCAAACGCGCTTGGCTCGGCCCGGGTTGCAGCTCCAAATGGACGTGTGTTCGTTGCGAGCGAGCCGTTGGGGAGAGTGCAGCGCTATGGTCCCCAGGGCTTCGAGCGAGGTTTTTACGTCGGTTCGCAAGGCGGCGCCTTCGATATCGGTGTCAGTGACGCGGGAGATGTGCTGATCTGCTCCGTGCGTGCACGTGCGTTGATCGTCTACACACAAGACGGCGTCGAGAACGCCCGGCGTGGACCCTGCACCTTCAACGACGCAAATGGTGGACTCATGCCCGCGTCCCGGAGCTATGAGCGCAACGCTCGAGTGCCGGAAATCGCTTTCGGATGGTTCGGACTGCTGGCGGTGCCGCTCTGGCATCCGTTCGTTGCATGGTTCATGGCGCTCATGGGGGCGCTATTTTTGAAGTCGGGCACCGCTCGCTCGCAAGACAGTGAGCTTTCGTCAGTCGCCAAATGAGCGCACGACGCGATGAAGCTGCCGCGCCTGGTATCATTTCGGTGCGACGACTAAGTCGCGACCTCGCAAACGTCGACCCATTCGGCCGATGTCAGCTCGGCCATGCGGTCCGGCGTGATCTTGACGGCGCTATGGGTCGAGCCTGCCGCCGGCACGACGATGTCGAAGGCTTTCAGCGAGACGTCGCAATAGACCGGCAGCGGCGATTTCAGCCCGAACGGACAGACGCCGCCGACCTCGTGACCGGTGATGTCGGCGACCTCGTCGAGGCCGAGCATCTTCGGCTTGCCGCCGAACTGCGCCTTGACCTTCTTGTTGTCCATCCTTGCGTGGCCCGCGGCGACGATCAGGATGACGCGCTCGCCGACGCGCAGCGACAGCGTCTTGGCGATGCGGGCCGGCTCGACACCATAGGCCTCCGCCGCGAGCGCCACGGTGGCGGAACTCTGGCTGGAGACGAGGACGTCGATGTCGGGGGCTTTTTCGGTGAAGAAGGCGCGGACGGAATCAAGGCTCATGTTTGGCGACGATCTCGGGCAGTTCGGATAGCGCAGCAATACGATAGTCCGGCGCCAAACCCAACTCGTCCATCTGGGTGCGCAGCGCCTTGAACAGGGTGAGCGGCGCGACGAGGTCGGTCTGGCTGCAGGCAGCCGCCATGGCGTCCGGGGTGACGCGCTCGATCCAGGCGACGTTCAATCCGAACGCCTTGGCGCCGCAGACGTCCCAGGGGTTGGAGGACACGAACAGCACCTCGTCGGGCGCAAACCCGAGCGTCTCCTCGATCAGCGCGTACGCCTGGGGACTCGGCTTGAAGATCTTCCGGGCATCCACGCTGATGACCGCATCGAGCGGAGCATCGAAGCCGCTGGCCTTGACCAGGCTGTCGAGCATCGCAGGGCTGCCGTTGGAGAGGATCGCGAGCCGATGATCCTTCATCGCGGCGAGCGCAACCCTCGCATCGGGGTAGGGATCGAGATCGAGATATTTGGCGATGATGCGGTCCAGCGTCGCCGCATCGGCCTGCAGCCCGAGAACGCGCAACGTGTAGATCAGCGAGTCGCGGGTGACGGCGGTGAAGTCCTCGTAACGCTGCATCAGCGAGCGCAGCCAGGTGTATTCGAGCTGCTTGATGCGCCAGATCTGCGTGATGATGTCGCCATGGCCGGGAAAGGCCTGCTCGGTCACGGCCGCTACCGACTGGATGTCGTACAGCGTGCCATAGGCATCGAAGACCACGGCTTTGAAGGGCACGGCGCTCACCTGATCGAAAGCAGACAGGCGCTAAGGCTGATGGCCACCGCGCCTGCGGATGATAGCATGATGCCCGTGACTTGCGCGGGGCGGCAAGGACAGGACCGACGACGTCAGATCCCGAGCAGCTTGCGGGCGTTGGCCTTCAACACCTTCGGCCGGATCTCGTCGCGGATGTCGAGCTTGGCGAAATCGGCGAGCCAGCGGTCCGGCGTGATGACCGGCCAGTCCGAGCCGAACAGCATCTTGTCCTGCAGGATCGAGTTGATGTAGCGCACCAGGATCGGCGGGAAGTACTTTGGCGACCAGCCCGAGAGGTCGATGTAGACGTTCGGCTTGTGGGTCGCCACCGACAGCGCCTCCTCCTGCCAGGGGAAGGAGGGATGGGCGAGGATGATCTTGAGGTCGGGGAAGTCGGCCGCGACGTCGTCCATGTACATCGGGTTGGAGTATTTCAGCCGCATCCCCATGCCGCCCGGCATGCCCGAGCCGACGCCGGTCTGGCCGGTGTGAAACAGTGCGATCGCGCCGCCGTCGTTGATCGCCTCATACAGCGGATAGGCCAGCCGGTCATTGGCGTAGAAGCCCTGCATCGTAGGGTGGAACTTGAAGCCGCGGACGCCATACTCCTCGATCAGCTTGCGCGCCTCGCGCACGCCGAGCTTGCCCTTGTGCGGATCGATGCTGACGAAGGGGATGAGGACGTCGAGATGGTCGGAAGCGACCTCGAGCATCTCGTAATTGTTGTAGCGCCGAAAGCCGGTCTCGCGCTCGGCGTCGACCGGGAAGATCACCGCGGCGATGTTCTTGGAGCGATAATAGGCGGCCGTCTCCGGCACCGTCGGCGGATGCTTGTGCGGCGACTTGAAGTAGTCGGCCATCTGGGCCTGGAAATCGTCGTAGCCGTCATCCGCATGCATGCCGCAGGGCTCCTCGGCATGGGTATGGATGTCGATGGCGACGACATCGTCGATCTTGGGCAGAGCGAGCTTGGGCATGGGCGTTCCCGGCGGTTGGTTCTTGGCTTTGGAAAATTGATTATAGGATATAACAAATTTGGCAATCGCCAAGTTGGATCGAGGGGCGCGTCGCCGGCCGGTTCTGTTGAAGCCGGGGCCCGCCATGATTGACATCCGGCGGGCCGGTGGTTAGAAACCGGCCAATCCGGGCGACTTGGTCGCTTGCGGAACTCCCTTTGTATTTGCCACTTCCGGCCTGTCCAACACGGCCTTTCAACGTATCAGGATGTCCCATGAAGGTCCGTAACTCGCTGAAGTCGCTGCGTGGCCGCCATCGCGCCAACCGTCTGGTCCGCCGCAAGGGCCGCGTCTATGTGATCAACAAGGTCCAGCGCCGCTTCAAGGCGCGCCAGGGCTGATCCCGTAGATCTCCCCTCGAGAAGAGGGGCCTCCTCACAGGTCTTTGAGGTGCGTGCTGCTTTGCAGGACGTGCCGACTGCGTTTAGACTTGGGGCATGGCCAAGCGATCCTTGCGGGCGATTCTTCTCGCCGTTGTCGTCATTTCGGTACCGCATCTTGCCTTTGCGCAGGGGGAGCCGCGGGCCGGCGTCAAGCCAAAGCCGCCCGAGGCTCCGGCCAAGCTGCCGAAGATCGGCGCCGACAAGACCAAGGGCCTCGATTTCCTGTTCGGTGCCCTGAAGGCGGCGCCCGACGAGATCAGCGCCAAGCATGTCGAGGCGCGGATTTGGGCGATCTGGCTGCAGACCCCCAGCGATACCGTCGCCCTGCTGATGTCGCGGTCCAAAGCCGCGATGGACGCGAAGCAGAACGAAGTTGCGCTCAAATTGCTCGATTCGGTGATCAAGCTCCGGCCCGATTATGTCGAGGCCTGGAACCGTCGTGCGACCATCTATTACCTCCAGAACGATTACGGCCGCTCGCTTGCCGACATCCAGCAGGTCCTGCTGCGTGAGCCGCGGCACTTCGGCGCGCTCGCAGGTCTCGGCATGATCATGCAGGATCTCGGCGAGGAGAAGCGGGCGCTGGACGCGTTCCGCAAGGCGCTCGAGGTCAATCCGCATCTCGACAAGGTGCCGGAGCTGGTGAAAACCCTCACCGAGAAGGTCGAGGGGCGCGACATCTAGCCGTAACGGCCGATTAACCACGTCTGGGCGGCCGTCCTTGTCGGACCGGCCGCGCGAACCTAGCTGCCTCTCAACGATGGAGCTCGGCAGGAGAGACGCGATGCGGCGGGCGGTGCTGACGGCAGCGCTGGTGATGACGACGATGTCGGCCGCCTGGGCCGAGGATCCGGATCTGTTCTGGGTGGTCGGCAACCGCGCCACCAATCGCTGCGAGATCGTGACCAGCAACCCGGTCGTCACGATCATGGGCGACATCTGGTTCGCGTCCGGCCCCTTCAAATCGAAGGATGACGCCAAGCTCGCGAGATCCACGATCAACGCGTGCCCGAACAAGGACATGACGCAGGAGGACTGATCGGCTCGCCCGCGAGCGGGCTGGCGGCTCAGTGGAACGCGGTGCTGCGGCGGTCCGGCAGGCCGTACTGGGCGGCCGCGGCATAGAGTTGTGCGATCTCGGCCTCGAGATGCTCGTTGACCAGCAGCAGCGCCTTCAGCGCGCCGCGAAGGTCGCCGTTGCAGCTCGCGACGATCTCGTCGATGGCTGCCTCGCTTGAACGAAAGCTCATCGGTAACCCCCTCCCAAAACACCAAACTAAACACAGGGCCGGTCATCGTGCTTCGACTGCGCAATGACCCGACCGCAAGTAATTCACGGCCATCGGCTGATTGCGAGGAAATGTCCTGACCATGGTTATAAAATGGCCGACGACGCCATCATGACAGGATTCGCGGGCGAAATGACGGGAGGAGGGTGCCGGCGCCGCAACCTGCTGCGATCTGACCCGTATCTGTCCAGGTGACAGGCAGAAAATCATCAATGATTTCAATACTCGTAGTAGGGGCCCTGGGGCTGCTGGCGCTGCTGACCCAGGCCGGCGTCGTGCTGATGGAAAGACGCTATCCGGCCCAGGGAGAGGCGGTCGAGGTCGATGGAGCGACCATCAATCTTGTGGATATCGGGCCGCGTGACGGGGAGCGGCCGCCGCTTCTGCTTGTCCACGGCGCCAGCTCGAACCTCGGGGCGATGCGCAGGCCGCTGGGCGACCTGCTCGCCCGGCGTCATCGGGTGCTCCTGGTCGACCGTCCCGGCCACGGCTGGAGCCCGCGCGATCGCGCCGAGGATTCGACGCCCGCGGTTCAGGCCCGCATGCTGGACGAGGCGCTGGCCCGGCTCGGCATCGGCCCGGTGATCCTGGTGGTCCATTCCTGGAGCGGTGCGCTCGGCCTGCGCATGGCACTCGACTTCCCTGACCGGGTCGCGGGCCTCGTCATGCTGGCGCCGGTCGCCTATCCCTGGCGGGGCGGGGTCGGGCAGTACAATGCGGCCGTCACGACGCCGGTGGTCGGGCCTTTGCTGGCGCATACGATCACGCTGCCGCTCGGCCTGGCGCTGATGGCGCCTGGTGCCCGCGGGGTGTTCGCGCCGCAGGAGATGCCGGACGATTTCGTCGACCAGACCGCGACGCCGCTGTTGCTGCGGCCGCGCGAGTTCCTGGCCAATGCGCGCGACCTCGTCACCCTGAAGCAGGCGGTGATCGAGCAGGCGCCGCGCTATGGCGAGATCAAGGTGCCGGTCACGATCCTGGCCGGCGATGCCGACAGGACGGTCTATACCGAGATCCATTCCCGGCCGCTCGCGCGGGTCTTGCCCCAGGCGCGCCTGATCGTCGTGCCCGACCTCGGGCACATGGTCCAGAATGCGGTGCCGGAGCTCGTGGTGGGCGAGGTCGATCGGATGGTCAGCGCGCTCACGGCCGTCGAAGCGGCGCCCTGATGATGGAAAGGCCCCGGCGTCTGCCGGGGCCTGCAGGTCTCGAGCGGAGGGCCGCGGCCGGCCGCTTACTGCTTCTGCTTGCCGTCCTTGTCGAACGACGCGACATAGGCCCAGAGATTGTTGATCTCGGTCTCGTTCTTGATGCCCGCGAAGGTCATCTTGGTGCCGGGGATCTTGGCCTTCGGGTCCTTGATGTATTCCTTGAAGACCGCCTCGTTCCAGGTGATGCCCGAGTTCTTGTTGGCTTCCGAATAGTTGTAGTCCGGCGCGCTGCCCGACTTGCGTCCATCGAGGCCGTTGAGTTCCGGACCGACCTTGTTCTTCGCGCCTTCGCCGATCGCGTGGCAGGGCAGGCACTTGTTGAAGGACGTCTTGCCGGCGGCCGCATCCTGCGCCAGCGCGGCAGACGCCAGCGACGACGAGGCGAGGATGACGAGCGCGCTCAAAGTCATTTTCTTCATGGATCAGGCTCTGTGGGTTACGAGACGAGTTTGCGCGCAGGTTGTGGCATGGCCTCAAGCGACGCACAAGCGGGGAAGCGCTGAGGCAAATCAGCATAATGGCTGAGTTTGTTGCTCTGCCGCAAACTCCGATGCTGATCCGCTGCCTATCCAAACCGTTTCCGTTGTGATTGATATGCCAGGGCAAATCGAGGGCCGGAGGAACGCGATGGCGATCATGATGCCGGAAGCTGATCGGGCGGTGCTGGCGCGCCGCGACGAGATCGTTGCTGCACTGCGCGCAATCGTGCCGGGCGAAGGCGTCATCGACAGCGCCGCCGAGATGCTCCCTTACGAGTCCGACGGGTTGATGGCCTACCGCCAGCCGCCGATGGTTGTGGTGCTGCCGGAGACCACTGCGCAGGTGTCGAAGGTCCTGAAATATTGCCACGAGCAGGGCATCAAGGTGGTTCCGCGGGGCTCGGGGACGTCGCTGTCCGGCGGCGCCTTGCCGCTGGCTGATGGCGTGCTGCTCGGGCTCGGCAAGTTCAAGCGCATCCGCGACATCGACTTCGACAACCGCGTCGTCGTCACCGAACCCGGCGTGACCAATCTCGCCATCAGCCAGGCGGTGGCGCATGCCGGCTTCTACTACGCGCCCGATCCGTCCTCGCAGATCGCCTGCTCGATCGGCGGCAATGTCGCGGAGAATTCCGGCGGCGTGCACTGCCTGAAATACGGCATGACCACCAACAACGTGCTCGGCTGCGAGATCGTGCTGATGACCGGCGAGGTGCTGCGCATCGGCGGCAAATGCGCCGAGAATGCCGGCTACGACCTGATGGGGCTGATCACCGGCTCGGAAGGCCTGCTCGGCGTCGTCACCGAGGTGACGGTGCGCATCCTGCAGAAGCCGGAGACGGCGCGCGCGCTGATGGTCGGGTTCGCCGAGGTCGAGGCGGCCGGCGAATGCGTCGCCCGCATCATCGGCGCCGGCATCATCCCCGGCGGCATGGAGATGATGGACAAGCCGGCGATCCACGCCGCCGAGGCCTTCGTTCATGCCGGCTATCCGCTCGACGTCGAGGCGCTCCTGATCATCGAGCTCGACGGCCCCGGCGTCGAGGTCGATGAGCTGATCGGCCGGGTCGAGACGATCGCCAATGGCTGCGGCTCGACCACCTGTCGCATCTCGACCTCCGAGGCCGAGCGCAATTTGTTCTGGGCCGGCCGCAAGGCGGCGTTTCCCGCCGTCGGCCGGATCTCGCCGGACTACCTCTGCATGGACGGCACCATCCCGCGCGGCGCGCTGCCGAAGGCGCTGGCGCGCATCCGCGAGCTGTCGGAAAAGTATCAGCTCGGCTGCGCCAATGTCTTCCATGCCGGCGACGGCAACCTGCATCCGCTGATCCTCTACGACGCCAACAAGCCGGGCGAGATGGAGCGCGCCGAGGCGTTCGGCGCCGACATCCTGCGCTGCTGCGTCGAGCTCGGCGGCGTCCTGACCGGCGAGCACGGGGTGGGAATCGAGAAGCGCGATTTGATGCCGGAGATGTTCACCGAGATCGACCTCAACCAGCAGCAGCGGGTCAAGTGCGCCTTCGACAGCCAGGGTTTGCTCAACCCGGGCAAGGTCTTCCCCACCTTGCACCGCTGCGCCGAGCTCGGCCGCATGCACGTCCACGGCGGCAAGCTGGCGTTTCCGGATCTGCCGAGATTCTGAGGCGGGCGGAGGGCAGGGCATCGTCTTGTGGCGCCTCGCTCTCTCCGCCGTCATTCCGGGGCGCCCGGCTTGTCCGCCGTAGCTCGTAGAGCGAAGGCGGAAGGGCGAACTACGATGCGCAATTGCGCATCGTAGTTCGCGCGATGCGCGCCCCGGAATGACGGGGAGAGAGTCTTCCTCATCGCATCCACCTCCACCCGCAGGCACACGTCCACATTCCCGCGGCGCGTTGCGCCCGAGTGATGCCATCGACATCGCCCTTCGAAGCAAACGAGAGGGCGCAGGGAATGCCGGGTGAAGGCCTCACCCATGGCCCGCCTGCGAAAAAAATGCAGGCGGCAGGTACCACAGGTTCAGCCGAACAACCGGCATTCCCCGCGCGGCGGTCTTAACGCTTATACGTGATCTCCTCGGGGACCGGCTTGTTGCCCCCGTCGCCCGCATGCCCGTGACCGAGCATCGCAAGGCTTGGTCTCAGCACCGGGAGACCAGGACCACACGATTTCACGTCCGCGTCGCAGTCGTTCGTCGGCATGATCAGATCACGCTGCGACCCGACACGGCCACCGCATCCCCGCCCCACGTATCGTGACGACCGCGCGTACGCCCCTCTCGGTGAGGCGGGATGGGCGGAGTCATACACGATTTCTGGAAAAAAGAAAGCGGAAAATCTCGCCTGGAGGATGCCTGCTGCTCCGCAATGAAATAGCTCGCGAAATGAGTTATTCCGCGCGAGCGATTTTGCTGCGGCCGGTCGTTCCTGTGCCAGCGAGATTACGCAAAATCAGCAAAGCTGAGTTGCCGACGACCCTAAAAGGCCCCGCGTCTGTCGGGTTCGAAATTGTAGGTGCTCAAGGGATCGACCTTGGACCCCTCCCGTGTGAAGGCTGCGGGTAAATCTTATTAACGCTTAATTTTCAATAGCTTAGATGCAGTCTTGTGCGCTATGCACGGGAAATGCACGGCCATGGTCTTGAAAGCCTAGACCTTCGACCTACCTAACGCGGATGGTGTCGCCTGACTTGGTGACCACAATTGGTTCGAGCCAATTTGCGCTTGAACAAAAGTCCGGTCCCGTCGCCGTAGCTAATTGTGTGACTTCTCACGGGCCTTACCAAGGCCGATGTAGCAAGCAAAGTAGAACCCACTCGTTGGCGGCGGGCCTTCGAGGAACCAACTTCCCGGCAAAGCTCGGGGGGCGTTCCTCGTGATCCCGGAACATTCCCCCTGCATGCTGGACTACCTCGTAGGCTGAAGGGAATGAGCCAGGATATCCGAATAGCCCTCCTTGTAGCTACAATTGCAGCCGGGTGTGCCGGTTTGGCATTAACGTCTGCAATCCTAAGCGGAGATCAGTCCGCAATGTCACAGTTCTTCGCAACCGCGAACAGCTTGTTCAATGTGGGAGCGGGGGCCGTCATCGGGCTGCTGGCTGGACGCGCGCGGTCTAGCTAGAGAACGTGTTGGAAAGGAGCAGGAACACCTGCTCCTTTCCTTCCTAGCGTCTGAGTTGGTTGGCAGCCCGTGCTCAGTTGGGTTGCACCGGCCGACCGAAACGCCTAAAAGACGTGCGGGAGCTTCCCCGGTTGGGTAAGCCGTCTGTTAAGAGTGATCGTTGTTGCGTGGACAGCCCTAAGTGTCGATCTCACCGTAACAGGGGATCTGCACATGGACGTGCATATAAGCGCAAAGACCAAACTAGAGGTGCAGGGTGAAGCGGGCGAACGTGTGGGCCCGAGGACTTGGGTAAGCTGATCCGCGCAGGCACGATGCTCTACATTCGGTAGTCCTATACACCGGTTAAGACGATCGCCTGAGAGGTTCGACTCCTCTCACCCACACCCACTCACCGAGCCGTCTCAATCGTCTCCCTCTCGCTATAGGATCGTAGAACAGAAGATGCCAATTTTGTTCTAAGTGACGGGTAGAAGGCGCTGCGAAACTATCGTTTCCAGAGATCATCAAAACTGCGTTGTAGCAGTTCCAGCGGTTCGCGCCGCTTCAGTGCATTCAAATACGCCCGGTGCATCAAGCGAGGGCCCTCATCGTGATCCGTCGCATGGATCATGTGATACATCACTCGGCCTCCCTTCTCGCGGCTATAGATCGGCCAGCCATTTGCGTGCTTATAGCCAAGCTCGGTCTTGAACCGATCGCAAAAGAGCATCATACGCTCGTGCCCGGACTTTCCTTCCAGCGCCCCCTCGAAGTGGGAGCCACCCCACCATCGTTCGAGTATTAATCGGTTTTTCACTGCCGACACAGATCGTCCGAACCAACCGGTCGCGAGGAAATAGAACAATTCGATCTTGTAATCAGCTCGGTGCCGGGAGAGCGTAACCAAAGTCTCCCACGCACATTCAAAGGTACGTTGATCGAGCAAGCAGAATGTCGCGGTCTTGTCGGCGATTTTGCTTCGTGCGAGCAAGGGGGCAACGTTCACGTTGAAATCGCCCGGCACGATCTCGATAGTCCGCCCTCTTATTTTAGGCTGTTGAGCTTTTAGGTCCTCAAGATCGGCAATGCCCTTCGAACTAATTTCGCAAAGCCAGAAGTTTCGCAAGAACGCAGGTTTCGATTCCAGCACAAGTTTTGCTGCCCAGGCATCCTCTTTGCCTTCGTACTGAGGACCTGCGAAGCCATCAATGTACGCACCATGCTTCGTGATCATGACGAAGTAGTAGAGGTAACGCTCGATCAGCTTCGCCTTGTGCTCCGTCCATATCGGCCTCTGTGCAGGCTTGAAGCGCATCGGCTTCTCCCCCGGAGGCGGTAGGTCAAAAAGTAAAAGCTGGCGGGTCATGCAACCGATGCTGGCGCAGCGGAGCGCATAACTCAAGCGGCTACAATCAGTAATCCACGTGGATTCGGGAACTCGCGGACAAGCTTATGGTCTAGGAGGCCGCCCCCCTTGCCAAATGTGTCGGCCAACGCGGCTTCCTTGGGTGAACGCTTCTGTTCTGTGACCAGCGGATTATTGCCGATTGCCCCCCACTGCTTAAAGAAAGGGGCGACACGAAGCTTCCGACAATCCGAGACAACGTCTCGAACCCATCGCGCATTCATGTGGCGAGCTCGGGGCCCGCTTTCGCCGCCTATGATTAGCCAGTCCGGCTGAATATCATGCGCCTTGTTTAGGCGCACTGGACCAATTGCTGGCTCGTAGGAGACGAATCGCACGGCGGCGGGGATTTGCGCGAGCAGTGGCCATCGCTGATCAAAGCGCGTCTGATCTTCGGCTGTCGTACCAAGCCAAACGTTCCGCATTCCGTCGGGTGGCCAGCGCTCCGGCAACATCCGGGCAATATTCTGAGGCCGCTTGGTCAACAGAAGCCAGTCGATAGAGGGAGTGGCTGCAATCAGACTGAAAAGATCAGCACGCCAATCGGAATCAGCTTGGTTGTCGAAAACGTCTGCCAGAGAGGCGCAGAAAACGCGCTGCCTGCGGCCGTGCTGCCTCTCAAATGTCGCAGCTGTCGCTTGCCACCTCAGCGGCGAGCGCCAATAGGCTTCCGATGTCCGCCGACGCGGGCTATTCCCCCATTTAACCAGCCCGGACCGCTTCGACCAAGCTTCCGCATAGCAGTGGTCGCAACCTGGGCTGATGTTGGTACATCCGATCCAGGGATTAAAGGTGTGGTCAGTCCATTCGATCTTCGAATTTGAGGCCATTTGTTCTCCACTGAAACATAGAACGTTAACGATTCGGAAAAGATTGATGCCTTTCGGGCAAAATTGCTAGCGTGCGGCGGACCGTGGGCCCCCTGGTTAGGCCACCCGACGCGCAGCCCATTCGCTGAAAGCTGCGAATCCAGCCTCGCGCTCGGCCTTCTTCGATCGCTTCCGCCGCGGAGTACTGGATGCTCCGCCTGCGCGGAGCATGACAGCACTGGTACTGGCGTGAGCTTCAACCCATCACGAGGCCGATTTCGGGGAAGCCGTCGTCTCGATCAGCCCGTACTGCACCCGCTCGCGCCTTGCCAGCAGCGGCAGGGCTTGGCCGGCGATGTAGGTCTTGAAGTGGTCGCTCTCCTGGTGCGCCTTGAAGGCGGCTTCGTCGCGGAACAGCTCGTAGAACAGGAACTGCGCCGGGTTGTCCTTGGCGCGGGAGATCAGGAACAGTTTTGCGCCGGGCTCGCGCTGCGCCTCGGGCAGGAAGCGCGACAGGATCTCGGCGACGCGGTCGGCCTCGCCGTCCCTGGCCTCCCATTGCGCCACCACCAGCAGGCTGCCGCCGCTGACGGCCTCGTTCACGGTCTTCGTCTCGATTGCATATCCGGTCATCGTGATCGTTCCTTTCGTTGAAGTGCTGCAAGGGCAACGATACCGCAGTTCCTGCATCTGATCCTTCGATGGCGGACGAAGGATGGATGTGCACATGAGGGCGTAGGCGGATTAGCCGAAGGCGTCATCCGCCATGTGTCTCGGAAGGTCGGCGGGTTACGCTTCGCTAACCCGCCCTACGGGCTGGGGAGTACGCGATGCCTGGGCTTGTTCCGCCTGCGGGGCCTGGCGCCTCGCGGGGCGAAGGCCCGGCATCGACGTCTTTCCTTCTCCGGATTCGACGACGTGGATGGCCGGGACAAGCCCGGCCATGACGACGTTGAAACAGCTCGGCCGGACTCTGACGGCGTCATATGCGATAGTCCTGCAGGGCAGCGAGGCCTCGATGCCGCAGAGCACGACGGCGGGGCCATGCAGATCGCGCGTGAACGTTCCGTCGTGGCCGCCCTTGTGTCCGGCCCGCAACGCTTTAGAAGGGCTGCAACGCTGGTGGCCGCGCGTCGCGCTGGGCCGCCTGTCATCATCAACAAGCAAGGCGAGCAGCGGTGGACGCCCTCAAAGTACGCAACGCAGCCGACGTGGAGGAGGTGGTTCGCGCCGCGATCGCGAGCGAGCAGCCGCTCGACGTCATCGGCCACGGCTCGAAGCGCCAGATCGGGCAGATCACGACCACCAACGCCGTGCTCGACCTGTCGGCCCTGAGCGCCGTCGTCGCCTACGAGCCGAACGAGCTGATCATCACGGCGCAGGCTGGCGCGCCGCTCGCCGACCTGCTGTCGCTGATCGATTCGAAGAGCCAGCAATTCGCGTTCGAGCCGATGGATACGGGGCCGCTGCTCGGCACGGCCGGCCGCGGCACGCTCGGCGGCATGATCGCGGCGGGCCTGGCCGGTCCGCGGCGCATCCGCGCCGGCGGGGCGCGCGACCATCTGCTCGGCGCCCACGCGGTCTCCGGCTTCGGCGAGAGCTTCAAGACCGGCGGCAAGGTCGTCAAGAACGTCACCGGCTATGATCTCTGCAAGCTGCTGGCGGGCTCCTGGGGCACGCTCGCGGTCATGACCGAGGCGACGCTGAAGGTGATGCCGCGGCCGGAGTCGGAGCGCAGCCTGGTGCTGCGCGGGCTCGACGACCTCAAGGCCAACCGCGCCATGACCGCGGCGCTGGGGTCGCCGTTCGACGTGTCGGGGGCTGCGCATCTGCCGGCCTCCACGCTGCGGCCGGAGGTCGATGGGCTGAGCCCGATCGGCTCGCCGCGCGAGGCGGTCACGGTGATCAGGCTCGAGGGCATCACGGCCTCGGCGGCGCATCGGGCGGCGTCGCTCGCCAAGCAGCTCGCGACCTTCGGTCCGGCCGAGATCATCGCGGACGACGCCTCCGCCCAAGTCTGGAGCGCCGTGCGCGACGTGCTGCCGTTCGCGGCCGATGGTCCGCTCGGCGCCTGGCCGGTCTGGCGGATCGTCTGTCCGCCGGTGTCGGGCAGCGCCATCGGGCAGGCCTTGGCGCGTCAGACCGGCGGCGAGGTGATCTATGACTGGGGCGGCGGGCTGATCTGGGCGGCGCTGCCGCCGCAGCCCGATGCGTCGGCGGGGCTGGTGCGCAAGCAGGCCGAGGCCGTCGGCGGTCACGCGACGTTGCTCCGGGCGTGGGACGAGATGCGTCTGGCGGTCGACGTCTTCCACCCGCAGCCGCCGGGTGTCGCCGCGCTGGAGGAGCGGGTGCGCGTCTCCTTCGATCCCAAGACCATTCTCAACCGCGGCCGTATCAGGCGGAGCGTTGCGCCATGAAGACCGAGTTCACCTTGGCGCAGCTCGCCGATCCCGACATCGCGGTCGCCGACAAGATCCTGCGCGCCTGCGTGCATTGCGGCTTCTGCACCGCGACCTGTCCGACCTACGTGCTGCTCGGCGACGAGCTCGACAGCCCGCGCGGCCGGATCTACCTGATCAAGCAGATGCTGGAGAAGGACCAGGCCCCGACCGCCGACGTGGTCAAGCATATCGACCGCTGCCTGTCGTGCCTGTCCTGCATGACGACCTGCCCGTCGGGAGTCCACTACATGCACCTCGTCGACCAGGCGCGGGGGCGAATCGAGCAGAGCTACCAACGCCCGCTGACGGACCGGCTGCTGCGCGCCGTGCTCGCCTATGTGCTGCCGCGGCCGCGCGAGTTTCGGCTCGCGATGACCCTGGCGCGGCTCGGCCGGCCGTTCAAGGCGCTGCTGCCGGCGTCCTCCGCGACGCAGGGACCTGTGCCGAGCCTGCTGCGGCGCGTCAGGGCGATGCTCGACCTGGCGCCGGCCGCGGCGCTGCCGCCGCCAGGGCCCGCGGGCGGCAGCGTGTTTGCCGCGCAGGGCGCCCGTCGCGGCCGCGTTGCGCTGCTGCAGGGCTGCGCGCAAGCGGCGCTCGCGCCGCGCATCAACCAGGCTGCGATCAGCGTCCTGACACGGCACGGCATCGAGGTGGTGCTGGTCAGGGACGAGCAATGCTGCGGTGCGCTGACCCACCACATGGGGCAGGACGCCGACGCGCTGGCGCGCGCCCGCGCCAATGTCGGGGTGTGGGCTGCCGAGGCAAAGCGTGGCGGTCTCGACGCCATCCTGGTGACGACCTCGGGCTGCGGCACCGTCATCAAGGACTACGGACACATGCTGCGCGAGGACCCGCAATATGCAGCGCCCGCTGCCGCCGTGTCGGCCATGGCGAAGGACATCAGCGAGTATCTCGCAGGTCTCGATCTGGTCTCCGCATCTCGGCACGACGACCTCGTCGTGGCCTATCACTCCGCCTGCTCGCTGCAACATGGGCAGAAAATCACGAGCATTCCGAAAGAATTGCTTTCCAAGTGCGGATTCGTGGTGAAAGATATACCAGAGAGTCATTTGTGTTGCGGTTCGGCGGGGACCTACAACATTCTCCAGCCTGACATCGCGATGAAGCTGCGCGATCGCAAGGTCGCCAACATCGCGACCGTCAAGCCGAATGTGATCGCGGCAGGCAATATCGGCTGCATGATGCAGATTGCCAGCGGCACCACCGTTCCCGTCGTGCACACCGTTGAGCTTCTCGACTGGGCGACGGGCGGTCCGCGACCAGGAATGATTTGACGGACGGGCGCGTGCTGACTGCCGGCCCGTCCCGCCGGATGAGTTGATCGATCGGCGGCAACTGGAGGGTTTCTGATGGCGAAGGACAAGAAGGCGAAGAAGGACAAGAAAGAGAAGAAGAAGCTGATGGCGCAGGCCAAGACAGCCAAGAAGGCGACGAAGAAGTCCGCCAAGAAGGCTGCCAAGAAGTCCGCAAAAAAGGCTTCCAAGAAGGCTGCAAAGGCGCCGGCCAAGAAGGCGAAGAAGACCGTGAAGGCCGCGGCGAAGAAGGCGGCCAAGAGCCCGGCCAAGGCTCCTGCCAAGAAGGCTGCTGCGAAGAAGGCTCCTGCCAAGAAGGCCAAGACGTCGGCCGCGAAGGCTCCCGCTGCGCCGAAGAAGAAGGCCGCCAAGAAGCGGGCCCCCAAGATGGCTCCTCTGGTCGAAACCCCCGAAGTGAGCGCAACCGAATCGGCTGCCGAAACCAGTTGGGCGATGCCGAGCGTGGCACCCGAGGCGCACGAGGACGGAGAGGGGACTGCCTCCGGAAGCTGATCTTTCCGGATCGGATCGTTCTCACCACCGAGCGAATTCACATCGGGAGGCCGCGGCGGCAACGCTGCGGCCTTCTCGTTTGTTGTTGCCTCCGTCTGTTGCCACCGTCTGTTGGCTCTGTTTTGGCTGGCCGTTTTGTCGATCTGCTCGTCGCCAGCGTCGCCCCCGCAGATCTACGGCCGGGCGAATCCGATCCCGGTGCACTGCGCCATTTCGCTTGCGGCACGACAAGTCAGCGTGCCGGCACACCCGAATGTGCGTCCTGGGCTGCTCTAGGACACGGAGATTTGTTGTTCAAATGCAACACGCGCTGACTACCTGCCGTGGAATTGTCGAAACGCCCAAAAAGGCGGCAGATGCCGCGCTTTTTTGCTTCACCTGCGGCGAGACCCTGGCACAAATTGCGTCTGGATGACGCAGCCGGTCTTGTTTGTGCCCTGGGGGGCCAATGTGGGGCAGGCTTTTTTCGAAATAGGGTGATGGGGATCGTCATGAAAAAGTGGGCTTTGCTGGCAACGGCGCTGGCAATGGTTTCGGGATCGGCTTCGGCGGCGGACATGGCGGTCAAGGCCTATAAGGCTCCGCCCCCGGTCGCGTTTGAACCGTGGGATATCGCGTTCGGCGCGGCGATCATGAACGACTACGTCTTCCGCGGCATCACCCAGTCGAACCACAAGCCGTCGGTCGCCGCCTATTTCGAGCCGCGCTTCAACGTCAACAAGGACCTGCAGTTCTACGTCGGCGTCGCTGGCGAGAGCATCTCCTTCCCGAACCGGGCTGCGGCCGAGATCGATATCTACGGCGGTATCCGCCCGACCTTCGGCGCCTTCGCCTTCGACATCGGCGTCTGGGGCTACCTGTATCCAGGCGGCACCTGCTATTACGGCGGCGGCGCCACGACGGACTTCGCCGGCCGCGCGCTGAGCGCCGAGTGCCAGGCCAACACCTTGACGAACTTCAACACCATGAAGAAGGACGTCAGCTTCTTCGAGGTCTACGGCAAGGGCACCTATACGGTGAACGACAACTGGTCGTTCGGCGTCACCGAATTCTATACCCCGAGCTTCCTGAACTCCGGCGCCTGGGGCAACTACGCCTCGGTCACCGGCAAGTATACCGCTCCGAGCACCCTGTTTGGATCGAGCGGCGTCGGCATGTACGTCTCGGGTGAGTTCGGTCGCCAGTGGTTCGGTACCACCGACAGCTTCTACGGCACCGCGGCCTTCCCGAACGGCATCCACTACGCCGACTACAACACCTGGAACCTCGGCGTCGGCTTCACCTACAAGGTGTTCACGCTGGATCTGCGCTACTCCGACACCAACCTGTCGAAGGGCAATTGCAACGCCTTCACTGGCGACTTCACCGCCAGCGGCACCACCAACGTCACCGCGATCAACCCGGGTGGCCTGGGCTCGAAGTGGTGCGGTGCGACCGGCATCGCCAAGCTCTCGGTCGACCTGACGGCGATGACCAACCTGAAGTAATCGTCCCAAGGCGGATCGAAATTCCTGACGAGGGCGGCAGAGCAATCTGCCGCCCTTCTGCTTTGGTGACAGCAGCTCGCCGTGGTCGCTCGGGCGTCTTGCCGTCCTTCTGGAACGCCATCTTCTGGATCGCCATCTTCTGGATCGCGATGGCTCGGACGCCGCCCGGGCAATTGGACTTCTCATCATGGGCGCAGGGGCGCGATGAGATCCCTGGCGGCGCCCTCGGGACAATGGGCTGGGTTCGGGGCGGATCTCTCAGACCCCTTGCCGCGTCTCCATTCCATGAGGGCGCGGCGCTCGCTTCAGTTGCCTCCACCCGCGGTCGCGTCGGCAGCCTTCTCAGTCTGCCGCAGCGCGAACCGGTCGCCATCCCGAATCAGCTCGACCTTCCGATCATGGAACTCGTGCAGGGTCGAGCGGTGGCCGATCGAGACGACGGTGGTCTGCGGCAGGCGTTCGGCCATGACCCGATACAGCCTCGCTTCGCTCGGCTCGTCCAGCGACGCCGTGGCCTCATCGAGGAAGAGATATTGCGGCGCATGCAGCAGCGCGCGGGCAATTCCGAGCCGCTGCTGTTCGCCGAGCGACAGCATCCGATTCCAGTGCGAGTCCTCGTCCAGGCGGTCCGCAAGTTGTGGCAGACCGACGGCCACCAGCGCCTCCCTGACCTGCTCGACGCTGAACGCGTCGGCCGCTGCCGGATAGACGATCGCGGCCTTGAGCGGGCCGATCGGGAAATAGGGCCGCTGCGGCAGCATCATCAGCTTGGCATGCGCGGGCACGCTGATCGCGCCGCTGCCGAACGGCCAGACCCCGGCGATGGCGCGGAACAGCGTCGACTTGCCGGCGCCGGAAGGGCCGGTCAGCAGCGTGCGCTCGTTGTTGCCGATGCTGAACCCGTCGGCCGCGACCAGCGGCAGGCCATTGGGCAGCTTCAGCAGCAGCTGGGCGAGATCGATGCTGTCGCCGGCATGGTCGACGACATCGATCGTCTGCGGCTCGCCCGAGAGCTTGTGCGCGCTCTCGATGGACATGTCGAAGCCGTCGAGGCGGGCGACGGTCGAGCGCCAGTCGGCAAGCGTCCGGTAAGTCGTCACGAAGAACGACAGCGCGCCCTGCACCGTCGAGAAGGCGGACGCCGTCTGCATGATGCCGCCCATCTGGATCGACTTGGCGAAGTAGGCAGGCGCAACGAGCACATAGGGAAAGATCACGGCCGCCTGTGAATAGCCCGCCGTGAAGGCCGTCAGCCGCTTGGTCCGGCTCATGATCTGGTACCAGTTCTGGACGACTCGGCCGAAGCGGGTTCCGAGCTGACCCTGCTCGGCGCCTTCCCCGCGCAGCAGCGCGATCTGCTCGGAGCTCTCGCGCACCCGCACCAGGTTGAAGCGGAAGTCGGCCTCGTAGCGCTGCTGCTCGAAGTTGAGATTGACGAGCGGCGAACCGATCCAATGCGTCAGGATGGTGCCGAACACCGCATAGATCAGCGCGATCCAGACCAGGTAGCCGGGGATCGCGATGTCGGTGCCGAACAGTTGCAGCGGGGCATCGGTCGACAGCCCCCAGAGCACCACCATGAACGATGCGAGCGAGACGATCGAGCTGAGCAGCCCGATGGTGATGTTCAGCGTCTTGTCGACGAACAGCTGCACGTCGTCGGCAATGCGCTGGTCCGGGTTGTCGGCGATGTCGCCCTTGAGCTGCATGCGATAGTGCGTGGCGTTGTCCAGCCAGCGGCGCAGGTAGACGTCGGTCATCCACCGCCGCCAGCGGATCTGCAGCCATTGATTGAGATAGAGCTGGTACACGGCCAGGATGATGAAGATGGTCGCCAGCACGGCGAACACGCCGATTTCCCAGATGAAGCTGTTCCAATCATACTGCTGCAGCGCGTTGAAGAACCTGTTCTGCCACTGGTTCACCAGCACCTGGATCGCAACGAGCGACAGTTCGATCGCAATGACGGCGGCGAGCAGGATGCGGCCGGCGACCTTGTCCTCGGAGCGGAAGTAGGGAATGGCGATCCGCCAGACGGTGGCGACGGTCGAGCGCAGATTGTTCACAGAGGGGCTGCTCCTGAGAAAAGGTCTTAACGGGCTGACGAAAAACGAGAAAATCGCAGTGATTGCCGCCTGTATAGACTAAAGTCGTAATGTGGCGGGTGACCGCCGGCTTGTCGGTCGCGTGTGACAAACCGTAGCATGGGGCAGGGGAGAGGGACTGCGACCGCCGCCAGATTTCGCGAGAATTTGAGCAGAGTTGGGCGTTGCCGGTTTTGTGATCTCCTTTTCCGACCTTTGCCAGGCTTGGGGGCCTGGGCGAGGAGACCTGATCCGTCCCGCCGGACCGGGTCCAACAACAAGAACGTGGGGGGAGAAGTCACGATGTGGAATCAAATCTACGACCCGATGGGGAGCCCGGCGCTGTCGACGCTGGCCGCAGCCGTCCCAGTGGTGACGCTGCTGGTGCTGATCGCCAGCGGCAAGGTGAAGGCACATATCGCGGCGATCATCGCCGTGATCCTGACCAACCTGATCACGATCTTCGTGTTCACGATGCCGGCCAACATGTCGCTGCGCGCGACGTTTCTGGGCGTCATCACCGGCTTCTTTCCGATCGGCTGGATCGTCCTGAACGTCATCTTCCTCTACCAGGTCACGGTCTCGACCGGCCGCTTCGAGTTGCTCAAGCGCGCCATCGGCGGCGTCACGGAAGACCGGCGGCTGCAGCTGCTGCTGGTCGCCTTCTCCTTTGGCGCGTTCTTCGAGGGCGCGTCGGGCTTCGGCACACCGGTGGCGATCACCGGTGCCGTGCTGATCGGCCTCGGCTTCTCGCCGCTCGCGGCGTCCGGCCTGTCGCTGATCGCCAACACCGCCCCGGTCGCCTATGGCGCGCTGGGCACGCCGATCCAGGGCCTCGCCTCGGTCACCGGTCTCGATCCCTACATCCTCGGCGCGATGGTCGGCCGGCAGCTGCCGGTGTTCTCGCTGATCGTGCCGTTCTGGGTGATCTGGGCGTTCGCGGGCTGGAAGGGCATGAAGGACGTCTGGCCGGCGATCCTGGTCACCGCCGTCTCGTTCGCGGTCCCGCAGTTCCTGATCTCGAACTACATCAATCCGTGGATCGTCGACATCGGCGCCTCGCTGATCTCGATGGGCGCGCTGATCCTGTTCCTGAAGGTCTGGCAGCCGAGGCAGCTGTGGCTGTCGCCGGCGTTGCGCGGGCGTGACGAATCGGCCGCCACGATGACGGCGGCGAAGCCGCTGGACCGCACGCCGCTGACGCAAGCCGAGCTCTGGGGCGCGCTGCTGCCCTGGATCATCGTCTGCGTGATCATGCTGATCTGGGGCAACGGCGCCTTCAAGGCCTGGGCGAACTCGATCTTCACCTGGAACTATCCGGTGCCCGAGCTCGACAAGCTGATCAACAAGATGCCGCCGGTGGCCGCGAAGCCGACACCGGAAGGCGCGGTGTTCTCATTCACCTACCTGACCTTCACCGGCACCGGCATGCTGATCGCCGCGATCATCTCCGGCTTCCTGATGGGTGTCGGACCGGGCAAGCTGATCGCGGAATATGGCCGCACCATCCGTCTGTGCGCGATCTCGCTGATCACGATCTCGGCGATGCTGGCGATCGGCACGCTGACCCGGCTGTCCGGCGTCGACGCAACGCTCGGCCTCGCCTTCGCCGCGACCGGCGTGCTCTATCCGTTCTTCGGCACCTTGCTCGGCTGGTTGGGCGTGGCGCTGACGGGATCGGATACGGCCTCGAACGTGCTGTTCGGAAACCTGCAGAAGATCACCTCCGAGCAGCTCGGCCTGTCGCCTGTCCTGATGGCGGCCGCCAACTCATCCGGTGGTGTCATGGGCAAGATGATCGATGCGCAGTCGATCGTGGTCGCCTCGACCGCCACCAACTGGTACGGCCACGAGAGCTCGATCCTGCGCTACGTCTTCCTGCATTCGATCGTGCTGGCCTGTCTGGTCGGCCTGTTCGTCACCTTGCAGGCCTACGTCTATCCGTTCACGGCGATGGTGCTGAAGTAGCAACACCGGCAGCGACAAAGCCCCGCGCCGCAGCTGCGGCGCGGGGTTTGCTATGTTTGGAACACATTTGTGCGGGAGCCGTGGCGGCGGGGATCACGGTCGTCGCCTGGAAGGCGCAACCCTGCGTGTGATTGGTCTGAAGAGGAACGATGCAAGTGTTGAAGCGTGGCTGCGCCGTGGCGATGATGGCGTTGTCGATGTCGGGCCTGCCGCTTGCCGGCGCGTCGGCGGAGGAGTTTCCCTTCGGAATGGAGATGACGCTCGATGCGTTACCAATGCCCGGCTCGAAGCGCGTGCCGGATCTCGACATCGGCGACAACGGCGAGACCGTGCTGGAGCTCTGGTGCAAGGGCGGCAAGGGGCAGTTCTCGGTCGCCGGCAACACCATCGTGTTCATCGCCAGCAAGATCGAGGACCGCAACTGCCCGGCGGCACGCGCGCAAGCCGATGACGAGCTGATCGCGGCGCTGAGCGCGGCGACGAACTGGAAGCGTCAGGGCGACCTGATCATCTTCATCGGACCGAAGACGCTGCGCTTCCGGCTCAACACCAATTGAGCCGAGACGGGCGTATCGAAAGTCCTAGTCTTGGTCACATCGATATATCGGCATGTGGACCTCGCTGTCATGGTCCGGCACCTGGTCCTGCTTCATGCACGTTCGCGATTCCGCAGCACGCAGCTTTGAGGTCAGCCCCGCTGTCACCCTCCCCTGGAGGGGGAGGGTCGCCTCTCATGAGCGCAGCGAATGGGAGGCGGGGTGGGGTGATCTCTCCACGTGCACCGGTGCCCGCGGCGTCACCCCACCCCGCTCGCCCGCTTCGCGTGCGATCGACCCTCCCCCTCCAGGGGAGGGTGGCATCTGAGATCGCGGCGCCTGCCGTCGCCTTACTTCCAGACAGAGTTGTCCGCATCCCAGCGCTTGGCCTTGAAGGCCTTCGCCAGCTCGTCGATGGCACCGCCGTCGTCGCGGGTATCGCTTTCCTCGTCGCCGGACGATTCGTCCGACAGGATCAGCTTGGCGCTCGATGCCTCATCGACGGTGGTCGTCGTCGGGCTGCTGATCCACAGCATCAGCGCGTCCGCGCCGCCCGGCTTGTCCGCCGAGACGAGGCCGGTGACCTCGATGACGTCGGTCAGCTCGAGCGCCGGCATCAGCTGGCTCGGCCGCTTCAACGTCAGCTTCAGCTTGCCGCTGACCGGATTCCACGCCGCACTCGTCGGCCTGGCATTGTAGGTCTTGGCCAGCACGTCGGAGATGGCGCCCGCCAGCTTGTCCTTGTTGATCTTGTCACCGTCGCGCCAGTCGGCCGCCGCAAAGCGGATGGTGCGGTCCATCTCGACCGTGCCGGCGGTCCAGCCGGCGGTGACGACGCCGTTCATGGTCCGCGCCTTCGCGATCAGTGCGCCGGCTCGTTCGGGGTCGACGGTCATGCTGATGGTCTGCTCGCCCGCGCGCAGTGCGTCGCAGCTCACGATGAGGCTCGACAGCGAAACTTCGACGTTCTCGCCCTTCAGGCTCTTGAGGAAGTCGGTCACCGCGTCGAGCTTGAGCCGGACCGAGACCGCCTCGGGCGAGACGTCGGTGAAGTCCTTCGGCTGGGCGCTGATGCCGTCGTCGCTCGACTGGCTCTCCTGGAACTCTTTCTCGCTGACGTCGGAATTGTCGGTCGACGCCACCTCGGTGACGGTCTTGCCGATCGCGATCTGTCCGCGGAACTCGAACGTGTCGCCGGTCGGCTTGCGATTCAGCTTCACCGTGACCGGCTCCTTGGCGCCGTTGCTCTGGGTCGCACCGGTCAAGGTCTGGCCATTGACGGTGAGGCTGACCACGAAGCGGTCCTTGCGATCCGAATTCTTTGCGACGGGATAGCAGACGTCGAGCGTGGCGGCGGTGACGGTCTTGCCCTGGCGCGTCTCCTTCAGGATCACGTCGGCATTGCCGTCCATCAGGCCGTCGATCGCGGTGAAATACCGAGTCTCGTTGGCGGGGGCCTTGGTCCCGCTCTTGCTCTGGGCCCAACCGAGTTCCGGCGCGGCCGCTGCAATCACGGCCAGCGCAAGCAAAATCGCGCGCATCTGAAAATCCTTGTGGGGGCAGAATCGGCCTTAAGCTGTAGCGCCGATTTGCGATCGCTGCACCCCCGGGCGCGGACACTCGGCCAAAAAGAAGGCCGCCCGGAGGCGGCCTTCCTGAACGTCTCGGTGATGCAAGGGGGGCTCAGAAGCCCATGCCGCCCATTCCACCCATGCCGCCGCCGGCCGGCATCGCGGGAGCTGCGTCCTTCGGCAGCTCGGCGACCATCGCCTCGGTGGTGACCAGGAGGCCGGCGACCGACGAGGCGTCCTGCAGCGCGGTGCGGACCACCTTGGCCGGGTCGATGATGCCCTTGGCGACCATGTCGACATAATCTTCGGTCTGGGCGTCGAAGCCGAAGGTCTCGGACTTCTCGTCCAGGATCTTGCCGACCACGATCGAGCCTTCGACGCCGGCGTTCTCGGAGATTTGGCGAATCGGAGCCTCGAGCGCCTTCAGCACGATGTTGATGCCGGCCTGGACGTCCGAATTGGCGTTGGTGATGCGGCCGACCGCCTTCTTGGCGCGCAGCAGCGCCACGCCGCCGCCGGGGACGATGCCTTCCTGCACCGCAGCGCGGGTCGCGTTGAGGGCGTCCTCGACGCGGTCCTTCTTCTCCTTGACCTCGATCTCGGTCGCGCCGCCGACGCGGATCACCGCGACGCCGCCGGCGAGCTTGGCCAGACGCTCCTGCAGCTTCTCACGGTCGTAGTCCGAGGTGGTCTCCTCGATCTGCGCCTTGATCTGGCCGACGCGCGACTCGATGTCGGCCTTCTTGCCGGCGCCGTTGACGATCGTGGTGTTCTCCTTGTCGATCACGACCTTCTTGGCGCGGCCGAGCATCTTCACCGTGACGTTCTCGAGCTTCATGCCGAGATCTTCCGAGATCAACTGACCGCCGGTCAGGATCGCGATGTCCTCGAGCATCGCCTTGCGGCGATCACCGAAGCCCGGCGCCTTGACGGCGGCAACCTTGAGGCCGCCGCGCAGGCGGTTGACGACCAGCGTCGCCAGCGCCTCGCCCTCGACGTCCTCGGCGATGATCAGCAGCGGACGGCCCGACTGTACCACGGCTTCGAGCACCGGCAGCATGGCCTGCAGGCCGGACAGCTTCTTCTCGTGCAAGAGCACGTAGACGTCGTCGAGCTCGGCGGTCATCTTCTCGGCGTTGGTGACGAAGTAGGGCGAGAGATAGCCGCGGTCGAACTTCATGCCTTCGACGATGTCGACCTCGGTATCGAGCGACTTGTTCTCCTCGACCGTGATGACGCCCTCGTTGCCGACCTTCTGCATCGCCTGGGCGATCATCTTGCCGATCGCGGCGTCGCCATTGGCGGAGATGGTGCCGACCTGGGCGACCTCGGAGGACGAGGCGACCGGCTTGGCACGCTTCTCGATGTCCTTGATCACGGCGGCCACCGCGATGTCGATGCCGCGCTTGAGGTCCATCGGGTTCATTCCGGCGGCAACCGCCTTGGCGCCCTCGCGCACGATGGCCTGGGCCAGCACGGTCGCGGTGGTGGTGCCGTCACCGGCGGTGTCGTTGGTCTTGGAGGCGACCTCGCGCAGCATCTGCGCGCCCATGTTCTCGAACTTGTCCTCCAGCTCGATCTCCTTGGCGACGGTGACGCCGTCCTTGGTGATGCGCGGAGCGCCGAAGCTCTTCTCGATGACGACGTTGCGGCCCTTCGGGCCGAGCGTCACCTTGACGGCGTTGGCGAGAATGTCGACGCCGCGCAGCATGCGGTCGCGTGCGTCGCCAGCGAATTTGACGTCCTTGGCTGCCATTTCAAAATTCTCCTGGAGTAGACCTCGACGGCGAGGGGCGTGATCGCCCGTCTGTCGCCGGAACGAGGTTGCAGAGCATTTTCGCCCGGGGCGGCTGATCGCCGCCCCCGGCAGGTCGGGATCAGGCGACGACGCCCATGATGTCGGACTCCTTCATGATCAGGAGCTCCTCGCCGTCCAGCTTGACCTCGGTTCCGGACCACTTGCCGAACAGCACGCGGTCGCCGACCTTGACGTCGATCGGGATCAGCTTGCCGCTCTCATCACGGCCGCCCGGGCCGACGGCGACGACTTCGCCCTGCGAGGGCTTTTCCTTGGCGCTGTCGGGAATGATGATGCCGCCCTTGGTCTTCTCTTCGGCGTCGATGCGCTTAACCACGACGCGGTCGTGCAGGGGACGAAACTTCGATTTGGCCATGACGGATCCCTTTTGGGGTGCTTGGATAAGTTTGTTGCTGTCGGAGGAAATCTGAATGCGGCCACATTTGACGCCCACTTGGCGCCAACTGGCTCGCAGCCTTAGCAATCGCGCCCTCCGAGTGCTAAAGACCGCTCGGGGAAATATGGCTTGCGGCTGTTCCTGTCAAGCAACGGCCGGCAGTTAAGCCGTTCTTGAGGCTGTTAGGGGATGTTGTCCCGGGCCAGACATGTTAGTGGAGCGGCGTCGTCATCCGACGTCATTGCTCTGACGAGCGTTTTGGGTTTGGTTGCCGGACGGGGCAGCCACGATCTTGTTCCTAAGGGGATGCCATGACGAGTTCACGGTGCGCGCGGCCGGTTGCCAATCTCGCGATCGCGTCGGCGCTCACGATGCTTCTGGGAGCGTGCACGGGCTTCAGCCTGTCGCCGTCGCCCCCCATGCAGACCGAGGCGCCGGTCGAGCCCGAGGTTCCGGCGACGATCCGCCCCGAGGATCTCGTCGGCAAATGGGGCCTCGCCGCTTACAACAACCCCAACGACCGTCCGCGCACCGAGAAGATGGCGTTGGCGCAGTGCAAACAGCCCTATGTCATCGGGGCGGGCACGTCCGGCGGTGTCGTGATGCATCTGGCCGACCAGGCGACTCCCCAGGAGCTGCGCCTGAAGGGCTCGGCCAGCGGCAAGAACTATATCGGCCCGGCCGGACCGCCCGGCGGCGAGCAGGACCGCGAGGTCGTCTCCTTTGACGGCCGTGTGCTGATCACCCGCTTCGTCGACAAGGATGCGGCGACCCGTTACCAGACGATGGTCTACGTCCGCTGCGGACCGCGCGCCTGAGATCCGGGCGAAGCCCTCGCGACAAGCCCCGGCCACACCCAAAAGCCAAACGAAAAACGCCGGCGAAAGCGCCGGCGTTTTGCTTGGTGCTGCTCGGTGCCGTCCCTGGCCGGCGTGGCCGCCGGTCAGGCAGGATGAGCTCAGTTGAACATTGCGTCGATGTCGTCCTGCGAGGCGTGGCCGACGTCGCCGTCCGCCTTCGGGCCGTTCAGCAGCCGGGCGTCGCCCTCGCGGTGGTCGACGATCGGCGGCGTATGCGCCTTGATGGCGTCGACGCCGCCCCAGATGTCCATCATCACCACGATATGGTGCTCGATGAACTTCATCGTGGTCATGACCTTGTTGATGCGCTGGCCGGTCAGGTCCTGGAAGTTGCAGGCCTCGAAGATCGAGACCACCCGCTCCTGGATCTCTTCGCTCAGGATCTTCTGCTGGTCGGCCGAGTCCACCTTGGACAGCGCGCTGGCGGCCTGGTCGATCGCCTCCGCGGCTTCGAGGATCTGCTGCGTCGCCTGCTCGGTGCCGCCGACGACCGCGCCGAGCTCGCCGTTGACCTTGGCCATCTCCTCGCCGTTGAAGCTCTTGGCATGGAGGGTCGCGATCTCGCCCTTGGTGCGGTTGATCGCGTCGTGGATCAGGTCGAGCTCGACCTTGAGTTTTTCGCACTGCTCGATCTGGGCACGATAGGTCTCGAGCAGCGCGCGCGCTTCGGCGACCTCGCGTGCGGCGGACTCTTCGATGGCGGCGTTCGCCGTGTTGCTGCCGCCGCTGCGGATCGCATTGGCCATCTGGGAGCGGATCGCGCGGAGCTCGTCCATGATTTCCTTGTGGTTGGGGCCGATCTCGCCACCCACGAATTCAGGCTCCGGCATATGGCCGACGATTGCTTCTTCGATACGGAAACGCTTGCGAACAGCCATGATAGTATCCCTGACCTTTTGCTCGGATCAGTTCTACGCAAAGGCTATTTAACATCGCGTTCACGCCAGGAACCGCCGTTGAGCAACGCTGGCGTGCATCGTGCGTCAACGATTAACCATGCGCCAGCGGCCTTCACGCAAAATAAACGCTAGCGATCAAAACCGCCGACGTATGCAGCGATGGTAAATCCCGGCGCCTCCCGCGTTTACCAAAGCGATCGGGTTTTGCTCTTTATTGACGATACGCGGCGGCGCATTTGCCTCGCGCGATGAACAGTCTTCAGACGAAACAGTACAGAGTACGTCGATGTTCAAATCAGTATCCGCAGCGCTGCTGGCCGGCGCATGCGTTTTCCATGCAGGTCTGGGCCGCGCCGCGGCCCAGGGATTTCAGCAGCCGACCGTGATCTATAGCGGCCCGCCGCAGCAGTCCGCGCCGGTGCGCACCGCCTATGTCGAACGCTCGCGCATGGGCGGCGGCTTCATCGAATTCCTGTTCGGGGATCCGCAAGGCGGCCGCGGCGCGCCTCCGCCGGGACAGCCGATGTACCAGCAGCAGCCGTCCTACTACGAGCCGCAGCGGCTGGCGCCGGGCATGGTCCCGCAGCAGGGATTGCCGGATGAGGAGGCCTATGAGCAGACGCAGCGGCCACTCGATCCGAAATACGAGAAACAGATCGTTGACTATGACGGCAAAGAACGGCCGGGCACGATCGTCATCGATACGCCGAACAAGTTCCTCTATCTGGTCCAGGGCGAGGGCAGGGCGCTCCGCTATGGCATCGGCGTCGGTCGCCCCGGCTTCACCTGGTCGGGCGTGAAGACGATCTCGGCCAAGCGCGAATGGCCGGACTGGACGCCGCCGCCGGAGATGCTCGCGCGCCGGCCCGACCTGCCGCGGCACATGGAGGGCGGACCGCAGAACCCGCTCGGCGCACGCGCGATGTATCTCGGCTCGTCGCTGTATCGGATCCACGGTTCGAACGAGCCATGGACGATCGGCACCAACGTCTCGTCAGGATGTATCCGGATGCGCAACGAGGACGTCATCGACCTCTATGGCCGCGTGAACGTCGGTGCCCGGGTCATCGTGCTCTGACGACCGCCGCTGCGCGACATCAGCAACTGAAAAAGGCCGCCCGTGGAGGGCGGCCTTTGCATTTTTGAGTTGGCTGCGACCCGGGAGCTTCACGCGTAGTCGCTGCCACCGTCGTCGTCGCCATAGCCGTCATCGGCATCGAAGTCGGCCGCGTCGCTGTCATTGCCGCTGTCGTCATGGCTCGCCTGGTCGAACAGGCCGGCCCGGCCGCCGTCGCCGCCCGGGCGGCCGATGTCGTCGAGACCGGCATCGCGCGCCAGCGAGCCGCCGGACTGGTCGCCGCTCCACGGGCTGGCACCGCCGCCCCGCTCCTCGATGATCGTGGTGTCACCGAACGCCTGATGCGACCCGCCGCCCATCATCGAGCGGATGCCGCCGAGCAGCAGCGAGCCGCCGACCATGCCGGCCGCTGCGGCCGCCGCCGTGCCGAGGAACGAGCCGCCTCCACCGCCGAACATGCCGCCGCGCGGCTGGCCGAAGCCGCCCTGATCGTAAGGGCCGGGCTGACCGGGATAGCCGGGCTGGCCCTGGTAGCCCGGGGGTATCGCCTGGCCGCTGTTCCAGACCGGGCGGCTCTGCGAGGGCGGCGGCACGTTGGGGACCGAACCGCGGCTGCCCGAGCCGAAGATGCTGTCGCGCATCGAATCGAGGAAGCCGCCGGACTGGCCCTGCGGGGCCTGGGCGTGCTGCAGCTCCTCGATGCGGGCGTTGGCGCGCTTCAGGGCCTCGTCCTGCACCAGCACCGTCTGGACCAGCGCATAGACGGCATTGGGAGCCCGCTGCAGCGCCTGGGCGATGGCGGCGGCAGCCTCCGGATCACGCGGTGCACTCTCCAACGTGGCAAGCCGGTCGAACAGATCGTCGATGAGTTGGCGTTCTTGCGGTGTCATGTCGTTCTCCTGCCGCTTGCCTTGTTCCGGCCAAGCGCGGCCAAGATTTAGGGGGACTTTGTGGCCCGGCCAGCCGGGGCGCGGATTAAATTTCCGTATGCGACAAAGCGTCTTTGCACTTGCGAGGCGTTTCGGAAGCCGAAGGCGGACGGCATGCCTGCCTCCCTCCCACTTCGAACGCCGCCGCGCCGGGTTTTGTTCGCCGGGGCACGCGAAACATCCATCAGCCGAGCGTCACCTTGCGGCGCTCCAACAGGCCCGGAAAATGCTCGCCGGCAAGATAGGCGTGCTCATGCTCGCGCTGCACCGTCAGCGGATCGAGCTCGATGAGGACGTCATCGACGAAACCGGGGTGGCACATCACCAGCCCATGCTCGGGCAACTCGTCGAGGAAGCCATCCATCAAAGCTCCGAAGTCGGAGGCCTTGGTGAAGTCGTAGGCGCCCGCGAAGCCGGGATTGAAGGCGATCTCGGCCCGCCTGGCCTGACGGCGGAATTGCGCGCTGAGCACGTCCAGCAGCAGCGCTTTCGGTGCCGCCAGCCGCTGCATCAGGGGCAGATTGCGGCCGCCCTGGCGCACCCAGGCCGTGGGCGCAGTTTCCTTGACGGCGGCGAGAAAGCCCTCGCGCACCTGCGGATAGAGCTGGGCATGCTGGTGGCCGTCGACGAAATCGGGGGCGCGACCGAACAAATCGCCGAACGCTGCAAGCTGAACCAGGACCTCGGCACGGATCATCTCGGGATCGAGCCGGCGGGTCAGTCCGGCGCGCAGCAGCTTCGGGAAGGGCAGGAACATGCCGCCTTCCGAGGGACGGAAATGCATCGTCAGGGGCCGGAATGGCGCGGTCAGCGTGACGTGCAGGCCGATGGCGCAACGCGGGCTGTCGGACGCGACCTTGGTCAGCTCCGTCACCTCGTCGCGCCCGATCGCGGCGCCCACGGTCATCACCGAGGTTGCGTTCAGCCGACCGCGCGCGATCAGGTCTCGGATGGCGCTGTTAACCCCGGGGCTGATGCCATAGTCATCGGCGCACAGCCAGATGCGCCGGTGCGGCGTCGCGCTCATTCGGCGGCGTTCCTCTCGGCGCCGTCGCTGCGCGCATCGAGCGCTGCACGCTTCTCGCTGTGCTCGGCGACGAAGTAGATCGGCCGCGCCTTCAGCTCGGACAGGATCTTGCCGATATACTCGCCCATGATGCCGATCATGATCAGCTGCACGCCGCCGATCGTCATCAGGCCGACCATCAGCGAGGGATAGCCGGGCACCGACTTGCCGGTAGCTAAAGTCTCCCACAGGATCGAGAGGCCGAACAGAAAGGCCGCCGAGGCGAGCAGGATTCCGAGCAGACTGGCGAACCGCAGCGGGGCGACCGAGAACGAGGTCAGGCCTTCGATCGACAGGCCGAGCAGGCTGGTCAGGTTGAAGGCCGTCACGCCATGGGCACGCGCGGCAGGCTCGTAGTCGACGCGGATCTGGCGGAAGCCGATCCAGCTCGCGAGTCCTTTGAAGAAGCGGTTGCGCTCGGGCAATTGCCGCAGCGCCGCCACCGCGCGCGGCGACAGCAGCCGGAAGTCGCCGGCATCCTCCGGGATCTTCTGCCGCGCGCCCCAGTTGATGAGCGCGTAGAAGCCGTGCACGGCGACGCGGCGCAGGAACGGCTCGTTGTCGCGATGCGCCTTGGCGGTATAGACGACGTCATAGCCGTCCTTGATCCAGTGCGTGACGAGCTGCTCGACCAGGGCCGGCGGATGCTGGCCATCGCCGTCCATGAACAGCACGGCGCCGCGCCGGGCATGATCGAGGCCGGCCATCAGCGCGGCCTCCTTGCCGAAATTGCGCGACAGCGAGACGACCTGGATGTCGAGCGCATCGGCCTGCAAGGTGCGCGCAATCGCGAGCGTATTGTCGCGGCTGCCATCGTCGACATAGACGAGCTCACAGGCGAGACCGAAGCGCTGGCGCAGCGTACGGGCGAGATTATTCAGCCGCTCGTGCAGCGCCGTCAGTCCCGCGCCCTCGTTGTAGACGGGGATAACGATCGACAATCCCTGCGACGCGGCGTCGGCCGCAGTCGTGGTCAGATCCGACACGTCAGTTCCCAGCATTGCTCAGCGTCCTCGTTCTGCTACCAACATATGGTAGCTGCGCTCGCCTGTCGCTACGATGAACGGCGATTTATGATCGCAGGAAGGCCTCGAGGCGAGCAAACAGCGGATTTTCGCGGTCGAGCACATAGTCGAGCGAGGCGACCGAGACGGTCTCGGCGCCATGCGCGCGCAGAAAGCTGCCGAGCGCGTAGATCTGCGCCGGCGGGCAGTGCAGGGTGAGCATGCCGGACGAGGTCGGGCCGCCGAACGGCGCCACGACGCCGAAGCGGTTGTGCGCCTCGGTCAGCATTGCTGCGTCGCACCCTTTGAAGCGGGTGCGGACCTCGCGGTATTTGCTGGCGCGGGCGCGGGCATGGATGTGGTCGAGAATGATCCGGGCGCTCTCGCGCGGCCCCTCCGACCAGTCGGCGTCGCGGGAGGCGACCAGATTGGCCTGGCTGCGCAGGATCACGCCGTCGTCCAGCACCTTCAGCCCATTGGCGGCGAGCGTCGAGCCGGTGCTGGTGATGTCGACGATCAGCTCGGCGGTGCCCACCGCCGGCGCGCCCTCGGTGGCGCCGGCGCTCTCGACGATGCGGTAATCGACGATGCCATGGGCGGCGAAGAAGCCGCGCGTCAGGTTGATGTACTTGGTGGCGACGCGCATGCGGCGATTGTGCTGGGCGCGAAAACCGGTGGTGACGTCATCGAGATCGGCCATGGTGCGGACGTCGATCCAGGCCTGCGGCACGGCGACGACGACGTTGGCGCCGCCGAAGCCGAGCGTATCGATCAGCAGCACGCGCTTGTCGGCATCGGTGATGCTCTCGCGCACAAGATCCTCGCCGGTGACGCCGAGATGCACGGTGCCGCGCGCCAGTTGCGAGGCGATCTCACTCGCAGAGAGATAGGCGATCTCGACATTGTCGAGACCTGCGATGGTGCCGCGATAGTCGCGAGCGCCGCCGGGCTTGGACAGGTTCAATGCGGCGCGGCCGAAGAAGGCTTCGGCATTCTCCTGCAGACGTCCCTTGGAGGGAACGGCGAGGACGAGGGGGCCGCTCATGATGCTCTCCCGCGCGGGGACTTGCCGACGGCGCTGCTCTGGGCCAGGCGCTCGATCCAGATCGAGAAGCCGACGGCCGGAATCGACTCGGCGGCGCCAAGCTGGCTCAGCAGGCCGTCATAACGGCCGCCGGCGACCAGTGGCTCGTCGCCATTGCCCGGATGATGCAGTTCGAACTCGAAACCGGTGTAGTAGTCGAGGCCGCGGCCGAACGACGTGGCGAAGCGCACCTTGGTGATGTCGATGCCGCGCTGGGCCATGAAGCCGGCGCGGGCCTCGAACGTGTCGATCGCCGCTGAAATGTCGAGCTTGGCGTCGGCGGCGAGCGCGCGAAGCTGCTGGACAGCCTCGGTCGGGCTCCCGCTGATGGCGAGGAAGCGCTTGATACGGTCCAGCGCGTCACGCGGCAGCGCGCCGCTCTTGAGGGTGGACTGCTCGAGGAAGCGGTCGGCGATCTCCGCCACCGTGCGGCCGCCGACCGCCGTTGCGCCGGCAATCGACATCAGGTCGGTGACCAGGGCGAGCGCCGCCTTGCGGTCGGAGCCGGCCAAGGCGGCGAGCACCCCTTCATACTCGTTGCGCGGGGCCACCGAGGCGATCGCCAGCCGCTCGAGGTCCTGCGCCAGGGTGCGCTTGCGGTTGAAGTCCTTGGTCAGCCGCCGCCGCCATACCGGATAGAGATCGAGGGCGTCGATCAAGGCCGTGAACAACGCGACGTCGCCGGTGCGGATATCCACCGCGGCAAGGCCGGCGGTGGCGGTCGCCTCGATCGCCAGCGCCAGCATTTCGGCATCCGCGGCGGGCCGATCCTGACGGCCGAACGACTCGATGCCGGCCTGCAGGAACTCGCTCGGGCGGCCCTCGCGGTAACGAAATACTGGACCGAGATAGCTGAAGCCAGCCGGATGCCCGGCGCGGGCCGAGGCGAGGTAGTCACGGGCGACGGGAATGGTCAGGTCGGGGCGCAGGCAGAGCTCTTCGCCGGCGGCGTCGCCGGTCAGATAGAGGCTCTTGCGGATGTCCTCCCCGGAGAGATCGAGAAATGGCTCGGCCGGCTGCAGGATCGCCGGTTCGGCCCGCTCATAGCCGGCCTGGGCGAAGGATTGCAGCAGCATGTCCGCCCACGCGGCGGGTCCGGTTGGAGCGGGTCCGGTCATGTCGATCGAGTTCCAAAGTGGAGTGGGCGCCTCTGGAGGCCGCGGCTGCCCCTTAGCATGGCCGTTTGACGGTTTCGACTGCGAATGGCCGCGGCAAGCCACAATTGGCCGGATGCCTTAACCGCGGGGGCCGGTCCAGTCCCCGAGCGTCGCCTGGATCACGGCGAGGGCGGCAACGCCGGCCGTATCCGCGCGCAGGATGCGCGGGCCCAGCGCGAGTCTGATCACGTGCGGCTGGCGGAGCAGCAGCGCCCGCTCGTCGTCGGCAAAACCGCCCTCCGGTCCGATCAGCAGGTCGATGCCGGCCGGATCCTTGCCGCCGCGCAGCGCCTGCAGCGGATCGGCCAATTCGGCGGCCTCGTCGCAGAACACCAGCAGCCGCTCAGATTGCCGCTGCGCGAGGAAGCGCTCCAGCGGCACCGGGTCCTTGACTTCGGCGAGACTGAGGATGCCGCATTGTTCGGCGGCCTCGACCACGTTGGCGCGCATGCGCTCGCCATTCACGCGCGACACCTGGGTGTGACGGGTGATGACCGGCTCCAGGCGCGAGGCGCCCATCTCGACCGCCTTCTGCACCATGTAGTCCAGCCTCGCGTGCTTGAGCGGTGCGAAGACGTAGGCGATGTCCGGCAGGTGATCCTGGGGCCGGCTCTGCTGCTGGATCGTCAGGCCATCTGGCCGCTTGCGGCCCTCGATCACGGCCCGCCATTCGCCGTCGCGGCCGTTGAAGACCAGGACGTGATCGCCGGTGCCGAGACGCAGGACGTTGCCGAGATAGTTGCCCTGATTGCGGTCGAGCGCGACCGTGCCTCCCTCCTGCAGGGGTGCGTCGACGAACAGGCGCGGGGCGGTGAAGTCGTATGCGGGCATGGAGCGAAGCGGTGCCGATGATGGATGTTGCTTAACCAGACCACGCGCCGGCCGCAAAGCCGGCGGAGCCGTCACGGGGTGTTGTATCGGGTATTGGCGATGGCGCCTTTCGGCCGTGCTGTCGACAGATTTTACCGGTTCGATCCCGCCGGTCGTCCCTTGGGGACGGACATCCGACGATTCCGTGAGCCTTGAAGCGGAGAACGGCCTTGATCTTGAGACATTCGACTTGGGCGCTTGCCGCGGTCATCGTGGTGACGGTCGCCGGGCCGTCCCGGGCCGACGACAAGGCGATCGCTGCTCCGCCCCAGCAAGCGGCTCCCGCGGTGCCGGGTGGTGCCGCAGCGGCCGGCTTTCGCCCGCCCGAAACCTGCCTGAAGGAGTTCACCCCGCTGCGGGACGAGACCGCCCGCCGGGCCAAGCTGCTCAAGGCGGCGACCGAGCGGCGTTTCGCGCCCGGCGAGGCTTGCCAGCTGGTGCATGACTACGAGCTCGCCCAGACCAAGATGATCGACTACGCGGTCGCCCATGCCTCACTCTGCGGCATCCCGCCCAAGATCACCGATCAGCTGAAGGCGAATCACGAAAACACCCTGGCCGTGATGCGCAAGGTCTGCACGGCGACGTGAACCGTCCCGCCGGCCGCCGAACTGGCGACTCCGGCCTGACCAGGTGGGCGAGGGCGCCGAGTGAACGGATTTTGGGCCCCGATGTTCGGGAAGGACCTCGTTTTGGGCCTCCGCGCCGGTTGGAACCCGGCTGCGTCCCTCCGCCGCGGCTGTGATCAACTCCGCGGTTGTGCTGGACGGGCGAGAATCGTAAAAGCCCCGGATCGGATCGTGCTTTCATCCGGAAGTGTTGAGGATTCTTGGTCTTACCGGAGAACCAGCCTTGATCGTCCGCCAGTCTTTCATGCCGCTCGCCATTGCCGCCCTGGTGCTCTCCACAGGGCAGCTCTCCGCGCAGAGCTCCTTTCCCGCGCCGATGCCTGGTCAGGCCCAGACCAGCAGCTCGCCGTTTCCGCCCATCAACGGCGCGGCGCCGACCCGGGCCGCAGCTCCGGCAAGTCCGTTCCCCAGTCCAGGCGCCTCGGCGTTCGGCGGCGGTGGTGGCTTCCAGCCGGCCCCGATGGGAGCCGCGCCGCAGGGTGGCCCGCCGGAGAGCTGCATGAAGGAGTTCATTCCGCTGCGCGAGGAAGCCGAGCGTCGCGGCAAGCTGATCAAGGCCGCGAGCGACCGCAAGGCCTCGCCTGACGAGGCCTGCAAGCTGATCGCAAATTTCGGCAAGGCCGAAGTGAAGATGATCAAATATGTCGAGGCGCATTCGGCGAGCTGCGGCATTCCCCAGCAGATCGCCGATCAGCTGAAGGCCGGTCACAAGAACACCGACGCGCTGGAAAAGAAGGTCTGTGCCGTGGCGGCGCAGATGCAGTCGGGGGCCGGAAGGCCCTCCGCTCCGAGCCTGAGCGACGTCCTGGGCTCGTCGGCCGCGTTGCCTGAGGCCAACACGACCAAGAAGGGCGGATCCGCCTTCGACACCATGACCGGCAACGTTCTCACCCGATGAGCGACACGGCCGTCCGCGTTGCTGACGCGACCGGCAATTGGGTCGATACGCTGGCGCCGGTCTGGAGCCGGCCCTACCTGCGTCTCGCCCGCTTCGATCGCCCGATCGGATCGTGGCTGCTGCTGATGCCGTGCTGGTGGTCGGCCGCTCTGGCTGCTGGGATCGCCGGGAACCTATCCATGTTGCCGGCGTGGATCGGGCTCTATTTCGTCGGCGCGTTCGTCATGCGTGGCGCCGGCTGCACCTGGAACGACATCACCGACCGCGATCTCGACGCCAAGGTGGAGCGCACACGTTCGCGACCGATTCCCGCCGGTCAGGTCGGCGTGAAGCAGGCGCTCGCCTTCCTGGTGGCGCAGGCCCTGATCGGCCTGGTGGTGCTGCTGCAGTTCAACCGGTTCGCGATCGCCACCGGCATCGCCTCGTTGCTGATCGTCGCGATCTATCCGTTCATGAAGCGTGTCACCTGGTGGCCGCAGGTCGTGCTGGGTCTCGCCTTCTCGTGGGGCGCGCTGATGGGATTTGCGGTCGCGTTCGGCCGCATCGATGCCACCGCGCTGCTGCTCTACGCCGGGTCGATCTCGTGGGTGATCGCCTATGACACGATCTACGCGCATCAGGACGCCGAGGATGACGCGCTGATCGGCATCAAGTCGACCGCGCGCCTGTTTGCCGACCGCACGCATCTGGCGCTGGTCATCTTCTACAGTCTGGCCGTCATCCTGATTGGGGCCGCGTTCGCGACCGCCCACGTGCATGTCGCGGCGTGGCTCGGGCTGGCGTGTTTTGCCGCCCATCTCGGCTGGCAGATCCGGCGTCTGGATATCGCCGATCCGGCGCTGTGCCTGCGGGTGTTCAAGTCGAACCGCGATGCCGGACTGCTGCTGTTCGCAGGGCTGTTGGTCGATGCCGTGCTGCGCGCAACCTGATCAGTTGCGCGCGACGATCTCGCGCTCGCCGCGATGGATCGAGGCTGGATTGAGCTGGTAGCCGACACGGCGTCGCATCAGGAAGCGCGGGCGGCGCGAGCGGATCGCGTTGCGGCGGCGGCGGCGCGGCGTGGCCTCCCGGCGCGGGTCCTGCAACTGGGGCAGCGCGAAGGTCTCGCTCCACATCGCCCACGCAGCAACGATCTCGTTCTGGTCGTCGCTGACGCAGAGCGGGATGGTCAGGGAAGGGTCGCGGTGGACGAGCACCAGCATCACCTGTGTGTCGTCGATCTCGCGCACGCCTATGCCGAGGAAATCGCTGACGCGGAGGTTCAGGGCCATGCGCATGCCGCTGACGGCACGACGCAGGACCACGCGCTCCCGGTGCAATTCGATCTGCCGGATTCCGCCATCGGCACGGGTATCGTGCGCGCTGTACGAGACGGGCAGGGAAAGAGGGTCGAGCCGCAGGGCGCGGCCCGACCCAGCGGAATGGCTTCCGCCTGTTGCTGTTTGACGCCTCACGGCTTGGTCTCCCCGCCGGGATTATGCTCCCGGTCGATGCGTGTGACCTTGCCACGCGGATCGCCCGTATCGGCTTAACAAGCCTGGTTAATCAGATCTCACGCGTGATCCTCCTACCGTCATGATTGACAAGCGCTTGCCCCGCATGATTGACGAGACCTTGCCGATTTGCCGACAATCCGATGTGCCGTCTGCCGTCCTGCTTGAAGTCGGCGTGAACAGGCCACATTTCCTTTGGATTGAGCCGTCTTCGCCGCCCACCTGACATCGATCGGATCGTGTTCGTGACCTCTTCCTCAGCCTCATCGTCGACATCAGCCCAATCAGATCTGCTCGACCAGTCCGCCCTGCGAACGCTCGCCGAGCGGCTGGTGGAAGCCGCGAGGAAGGCCGGCGCCGATGCCGCCGACGCCATCGCGGTGCGCGGCATCTCGCAAGGCGTCGAGGTCCGTGACGGGCGCGTCGAGGAATCCGAGCGCTCGGAAGGCGACGATGTCGGCCTGCGCGTTCTCGTCGGCAAGCGCCAGGCGGTGGTGTCGACCAACGACGTCAGCGGGGACGGCGTGGCGCGGCTGGCCGAGCGGGCCGTGGCGATGGCGCGGGTGGCGCCTGACGACCAATATGTCGGCCTCGCCGATCCGGCGCTGCTGGCGCGCGACATTCCCGAGCTCGACCTGCTCGATCCGCAGATTCCCTCGACCGCAGAGCTGGAGCGCCGTGCCCAGGAGGCGGAGGCTGCCGCGCTCGGCGTGAAGGGCGTGACGAAGTCCGGTGGTGCGTCGGCCTCGACCGGCATCGGCGGCATGGTGCTGGTCACGAGCGACGGTTTTCACGGCGCCTATCTGCGCTCGAGCCAAAGCATCTCGACGACCGCCATTTCCGGCGAAGGCACCGGGATGGAGCGCGACTACGACTACACGGCGGCTCCGCACGGCGCCGACCTGCTGGCGCCCGCGGCCGTCGGGCGCAGCGCTGGCGAACGCGCGGTGGCGCGCGCCAATCCGCGCAAGGTTGCCACGTGCCAGGTGCCGGTCGTGTTCGATCCCCGCGTGTCCGGCTCGCTGGTCGGACATCTGGTCGGCGCCATCAATGGCGCCTCGATCGCGCGCAAGACCAGCTTCCTCAAGGACAAGCTCGGCGCGCAACTGTTCGCCAAGGGTATCCGCATCATCGATGATCCGCTGCGCAAGCGTGGGCTGCGGTCGCAGCCGTTCGACGCCGAGGGCGTGAAGGTGAAGCAGACCGCGCTGGTCGACGATGGCGTGCTGACGACGTGGCTGCTGGATTCGGGCACCGCGCGCGAGCTCGGCATGGTGACGACCGGCCACGCCCATCGCGGCGTGTCGTCGTCGCCTTCGCCCGGTCCGTTCAATCTGCATCTCGAAGCCGGCGTCGTGACAGCCAAGGAGCTGATCTCGGACATCAAGCAGGGCTTCTACGTCACCGACCTGATTGGCTCGGGCGTCAACGGCGTCACCGGGGACTACAGCCGTGGCGCGTCCGGCTTCTGGATCGAGAATGGCGAGATCGGCTATGCCGTGAGCGAGGTGACGATCGCCGGGCATCTGTTCGAGATCTTCAAGTCGATGACGCCTGCCAGCGATCTGGAATTCCGCTATGGCGTCAATGCGCCGACGGTGCGCATCGAAGGATTGACGCTTGGCGGACGGTGAGATCGAGAAACCGGACGAGACCAGCCTCGCGGCAGACGCCAGGCTCCTGAAGGAGGCGGTGCGCGAAGCCGGCGAGCTCGCACGTTCGATGTTCGGAACGGAGTTGCGCAAATGGACCAAGGGTGCGTCGTCGCCCGTCTCCGAAGCCGACATGGCGGTCAATGCGCTGCTTGAGCTCAGGCTGCGATCGGCAACGCCGGATTACGGTTGGCTGTCCGAAGAGAGCGCGGATGATCGGGCGAGACTCGGTCGGTCGCGGGTCTGGATCGTCGATCCGATCGATGGCACGCGGTCCTATCTCGGCGGCCGCAACGACTGGTGCGTGAGCGTCGCGCTGGTCGAGCACGGTGCGCCGATACTCGCCGCGGTGCATGTCCCGGTCAGCGAGGAGTTCTTCTTTGCCGCCCGCGGCAGCGGCACCACGTTGAACGACGAGCGGGTTCAGGCCTCGACCGGACGCGTGCTCGACTTCGCGCGGGTGGCCGGTCCAAAACCGTTGGTTGAGCGGTTGGCTCCGAGTTCTGCGCGGATTGAACTCCATCCGCGAATCGGATCATTGGCGCTGCGCCTGTGCCGTGTCGCGCATGGCGGGCTCGATGCCGCTTTTGCAGGCGGGCAAAGCCGCGATTGGGATCTTGCGGCGGCTCATTTGATCGTGCAGGAAGCGGGGGGTAAAATGACCGCGTTGTCCGGCGAGGCGATCCTCTATAATCGTCCGGAGGTGGTGCACGGGATGCTGGTGGCAGCGGGCCGCGACCGACATGCCGACATCGTCGCGCAGTATCGCAGGTTACCGCCGGACTGAACGCCCCTGGATCGCACCCTCCACGTCGCCTGCAAGGCGTTGACTAGGAAACAATACCGATGACAGATAGCGCCTCGCAGCAGCTCCTTCACCTCGTGATCGGCGGCGAGCTCATCAATCTCGACAAGAACGAATTCAAGGATCTCGACAAGGTCGATATCGTTGGCGTCTATCCGAACTACGCGGCGGCCCACGCCGCCTGGCGCGCCAAGGCGCAGATGACGGTCGACAACGCCCACATGCGCTATTTCATCGTTCACCTGCACCGGCTGCTCGATCCCGGTCAGGATGCGAAGTAAGACGCAAAGCTCGCGACTTGAAACACCTGATCCGCAATACGCTGCGTAGCGGCTGGTTCCAGCGCGCCGTCGGGTTCCTCGCGGCCGAGTACCTGCGCCTTGTGTGGCTGACCAATCGCTTCACCTATGAGCCGCCCGAGGTCTACGACATCGTCGAGCCGCAGATGCCGGCGATCTTCGCGTTCTGGCACGGCCAGCATCTGCTGACACCCTTCATCAAGAACAAGCCGAGCTATCGCGCCAAGGTGCTGATCTCCCGCCATCGCGACGGCGAGTTCAACGCGATCGCCGCCGAGCGGCTCGGCATCGGAACCATCCGCGGCTCCGGCGATCATGGCTCCTCCTTCCACCGGAAAGGCGGGGTGGGGGCGTTCAAGGAGATGGTGCGGGCGCTCGAAGACAATTATAATGTGGCATCGACCGCCGATGTGCCGAAGCGTGCGCGGATTGCGGGGCTGGGCATCATCATGCTCGCGCGCGAATCAGGACGTCCGATCATGCCGTTCGCAATGGTCACGAGCCGCTTCATCCGCCTGAAGAACTGGGACAGCACCACCATCAATTTGCCATTCGGCCGCGGCGCATTGGTGGGAATCAAGGAAATCAACGTGCCGCGCGATGCCGACGCCGCGATGATGGAAGAGGCGCGTCTCGACCTCGAGGCGACGCTGAACGAGTGCATGCGCCGCGCCTATGAGATCGTCGGCCGTCCCGAGGCCTGTCCTCCGCCGGTCGCGTCGGGAGCATCAAGTGCCTAGGCCGCTGCCGATGGCCCTGCGTGTCTACCGCGGGTTGTCCTCGGCGGCGGTGCCGCTTGCGCCGGCACTGATCAGACAGCGGCTCAAGCATGGCAAGGAGGATCCCGAGCGGACCGACGAGCGGCGCGGCCTGAGCCACGACACGCGCCCGCTGGGTCCGCTGGTTTGGATTCACGGTGCCAGCGTCGGCGAGGTGCTGGCGGCGGCGGCGCTGATCGAGCGGCTGCGTGAGCTCAACATCCGCATCCTCATCACGTCCGGCACCGTGACGTCGGCCGCCATCGTGGCCAAGCGCTTCCCGCCCGACGTGATCCACCAATACGTGCCCTATGACACGCCGCGCTTCGTGGAGCGCTTTCTCGATCATTGGCGTCCCTCGCTCGGGCTGTTCATCGAGTCGGACCTCTGGCCGAATCTCATCCTCGCCGGCGCCTCGCGGCGGGTGCCGATGGTGGTGATCAACGGCCGCATGTCGCCGCGCTCGTTCCCGCGCTGGCGCCGCATGTCCGGCACCATCTCCGCCCTGCTGGGACGCTTTGATCTCTTCCTGACGCAGTCGCAGGCGGACGCCGACCGGTTCTCCGCGCTCGGCGCGCGCACCGTCATCACCACCGGCAATCTCAAGCTCGACGTGCCGGCGCCGCCCGCCGATCCGGCGAAGCTCGATCGGCTCACGGCGATGACGCGCGGCCGTCCGGTCGTCGTCGCCGCCTCCACGCATCCCGGCGAGGACGAGATCCTGATCGCGGCCCACAAGGCCTTGTCGGCTACCTATCCGTCGCTGCTCACCGTGATCGTGCCGCGCCATCCGCATCGTGGCCCGGTCGTCGCCGAACTCGTCGCAAGCGCCGGCCTGCAGGGCGCCTTGCGTTCGCGCGAGGAACAGCCGCTCGCAGGCACCGACATCTACGTCGCCGACACGATGGGTGAGCTCGGCCTGTTCTACCGGCTGGCGCCGGTCGTGTTCATGGGCGGGTCGCTGGTCGAGCATGGCGGCCAGAATCCGATCGAGGCCGTCAAGCTCGGCGCGGCCATCGTGCACGGACCCCACGTGTTCAACTTCACCGACGTCTATGAGTCGCTGGACAAAGCCGGGGGAGCCAGGCTCGCCCACGATCAGGAGGCGCTGATCCGCCAACTCCGGCAGCTGCTCGCTGATCCCGCAGCCGGCAACAGCCTGGTTGCGGCAGGAACGCGCGTGGTCGATCAGCTCGGTGGCGCGCTGGAGCGGACGCTGTCGGCGCTGGAGCCGTATCTATTGCAGGTCAGGCTCGAAATGGGGGCAGCCGGCGATGCGTGAGCCGGCCTTCTGGCATCGGCCGCCGTCCTGGCAATCGCGTCTGCTGTTCCCGCTCTCGAAACTCTACGGCGCCGTTGCCGCACGCCGCATGGCGCAAGCCGGCGTCGATGCCGGCTTGCCGGTGATCTGCGTCGGCAATTTCCATGTCGGCGGAGCCGGCAAGACGCCGACCGTGCTGGCGCTGACCGATATGCTGCGTGACCTCGGCGAGCAGCCGGTGGTGCTGAGCCGTGGCTATGGTGGCCGGCTGCACGGGCCCGTTGTCGTCGATCCAGCTGTCCATGAGGCTGCCGATGTCGGCGACGAGCCGCTGATGATGGCGGCGTGGGTGCCGGTCGTCGTGGCGCGCAACCGCGCCGACGGCATCGGTCTCGTCAAGGCGCAGGGCGCCTCCGTCATTCTGATGGACGATGGCTTTCAGAATCCGTCGATCACCAAGGATCTCGCGTTGATCGTGATCGACGGTGCGCGCGGCCTCGGCAATTCCGAGGTGTTTCCCGCCGGCCCGTTGCGCGCGCCGCTGCCACCGCAGCTGGCGCGCACCGACGCGTTGGTCGTGATCGGCAGCGGCCGAGCCAGCGAGGCGGTCGCCTCACATGTGTTGGCGGCCGGCAAGCCGGTGTTTTCAGCCGCGTTGCAGCCCGATGCGCAGATCGTCGCGGCGTTGCAGGGCAGGCCGCTGCTGGCGTTCGCCGGGATCGGCGATCCCGCCCGATTCTTCCGCACCCTTCGCGGCGCCGGTCTCGACGTCAGGCGGGAGCGTGCCTTTCCGGATCACCACCCATTCACGACGGCCGACGTTGTAGCCCTTGCCAACGAAGCCAGGCGTGATGGATTTGCCATGGTGACCACGGAAAAAGATCTCGTGCGGTTCCGCGGCCACGAGGCCGCGCCCGATGTCATGGCATTCCCAGTGACACTGCAGTTCGGCGATCTCGCCGCGTTGCGCGCGCTGGTTGTGCAGCGGCTGTCAGCGAAGCGGAACGGTCAGCCGCTGGCCTTCAATGCGCCCGGATAGTGCCGCTGCAGCACGGCGCTCGGCAGGGCATAGGCTTCCTGCAGATCGACACTCCAATACTTCAGCTCGTCCAGCGGAATCCGCACATCGGTGACCGCGCAGCGCACATAGCTTCCCGGTGAGATCACGCGGAAATCGCCGTCCAGATACTGCACCTGCGCCTCGCCCTGGCCCGAGGGACCAAACTTGTTGAGCACGTCCGCGATCTCCAATTCCTTGACGTGAAGTCCCCCTACGCAGGCGCAGCGCGCACACGACAGGCCGAATTTCGATGATTTCCTAGCATAGATGGGGGGCCCTGTCCCCCCGCGCAAACCCACTGATTTGTGATGCTTCTGCTCGAAACTCCGTGCTAGCTAGGTTTCAATATCCGCCGCTTGTCCCGCCCGGCTGGTTTGATGCGCTCCCTCGTCGCCATCGTCGTCTCAATGCTCTGCGCCACGGCGTTTTCAGCCTTGGCTGAGCCATTGCCGGCGCCCGTCGCGGTCGAGATCCCCTCGGGAAGCTATGTGCTGCGCGCCCAGCTCTACCGGCCGAAGGGGGCCGGCCCATTTCCGGTCGTCGTCGCGCTGCACGGCTGCGGCGGGCTTTCCGGCCGCTCCGAGCCGGTGCTGCCGCGCTATCGCGACTGGGCCGAGGAACTGGTCAAGGACGGCAAGGCCGTCCTGCTGCCGGACAGCTACGGCTCGCGCGGATTGGGTCCGCAATGCCGCGTCAAGGAGCGTCGTATCAGCGGCCGGCGCGAGCGTGTCGCTGACATCGTGATCGCGCAGAAATGGCTGGCCGAGCAAGCCTGGGCGATGCCCGACCGGGTCAGCCTCGTCGGCTGGGCCAGCGGCGCGAGCGCGCTGTTGTGGGCGGTGCGCCCGCAATTGCCCGAGCATGTCTCGCCGGATTTTCGCTCGGCGGTGGCGTTCTATCCGGATTGCCGCGCCTCGTCCGGCCTCGGCTGGAGCACGCGCGTCCCGACATTGGTGCTGATCGGCGGCCTGGACGACGTCTATTCGCCGCCCGCGTGCCGGCAGATGATCGATGGCGCGCGCGGCCGCAGCGCGCTGACCCGCATCGTCATCTATCCCGGCGCCTATCACGATTTCGATCGCGTGAACCTGCCGCTGCATCAGGTCGCAGGGTCGGACGCCGGGGCGCCCGAGCGCGGTCATGTCGGCTCGGATCCCGAGGCGCGTGCCGATGCGCAGAAGCTCGTGGCCGATTGGCTCGCGCGCTGAGGACCACTCAGAACAGGCTGCCCTGATCGGCGGGATCGGGCGTGCGCTTCGGCGCCGAAGGCTTGCCCTCACGCGGGGCTTTTGGCGATGCTGGCGCCGCGGCTGGAAGCGGGCGGTCCGCGCCCGCCGTGGCCGCGACCTTGCCGTCCGCAAATTCGATCGAGAGTGCGGCGCCCGGACCGATGCTCGCGGCATGGTGCAACGGATGGCCGGCCTCGTCGCGCACCAGCGCAAATCCACGCGCCAGCACGCTGCGATAGGACAGCGCGGTGAGGAGCTTTTCGTTCTGTCCCACGCGGGCCGTCAGGCGCTGGAGCTGAGTCTGCAATGCGCGCCGAGCCCGCTCGGCAAGACGTTCGGTTCGGTCGCGCTCGCGACCGATGGCCTGGCGCTTGGCCTGCGCATAGGCCTGGCGCGAGGCCTTGAAGCGGGCGTCGAGCGCCTCGAATCGCTCGCGCCGCCGGTGCAGCTGGCCGCGCGACGACAGCGACAGCCGCTCGGACGAAGCGATGAGGCGATGGCGCGATTGCGCGATCTGCGCGTGCAGCACGCGCAGAGTGAGCTTGGCGCTCGCCGCTGCGAACTGGCGAAAGTGCACATGCGTGTTGGTCTTGAGCGCGCGCGGCAGGCTGGCGGCCGCCGTATCCAGCCGCTGCCTGGGAATGGCGAGCAGATCGCCGGCGCCGGGCAGGGCGCGCGCGGCGGCGCGCAGCTCGTTGCGGCGGCTCTCCTGGCCGCGCTGCCAGCAGACGCTGACACGGCGCGCGAGGCTTGCGACCTCCTGCATCAGCTCGCTGCGCACCGGCACCGCCATTTCCGCGGCTGCTGTCGGCGTCGGCGCACGTTTGTCGGCGGCGAAATCGATCAAGGTCACGTCGGTCTCGTGGCCGACCGCCGAGATCAGCGGGATCATGCTCTCGGCCGCGGCGCGGACCACGATCTCCTCGTTGAACGACCACAGGTCCTCCAGCGAGCCGCCGCCGCGCGCGACGATCAGCACGTCGGGCCGCGGGATCGGGCCATCCTGCGGCAAATCGTTGAAGCCGCGGATCGCGGCGGCAACCTGCTCGGCCGAGCCTTCGCCCTGCACCTTCACGGGCCAGACCAGCACGCGGCGAGGAAAGCGGTCCTCGAGCCGGTGCAGGATGTCGCGGATGACTGCCCCGGTCGGCGAGGTGACGACGCCGATCACCTCGGGCAGCCACGGCAGCAGTTGCTTGCGTGCGGGATCGAACAGTCCTTCGGCGCCGAGCTTCCGCTTGCGCTCCTCCATCAGCGCCATCAGCGCGCCGATCCCGGCCGGCTCCAGCGCCTCGATGACGATCTGGTACTTCGACGAATTCGGGTAGGTGGTGAGCTTGCCGGTGGCGATCACCTCGAGCCCTTCCTGGGGCTTGAAGCGCATGCGGCCATGCACGCCCTTCCAGATCACCGCTTCGATCTTGGCGCTCTCGTCCTTGAGCGCGAAATAGCAATGCCCCGAGGAATGCGGCCCGCGAAAGCCGGTGATCTCGCCGCGCACCCGGACATGGCCGAACTGGTCCTCGACCGTGCGCTTCAGCGCCGAGGACAGCTCGGTGACGGTGAATTCGGGCGCGTTGGGCAAGGCTTCCGCAGGCGGCATCGCTGTCTGATTCGGTTCGGGGAGCAGTTGCCAAGGTAGGGGCTTTCCGCGTCCGCCGCCAATCAAGCCGTTGCCTTTTCGATAGCTCTGTGTTATAGAGTACTCTATAGAAAATGGAGAGGGGTATGCGGGCAAGCATCAAGATCGTGCGTCAGCTCGTCGGTTGGAGCTTCGGCCTCGCCGGGGCCCTTGCCCTTCTTCTGGGCGGGATGATCGCGACGCCGTTGGTGCGCCCGCCCGAGCTGAAATCGATCTCGGAGACCGTCGGGCGTGTCGATCGGAGCACCATGCCGGCCCTACAGCGCTTCAGCGCCCGGGACGGCACGGAGCTCGCCTACCGCCACTATCCGGCGCGGGCGACGCCGACGGGCAAGGTTGCCGTCCTCGTGCACGGCTCCTCCGGCTCGAGCGTCGCCGTGCATGCGCTGGCGGATGGGCTCGCCGCCCGGGGCATCGACACGTTCGCGCCCGACATCCGCGGCCATGGCGGCTCAGGCACCCGCGGCGACATCGGCTATCTCGGCCAGCTCGAGGACGATTTGGCCGATCTCGTCGCAGAGGTCAGGAGGACCGCGCCGTCGCAGCCGATCGTGCTGCTCGGCCATTCGGCCGGCGGCGGCTTCGCGCTGCGCGCGGCCAGCGCGCCGACCCAGGACCTGTTCGCGCGCACCGTGCTGCTCGCGCCCTATCTCGGCTATGATGCGCCCACCAACCGGGAGAACTCGGGCGGTTGGGCCGGTCCCGACGTTCCGCGCATCCTCGCGCTCGGCGTGCTCGATCGCGTCGGCCTGAGATGCTGCGAGGCGCTGCCCGCGCTGGCCTTTGCTGTCAGGCCGAACTCGGAGAAGTTCGTGGCCTCGACCTACAGCTACCGGCTGTTCCGCAATTTCGCGACCCGTGGCTACAAGGCCGATCTCGCTGCGGCGAAGCACCCGGTGACCCTCATCGCCGGCGCCGATGACGAGCTGATGCTCGCCGACAAATATGCAGATGCGGTGCACGCCGTCGCGCCCGGCGTTGACGTGAAGCTGATCGCCGGCGTCAATCACATGGAGATCGTGTCGGCGCCGCAGGCGGTGAGCGCGATCGCCGATGACGTGGCGACGCGCTAGGGGTTCAAGCCGCATGATCGACAGCCTGGAAGCCGCGCGGGCGCTCAGCGATATCGAGGATGTCACGAAGCGCGTGCGGCAGTGGGAGATCTATCGGCTGTCGAGCCTGATGATGATCCTCTGGGGCGTCCTCGTCTTTGCCGGCAATCTCGTGACCTATCTGGCGCCTTACTACGCCGACAAGGCCTGGCTGTCGGTCTATGTCCTCGGTCTGGCCGGATCGGTGGTGTTGGGCGCGACGGAGAAGGCGCGTTCCGGCGTCCGCAGCTTCGATCTCCGGGCCCTGCTCGCCTTCGTCATGTTCTTTGCGTTCGGCTTCTTCGTCGAAGCGATCGGCCATTTCGGACCGCGCGAGATGGGCGCATTCTGGCCGGTCTATTTCATGCTGTTCTACGGTCTTGCCGGATTATGGTTCGGCGCGGCCTTCACGGTGTTCGGCCTGTGCGTCACCGCGTTGACCCTGGTCGGCTACCTCTTCATCGGCGCGGCTTTCCCGTTGTGGATGGCGTTCGTCAATGGCGGAGGCCTGGTTCTCGGCGGCTTGTGGATGCGGCGGGGCTGACGGTTTGGCGGAGCTCGACGAGATCATCCACCAGCCGCTGCGGCTGAAGATCATGGCGGCGCTGAATGCCCTGCCTGCCGGGGCCGGGCTGGAATTCGTCCGGCTGAAGAAGCTGACCGGCGCCACCGACGGTAATCTCGGCGCCCATATCGACACGCTGGCGCGCGCCGGCTACGCCGCCGTGGACAAGGCCTTCGTCGGCAAGAAGCCGCAGACCACGGTGACGGCGACCGCGGCCGGCCGGGCGGCGTTCGCCCGCCACGTCGCCAGCCTGCAGGAGATCATCGCCGGCGCCGCCGTCAAGCCGTCCGAGCCATGATTTGACTCTGTAGCGATGGCCGGGCAATTGGGGCGTCCAAATTGGCCCACCCCTGCGACGGCATCGACGATGAACATTCTGCTCCTTGGTTCCGGCGGTCGCGAGCACGCGCTCGCCTGGAAGATTGCCGGCTCGCCGCTGCTCACCAAGCTGTGGTGCGCGCCCGGCAATGCCGGGATCGCCAAGGAGGCCGAATGTGTCGCGCTCGACGTCGCCGATCATGTGGCGGTAATCGCCTTCTGCCGGGCGAACAAGGTGGATCTGGTGGTGGTCGGCCCCGAGACGCCGCTCGCCGCCGGCATCGTCGACGATCTCGAGGCTGCCGGCATCAAGGCGTTCGGCCCGTCCAGGCTCGCCGCCAAGCTCGAGGGCTCCAAGGGCTACACCAAGGATCTCTGCGCCGAATACGACATCCCGACCGGCGCCTACTGCCGCTTCGACAATGCCCCCGAGGCGCTCGCTTATGTCCGCGAGCACGGCGCTCCGATCGTCGTCAAGGCAGACGGGCTCGCGGCCGGCAAGGGGGTCGTCGTGGCCAAGACGGTTGCCGAGGCCGAGGACGCCATCAAGATGATGTTCGAGGGCGGCTTCGGCGTCGCGGGCGCCGAGGTCGTCATCGAGGAGTTTCTCGAAGGTCGGGAGGTGTCGTTCTTCGCGTTGTGCGACGGTGAGACCGCGATTCCGCTGGCCTCCGCCCAGGATCACAAGCGGGTGTTCGATCACGACCAGGGACCGAACACCGGCGGCATGGGGGCGTATTCGCCGACGCCGTTCGTCACGCAGGAGATTCATGACAGGATCATGAATCAGATTATTCAGCCGACCATCGCCGGAATGAATGCGCGTGGCACTCCGTTCAAGGGCATTCTCTATGCCGGCCTGATGCTGACCGCCCAGGGGCCGAAGCTGTTCGAATACAACGTGCGCTTCGGCGATCCGGAATGTCAGGTGCTGATGCTGCGGATGATGTCGGATCTCGTGCCCGCCATGCTGGCCGCCTGCGACGGACAGTTGAAGAATTTCGACCTGCGCTGGTTTCCCGACGCCGCCGTCACCGTGGTCATGGCCGCGAGTGGCTATCCCGGCGACTACGCCAAAGGCGGTGTCATCGAGGGGCTCGACGACGCCGCGCGGATCGAGGGCGTGGAGATCTTCCACGCCGGCACGGTGGCGAAGGACGGCGCCATTCTCGCCAATGGCGGGCGCGTCCTCAATGTCTGCGCGTCGGGAAAGAGCGTCACCGAGGCTCAGGCGCGGGCCTATCAGGCCGTCGACCGCATCAAATGGACCGACGGCTTCTGCCGGCGCGACATTGCCTGGCAGGCGGTGGCGCAGGAAAGCGCTCAGGGCTGAGCATCGTGATCGCCGCCTTCGGCCCCACAAGGCTATTTTTCCCGCGAGAATTGTGGCAGTTCCATAGACTCATGCCGTGATGGGATGAATCAGTTCCGCCGTGGAACGGAGGGGCCATGGAATGCGCGCGGTGCGGCAGGCAGAATCAGCCAGGGAGAGCCTCGTGCGACCGGTGCGGCGAGCCGCTCGGCCTCAGATGTGAGGCTTGCAACCAGACCAACAGCCCGTCGAATCGCTTCTGCGGCCAATGCGGTGCGCCGTTGCCCGGCCGGCCGGCTCCGCCCGACCAGGCGGCGCAGCGCGTCCTGAGGACGCTGAGCAGCAAGGGCGGAGAACGCAAGCGTCTCACCATCCTGTTCGCCGACATCCGCGATTCCACCCAGCTGATCGATAGCCTCGGCGATCCCGAGCTCGCGATGCAGCGGCTCGACCCGGTGCTCAACCTCATGAAGGAGGCGGTTCACCGCTACGACGGCGTCGTCAACAAGACGCAGGGCGACGGCGTCATGGCCCTGTTCGGAGCGCCGGTGCCGCATGAGGATCATGCGGTTCGCGGCTGCCTCGGCGCGCTGGCGATGCAGGACTCCATCGCGCGCCTCGCCGACCCGCATTTGCAGGTCCGGGTCGGACTGCACACCGGCGAGGTGATCGTCCAGGTCGTCGAGAACAGCATGTACCAGACCTACGACGCGGCCGGCGCCAACGTCCATCTGGCCAATCGTCTGGAGCACATGGCCGAGCCCGGGACCATCCTGATCAGCAAGGAAACCTACACCGGCGCCAGGCAGTTCGTCGAAGCCGAGCCGCTCGGCACCCACACGCTGCGCGGCATTGCCTCGCCGGTGTCGATCTACAAGCTGATCGGCCGCCTCAGTGCGCCAGCGAGCGACGTCTTCCGTAGCGGCCAGCGCCTGTTGCCGCTGATCGGGCGCAACGCTCAGCTCGCCGTGCTCGAACGCGAGCTCGACGACGTCCTGGCGGCGCGCGGCGCTGTCGTCGGCATTGTGGGTGAGGCCGGCATCGGCAAGAGCCGGCTGTGCTTCGAGTTCGCCGAGCACTGTCGCCGCCAGGGTATTCGCGTCTACGAGGCGCGCGTGCTGGCACATGGCCGCGCCACCCCGTTCCAGCCGGTGCTCGAATTGCTGCGCGACTTCTTCGGCATCCGGCCGAAGGAGCCGGTGGAGGTGTCGCGCCAGCGCGTGGTCGACCGGCTCGAAGCCATTGCCATGCCCGACACGGCGCTGGTTCTGCTCTTGGACTTCATGAACCTCGCCGATCCGTCACGTCCGGCGCTCCGGCTCGATCCCGGCGTGTTCAAGACCCGTCTCCTGAACGTGTTCAAGACGCTGTTCCGCGCCGCGCCGGCTGATGGCGCCATGGTGATCATGATCGAGGATCTGCATTGGATCGACGAGGCCAGCGAGGAGTTCGTCGAGGCGCTCGCGGAGGCCACGATCGGCACCAAGACGCTGCTGGTCGTGAACTACAGGCCGGGTTTCGCCGCCTCCTTCATGCAGCAGGTCCCATTTCACGAACTGCACATCGTCCCGCTGGCCTCCGAGGAGGCAAGCGAGCTGCTGCGCGGGGTGTTTGGTGACGATCCTTCGCTGGAGGTGCTGGCGCGCGACATCGTCGAGCGCGCTCAGGGCAATCCGTTCTTCCTCGAGGAATTGGCGAGCGCGGTCTCCGAGAGCGGCGGGTTCGAGGGTGAGCGCGGCGCCTATCGGCTGAAGGGCGGGATCGGCCCGATTCCTCTGCCGCCGACGGTGCATGCCGTGGTAGCGGCCCGCATCGACCGTCTGAGCGAGACCGCCAAGAGCGTCCTGGAAACAGCGGCTGTGATCGGCCGCTCGGTCGCGCTCGCCGTGCTCAAGCCGGTCGTCGGGCTCAGCGAGGCGGACCTGTTCGACGCGCTCGCACAACTGAGACATGCCGATCTTCTCTATGATCTGCCGCCGTTCGACATGGGCGTGCTCGCCTTCCGCCATCCGCTGATCCAGGAGGTGGCCTATGCCATGCAGCTGCGCTCGCGCCTGAGCGGCGTGCACGTGGCCGTGGCCAAGGCGATCGAGGCGCTGGATTGGGGCACGCAGGACGAGTTCGCCGCCCTGATCGCCTCGCATTACGAATTCGCCGGCCAGACCATGCAGGCCGTCGAGCATCTGCAGCGCGCGGCGCGCTGGATCGGCCGCACCAACACGGCGGAGGCGCTGCGGCTGTGGAAGAAGATCCGCTCCCTGCTGCAGGCGCTGCCGCAATCGGAGCGCGTCGACCGCCTGCGAGCGCTGGCCAGCGGCCAGATCCTGAACTTCGGCTGGCGCGAAGGCATCTCGGCCGAAGAAGTCAAGCCGTTTGCTGAGGAAGCGTTGAGATTTGCACGCTCCTCCGACAAGGCGCATGAGCCGTTGTTGATCGGCGCTTATGGACGCGTGCTCGCTTCGACGGGAGCGGCCGATGACTACGTCGACCTGGCGCAGAACGCCATCAAGCTGACCTCGGGCGAGGGGGATGTCGGCCGCTACGCGACCGTCAACGCCATGCTGGCGCAGGCATACACACATTCGGGACGGATGAACGAGGCGCTCTCGGCGGCCAATACGGCTATCGCTGCGATGGCAAGCCAAGCCGGCTTCGACAGTCACGTCACGCTTGGTTTGAACCCGAACCAGATTCTCGGCTTCGACGTCAGCTATTGGGTGAGATGCATCAGGGCGCGCGCAATGGCTCATCTCGGCCAAATCGAGGATGCTCGCAGCGAGCTTCTCGAACTGGTGCAGCAGCCTTCATCCGAGGTCGCACCGGTGCTTCAGTTCGTTCCGCACTTCAACCTGGTGGAGCTAGCATGGATCGTCGGAGACCAGGGTCTTGCGCGCGAGCACGCAAGGCGAGTTTCCGATCTCGCTGAAACATCCGGCATTCCCTACATCCGCGTGCTCACCTTGCTCTGTGCAAGCCTCGAACAGGCTTTGACTGGTCGATTCGCCGATGCGACGAATGAGATGGTTGGCGCGATCGAAGCCGCACGGGCCGCAAGAACCGGGCTCGAGCTTGAGGCGCGCATGGCTGCCATAAATGCCGATCTGCTTTACCGGAGTGAGGACTTCGATGCCGCTATCGAGGCCAGCAAACAGGCGATCCTTGTAGCCAAACGAAAGACGGATCGAGTCGCGGAGTGTTACGCGACGATCATCCTGGGCCTTGCTCTTGCCGGAGCCGGCAGGAACGAGCAGGCTGCGGGACTTCTCGAGCAGATACGACATTTGATGAATGTCTCCGGTGCGTTCTGTCTGCGTTCATTAGTTCAGAAACTGCAATTGCATCTTGAAGCAATGCAATGATGCATGCATTGTCGATTCGTTGAATTCCAGCTTTTTCAGATTTGGGGGTTACAATGGGGGTAATGATTAAAGACAGTACTACCCTTGATATTATCGTGCAGCTCAACAAACGGTTCGATGCTGATGCTTTGCCCGAAATGGTTGAGCTACAACGGGAGTTCGGGGTCTTCTCGCTGAAGCATGGTCTACAGCAGTCCTTTGCTTTGCTCGGAATCGTGCCTGCCGATTGGTCCGAGCGGCGGCGCTGGTACAAGTTTCTCGAGTTTCTCAAGACTTATCCGTCGGACCTCGCCAATGTTAACGGGCATGATCGAGTGATCCAGGCGTTCAAGGATGACCTCGAATCCGAAAAGCCGCTCCCCGTCTCGATCGTCTGTCATTCCGCGGCTGACGATCCGCGGGTGACTGTGTCCGAAGGTCGTCCGATCGTTTTTTCTCTCGACACGCACGTCATCATCTCGATTCCGACGACGCCCGGTCGTGAAGCACGCAAGCAGGCGGCTGAGACCGCCCGCACAAGGCGGGTCGAGAAACGCAAGAAATGACCGTGAGGGCGGGCAGCGTCGTCGGGGCCGATCATCTGTCGCTCGATGACATCTCCTCCGACGTCGACGCCTACTACACCGCATGCGTCGCGCGTCATGGCGCGACGCCGCGCGGAGTGGACTGGTCCTGCGAAGCGACGCAGGGCCTGCGCTTCGTGCAGCTAATGAAGCTATGCGATGCGTCGGCGCCGTTCAGCCTCAACGACATCGGCTGCGGCTATGGCGCGCTGGTGCCGTTTCTTGAATCGCGATTTGCGTCCTGTGAGATTGACTATCTCGGCATCGACCTGTCCCGCGCCATGATCAGCCGGGCGCGGCGCCGCTTCGCCGCCCCCTTGCGGCGCTTCGTCGTCGCTTCGGAGAGCCCGCGCATCGCCGACTATTCGGTCGCCTCCGGCATCATGAACGTCAATGTCGGCTATTCGCGCGACGCCTGGGAAGGCTACATCAAGGCCATGTTGCAGCGCATGTTCGCGACCAGCCGGCGCGGCTTTGCGGTCAATTTCATGCGAGCTGCCGCGGACGAGGAGCAGGACGGCGATCCCGCCAAGGCGCGCCTGTATCGCACGACGCCGGACGTTTGGGCCGCTTATTGCGAGCAGGAATTTGCAGCGGCAGTCGAGATCGCCGGCAACTATGGCATGAAGGAATTCACGATCCTGGTACGCCGGCCGCCTCACGCCGCTCAGCCGCAGGCGGGGCTCTCGCGCTGATGTCGGCAGCTCCGCCGCCTGCTTCGAAAGCCGGTCACAGCGCTGCCATCGACAGCGCGATCGACGTGCTGATCTCCTCGCAAGGTCACGCCAGTCCCGCGCGGCTCGAACGGGCCTGCGCGCTGCTCCGCAGACGGTCACCGCTGCATTGGGTGGAGCGTGAGGGCGTGCGCCCGTTCTGGGCCGTCATGCGCTACGCCGACATCGTTTCGATCGAGACACGGAGCAATGAGTTTGCCGCGGGCCCGCGCACTTATCTTGCCAGCGAGACCGCCGAGGCCGTGCTGCAGCGTGTCACCGGCAAGCCGCAACTCGTGCGCGGCCTGACCGAGATGGATCCGCCGGATCATGGCGTTTATCGCGGCATCATCCAGGGCGCCTTCGCGCCGCCGGCCTTGCGCGCGATGGAAACCTGGCTGGCACAATGGGCAGCCGAGATCGTCGACCGGGTTGCTGCGCACGGGGACGCATGCGATTTCGCTGTTGACGTGGCGCTGCCCTTCACCTTCCGGGTGATCGGCCGCATGCTGGGCACGCCGGAGGCCGACGATGCCCGGCTTGCGCGGCTGGCCCAGGCCTTCGTGGGCGCCGAGGATCCGAAGCGCCGTCTGGCCGAGTCGCCGGGCGATACGATGCGGACGGCCATGCTGGCGCTGCGCGATTATTTCGAAGCCGTCGTGGCCGATCGGCGCGCCCAGCCGCGCGACGATCTCGCCAGCCTGATTGCGCATGCCGCGCCGCATGGCGCAGCGATGCCGCATTACGAGCTGATCTCCTACTTCATCCTGCTGGTCACGGCGGGCCACGATACGACGGCGCTCGCATTGGCCGGCGGCCTGGCGGCGCTGCTTGCAGCGCCCGAGCAGATGGCGCGGCTGCGGGCCGAGCCCGAGCTGCTCGATCCGGCGATCGAGGAAATGCTGCGCTGGACCTCGCCGGTGCGGCACTTCATGCGCACCGCGGTCCGCGACACCGAGGTCGCGGGGCAGCGCATTCGCGAAGGCGATGCGCTGGCCTTGTTCTTCCATTCGGCGAACCGCGACGAGGCCGTGTTCGAGGATGCCGGCGCGTTCCGGATCGATCGCAGTCCGAACCCGCACATCGCCTTCGGCCGTGGCCCGCACATCTGCATGGGACTGCAGCTGGCGCGGATGCAGATGCGGGCGCTATTTGCGGAGCTGCTGCGCCGGACCGACCGGATCGAACTGGCCGGGCGGGTGCGCCGGGTGCGGTCGCCCTTCATGAGCGGCGTCTCCAGCCTCCCTGTTCGCATGAGCTTTCGCGCGCTGCGCAAGGAGGCGGCTGCATAGGCTGACCGAGCCTCATCGCCGCGCCTTGAAGAACTCCTTGAGCATCTGCGCCGCCTGTTGCTCGCCCACGGCCGAATAGACCTCCGGCGCGTGATGGCAGGTCGGCGCAGTGAAGAAGCGCACACCCGACTCGACCGCACCGCCCTTCGGATCGGCGGCCCCATAATACAGCCGTCGGATGCGCGCGAAGGAGATCGCGCCAGCGCACATCGTGCAGGGCTCGAGCGTGACGTAGAGGTCGCAATCGACCAGCCGCTCGCTGCCGACGACCTGGGCCGCCTGCCGCAGTGCCAGGATCTCGGCATGCGCGGTCGGGTCGCGGTCGGTCAAAGTGCGGTTGGCGGCGGTGGCGATCACCGCGTTGTTCCGCACCACGACGCAGCCGATCGGCACCTCGCCGGAAAGTGCGGCCGATTCGGCCGCTTTCAGCGCCAAATCCATGAAAGAAGGGCCGTTCATGGCTCGTCACGCCCGCCCAAGTCTGCTACTGGATCGCCCTTCAGCACAACCGGACCCCGATTTCCTGCGTGACATGCGCTGCTTCAGAAGCGCGCGGTTCACGCCTCGTCCTGCACCTCGAAGTGAGACCTTCATGCCCCGCACCACCGACAAAGACAACGATTCCCGCGGCCGCCGCGGCGGCGCCCCGCGGGGGCGGTCCGAGGGCGGCAAGGGACGCTCGGGCGCCGCACGCGGGCCGGAGAAGAAGTTCGCCAAGCGCGGCTTCGGCGACAAGGAAGCGGGTGGCCGGGGCAAGCGCGCCTTCGACGAGGGTCGTGCGCCGCGCCGCCGCGACGAGGGCGATGCGCCGCGCAAATCCTTTGGCGACAAGCCACGGTTCAACCGCGATGAGCGGCCGCGTGGCGATCGGCCCTATGCCGCTCGCCCGGCGAGGGACGGCGATGGCGAGAAGCGCGCCTTCAAGCCGCGGGGTGACCGGCCCAAATTCGATCGGGACGAGCGGGGCGGCGAGAAGCGTCCCTATACGCCGCGCACTGGTCGCGACGAGGCTCGTCCTGCCGGGCGATCGTCCGAGCGCAAGTTCGGCGAGCGCAAGCCCTACGCCGCGCGCGAGCGTGACGGTGACAAGCGGCCCTATACGCCGCGCGGCGAAGGCGCCCGCGATCGCAGCGACCGGCCGCGGGCGGAGCGCAGCTTTGGCGACCGTCCGTCGCGCAGCGGCGATCGGCCGGAGCGCAAGTTCGGCGGCGAAAGGAAGTTTTCCCGCGGTGCTGATGGCGATCGTGGCGAACGCAAGTTCGGGGCCGGACCGCGTGGTCCGCGCAAGGAATTTGGCGATCGTCCGGCCCGTGGCGAGAGCAAGCCGTGGCAGAAGCGCGGCGCGGAGGGAGATCGTCCGGAGCGCAGTGCGCGTCCGTCGCGAGAAGGCGGGCGCAGCTTTGACCGGCCGCGCACCGAGCGCAGCCGTGAGGATCGTCCCAAGTTCGACAAGCCGAAGTTCGACAGGCCGAAATTCGACAGGCCGAAATTCGATCGTCCGCGTGATCGCGGCGACGACCGCGGCTTCGACAAGCCGCGTCGCCGTCCTGAGGGCCGCACCGATTGGCAGGAGCATCCGCGCAGCGAAAGCCGCGGCGGCGAAGGCTTCTCCGAGCGGCCGCGCCGCGACAACGAGGACGACAGCAAGGTCTTCGCCAAGCGCCCGGCGTTTGGCGGCCGCGGCGCCTATCGCGAGCGCAAGCCGGAGACGGACAAGCGCATCCCCCGCGTCGCGGCCGAGCCGGCCGCGCCGAAGAAGGCGGGCGAGCGCATCGCCAAGGTGCTGGCGCGCGCAGGGCTGGCCTCGCGGCGCGACGCCGAGGAGATGGTCACGCAGGGCCGCGTGACGGTGAATGGCCGCATCATCAACTCGCCGGCGCTCGACGTCACCGAGAATGACGTGATCCAGGTCGACGGCGCGCCGCTGCCGGAGCGCGAGCGCACGCGGCTGTTCCTCTATCATAAGCCGCGCGGGCTGATGACGACGCACAGCGACCCGGAGGGGCGACCGACGGTATTCGACAATCTGCCCGAGGGCCTGCCGCGGCTGATCTCGATCGGCCGGCTCGACTTCAACACCGAGGGCCTGCTGCTGCTCACGAATGACGGCGGGCTCGCGCGCGTGCTCGAATTGCCGGACACCGGCTGGACGCGGCGCTATCGCGTTCGCGCCCATGGCGAGATCACGCAGGCGCAGCTCGATCAGCTCGCCGCAGGCGTCGAGGTCGACGGCGTCAAATACGGACCGATCGAAGCCACGCTCGAACGCGACCAGGGTGCGAACGTCTGGCTCGTGGTTGCGATCCGCGAGGGCAAGAACCGCGAGGTGCGCAACGTGCTCGCTCATCTCGGCCTCGAGGTGAACCGCCTGATCCGCGTCTCCTACGGCCCATTCCAGCTTTTGGAGCTGCCCGAGGGCGAGGTGCAGGAGGTCAAGACGCGGGTGCTGCGCGAGCAGCTCGGCGAGAAGGTGATCGCGCAGTCGGGCGCCGATCTCGGTCCGGCCGGCAAGGGCAATCGCGAGCCGCTGCCGGATCCGAAGCCCAAGCCGAAGCGCGAGGTGGTCGCCGACCGCAAGGGCCGCCGCGTGCTGGTGCAGCGCACCGGCAGCGACGAGGCGCGTGCGCGCAATGAGAACGAGGCGGCCGGCTATGGCCCGCCACGGCGGCCGAAGCGCGGCTATCACGGCAAGCGCGATATCACGCCGCAGGACGAGTAGGGCGTTGCGATGCGTGTCGTCGGTGGACGGCTGAGAGGCCGCAACATCGCTTCGCCTGCGTCGCGCGAGATTCGGCCGACGCAGGATCGGCTGCGCGAGGCGCTGTTCAACATCCTCGTCCACGCCTACGACGATCCGATCGCCGGCGAGCGCGTGCTCGACCTGTTTGCCGGCACCGGCGCGCTCGGCATCGAGGCTGTCTCGCGCGGCGCGGCGTTCACGCTGTTCGTCGACAACGGCGCCGAGGCAAGGGCGCTGCTGCGCAACAATGTCGAGGCGCTCGGCCTCGGCGGTGTCACCAAGGTCTACCGCCGCGATGCCACCGATCTCGGTCCTGCGCATCCGGTCGAGCCGTTCTCGCTGGTGTTCCTCGACCCGCCCTATGGCAAGGGCCTGGCGGAGAAGGCGCTGGCCTCGTTGCGCGACGGCGGCTGGCTGACGCCATCGGCGCTGCTGGTCGTCGAGGAAGCCAAGGCCGCGTTCAAGGTGCCTGAAGGCTTCACCGAACTCGAACGCCGCGCCTATGACGACACCGAGTTCGTATTTTTGCGCAGCGCGTGATCCTTGCTCACTGTCGCCCGTACGAACGCAGGGGCCCATAACCACAGGATCGGGTTGGGACGCGCGACGCTCGCGACGGCGTACTCGCACGCCACTTCTGCTGCGGCGTATGGGTCCCGGGTCTGCGCCGCCGGACAACGCTGCGCGTTGCCGGTGGCTTGCCCGGGACGACAGCCAGTTTGTCGCTCTCGTCGTGCTCCAATTCGTGGCCGCTATCTCCTCCCGAACAGCTTCTCGACGTCGGCGAGCTTGAGCTCGACGTAGGTCGGGCGGCCGTGGTTGCATTGGCCGGAGTTGGGCGTGTCCTCCATCTCGCGGAGCAGCGCGTTCATTTCCTCCGGCTTGAGGCGACGGCCGGCGCGGACGGAGCCGTGGCAGGCCATGGTGGCGGCGACGTGCATCAGGCGGCGCTCGAGCGGCAGCGCCTCGCCCCATTCCTCCATATGCTCGGCGAGATCGCGCAGCAGCGCGGATGCATTGATCTTGCCGAGCAGCGACGGGGTCTCGCGCACGGCAACGGCGCCGGGGCCGAAGGATTCAATCGCGAGCCCGAATGAGGCGAGCTCATCGGAGCGCGCGAGCAGCGCCTCGACGGTCGCCTCATCCAGCTCGACGATGTCGGGGATCAGCAGGATCTGCCGCTGCACGCCATGCGCGGCGAGCGAGGCCTTCAATCGCTCATAGACGATGCGCTCATGCGCGGCGTGCTGGTCGACGATGACGAGGCCGTCGCGGGTCTGCGCCACGATGTAGGTGTCGTGGATCTGCGTACGCGCGGCGCCGAGCGGGCGGTCGAGCAGGTCGGGCGCGGCCGGCTGCTCGTGCAGCCGCAGATCGGCGCGCGGCGTGCCGACGTCGAATGCGGACTGCGTCGACTCGGCGAGACCAAATGATGTGGCAGCGGGCGAAGGCGCGGCCGATGGGAACGAGCCGCCGAAGTGCGGCATCACGGGCGCCGACGGCGAGCGTTGCCAATCCCAATTGGCAGGCCGCGGCTGCGGCGTGAACGCCGGGCGGAACGCGGCGATGGTCGCGCCACCGTCATTGGCTGCGGTGCGGCGGCCCTCGCGGGCGAGGCCTTCCTTCAGCGCGTGAATGATCAGCGCGCGCACGAGGCCGGCATTGCGGAAGCGCACCTCGGTCTTGGCCGGATGGACGTTGGCGTCGACCTCGCGCGGGTCGAGCGTCACGAACAGCGCCACCACGGGATGGCGGTCGCGCGGCAGATAGTCGGCATAGGCAGCACGCACCGCGCCGAGAATCAGCTTGTCGCGTACCGGGCGGCCGTTGACGAACAGATACTGCCCGAGCGCATTGGCCCGCGTCAGCGCCGGCGCCGCGGCGAAGCCTTCGATCATCACATGATCGCGCTCACTGCGCACGGCGATCGCATGGCTACGGAAGTCGGCGCCGAGAATGTCGCCAAGCCGCGTCAGCTGGCCCGGCGCGCCGGGCAGCGCGGCCGCCCAGGTCACCGGCGCGCGCTCCTCGCCGGCCAGCGTAAACGCAATATCGGGCCGCGCCATCGCCAGCCGCCGCACCACCTCGCGGATCGCCTCGGCCTCGGTGCGGTCGGTCTTGAGGAACTTCAGCCGGGCCGGCGTGGCGTGGAACAGATCGGCGACCTCGACGCGGGTGCCCTGGTTGAGCGCGGCCGGCACGATCGGAGACTTGTCGCCGCAGTCGACCGCGAGCGCCCAGGCATGCGGCTCGCTCTTGTGCCGCGTCGTGATCGACAGCCGCGCCACCGAGCCGATCGAGGGCAGCGCCTCGCCGCGGAACCCGAGCGTGCGGATCTGCAGCAGGTCCTCGTCGTCGAGCTTCGAGGTCGCATGGCGCTCGACCGCGAGCGCAAGATCGGCCGCCGTCATGCCGCCACCGTCGTCGGTGATCGCGATCTTTCGCCGGCCGCCGCCATCGGTGAAGATGTCGATGCGGCTCGCGCCGGCATCGATCGCATTCTCGACCAGCTCCTTGACCACGCTCGCCGGCCGCTCGACCACCTCGCCGGCGGCGATGCGGTTGACGATCTGTTCGGGAAGCTGGCGGACGGGCATGGTGCGGCTCGGAACGTTGATGCGACGCCGCTGTCGCGGCGCCACTCGTGTTGCCGGGAGAATAGCGTTTTTCACGCAGTGCGGCAGACGAATGCGGCGTTCTCCAACGGGATTGTGAGGCGGGCGGGGCCAGTATATCGTTTCGCAAAAATAACGATCAGCCGGAGGAAGCCCATGTGCCATCTGTTCGCACACCAGCCTCAGCGCGACTATGCATCGCAGACCCGCTCGTTGCGGATCGGCGGCCATAGCACCTCGATCCGGCTCGAAATGGCGTTCTGGGACACGCTCGAGGAGATCGCCGCCAAGGAGGGCATGAGCCTCGCCAAGTTCGTGACCACGCTCTACGCCGAGGTGCTCGATCATCACGGCGAGGTGAAGAATTTTGCGTCGCTGTTGAGGTGCTCCTGTCTGATCTACCGGGCGAAGGCGACCGCCGCGATGCCGGATTTTCCCGCGGCCGCGATCATGGACGCGGCGGAGTAGCCGCACGCCGGCTCTCTCGTCTCCCTCCCCCGCCTGCGGGGGAGGGCGGGGTGGGGGCGCCACATCAGTAGTCCCGCCGGAGCGTTCCCCCACCCGCATCGCATCTTCGATGCGATGCGACCTCCCCCGCAAGCGGGGGAGGCGCTGACCGAGTGTGGAGCGCCAAGTGTGCCCCATCGCACGACCTTGTCCCTCAGATCTCCTTCTTCTGCATCGCTCCCGCAATGTAGTCGGCCTGGCGGATCGCCAGCGCGACGATCGTCAGCGTGGGATTGCACGCCGCGCCCGTGGTGAACTGGCTGCCGTCGGAGACGAACAGGTTCTTGATGTCGTGCGTCTGGCCGAACTTGTTGACGACGCCGTCCTTGGCCTTCTCGCTCATCCGGTTGGTGCCGAGATTGTGGGTCGAGGGGTAGGGCGTAGTCGGATAGGTCACGGTGGCGCCGACCGCCTCGTAGATCGCCGAGCCCTGCCTGTAGGCGTGGGCGCGCATCGCGACGTCGTTGGGATGATCGTCGAAATGCACCGACGCCACCGGCATGCCGAACTTGTCCTTGGCGGCCGGGTCGAGCGTGATGCGGTTGGTCTCCTGCGGCATGTCCTCGCCGACCAGCCACATGCCGGCCATGCGCGGATAGGTCTCCATCGCCGCCGTGAAGCTGCGGCCCCAGGCGCCGGGATTGAGGAACGCCGCCATGAACGGCAGGCCGAGCGACAAGGTCTCCATCTCGTAGCCGCCGACGAAGCCACGCTTCGGATTGAATGCCGCCTCGTCGCGGACGATGCCGGCCATCGTCGTGCCGCGATACATGTGCACCGGGTTCTCGAACGTCGCATAGACGCTGCCGGTCATGTGCCGCATGTAGTTGCGCCCGACCTGGCCGGAGGAGTTGGCTAGGCCGTCCGGGAACATGTTCGAGGCGCTGTTGAGCAGCAGCCGCGGGCTCTCGATCGAATTGCCGGCGACGGCGACGATACGGGCCTTCTGCAACTGCATCTTGCCCTGGCTGTCGGCATAGACCACGCCGGTCACCTTGCCGGAGGCGTCATGCTCGATCTTGATCGCCATGCTGCCCGGCCGCACCTCGAGATTGCCGGTGGCCTCGCCCTTCGGGATCTCGGTGTACAAGGTCGACCATTTCGCACCGGACTTGCAGCCCTGGAAGCAGAAGCCGATCTGCTGGCAGGCGCCGCGGCCGTCGCGCGGCTGCGAGTTGATCGCCATGTTGCCGGTGTGCACGGTCTTGTAGCCGATCTTCCGGGCACCGGCCTCGAGCACCTTGAAATTGTTGTTGCCGGGCAGGCCGGGAATGTCGTTGGTGCGGGTGACGCCCATCTTGAACTCGGCCTTGGCGTACCACGGCTCCATCTCGGCCAAGGTCACCGGCCAGTCCAAGAGGCTCGTGCCGGGCACTCCGCCATAGGTGGTGCGCGCCTTGAACTCGTGCTCGTCGAAGCGCAGCGAGGCGCCGGCCCAGTGCACGGTCGAGCCGCCGACCGCCTTGACGATCCAGGCCGGCAAATTGGCAAAGTCCTTTGCCACCCGCCAGGTGCCGGACGTGGTGCGCATGTCGGTCCAGGCGAGCTGGGTGAAGCTTTCCCATTCGTCGTTGATGAAGTCGGGAATCTCGTAGCGATTGCCGGCTTCGAGAATGACGACCTTGATGCCCTTCTGCGCGAGCTCGTTGCCGAGCGTGCCGCCGCCGGCGCCCGAGCCGATGATGACGACGACGCTCGAATCGTTCTGATCGAATTTTGCCATGGTGGTTTCCTCCGTGTTCTCTGTTGTTCGCCGGCGTCAGGCTTTCGGCAGCCAGTCGATGTCGGAGAAGCCACGGTTGATGTAGCCGCCATGCTCGGCGGAGGAGCCCTCGTAGCCGAATTTCGGCCAGAGCTCCTTCTGATTGTAGAGCGAAACGACGAGGTCGCCGCGGATGGTCTTGAAGAAGGTCGTCTGCTCGATCCCTTGCAGCAGCGCGACGCGATCGACCTCCCACGGCACCTGCGCATACGGCACCTTGTGGCGGTCGCGCGCATCCTGGTCGAGCCGGGCGATGCCGTCATTGATCATCGCCTTCACGGCGGCATCCTCGGCGGCCTTGCCGTCCCACGGCTTGACCGCTGTGATGTAGTAGCGGTCGGCGAGGAAGTCGTGCGGGTAGATGTCGCGCGCGACCTTCACCAGCGTCTTCAGGGTCGCCGGCGTCAGCGCCTTGGCGTCCTCCGCCCAGGCATCGGCAATGCCAAGGCCGGTCGCGGAAGCCACGGCTGCGGCCGGCACGGTCGAGGCCGCGCCCTTGAGAAAGACGCGGCGGTCGTATTTGTTGCGGCGATCGACTTCTCTCATGGGTATTTCCTCCGTGTGTTTTTGTTGATGTATGGTCGTAGTTCAGCGGCTCAGCCGAAGCGGCCGCCGCGCTGGATCACCTCGATCTTGTAGCCGTCGGGATCGGTGACGAAGAAGAAGCGCGCGAGCGTCGCACCATTGTGCTTGAAATCGCGCAAGGGGCCTGGCGCCAGGTTCTCGCGCTCGAAGCGGGCATGCTCGGCATCGAGATTGTCGACCACGACAGCGAGATGGCCGTAGCCGTCGCCGAGCGTATAAGGCTCCTTGCGGTCGAAGTTGACGGTCAGCTCGACCTCGAACGGCGATGACGGATGGCGCAGATAGATCAGCGCGAAGCCGTCGAAGCGCAGATTATCGGCGATCTCCAAGCCAAAGGCGCGCGTGTAGAAGTCGAGCGCCTTGGCCTCGTCGAGCACGCGGATCATGGAATGAACGGGTTTTGCCATCTCAATTGTCCTTCAAATAGGTGATGATCGCGGCGCGCAATTCGGGCTTGGCCTGGCGATAGGCCATCACGGCGCCGGGGATCAGCTCTTGCGGATTGGTCAGCCATGCGTCGAGCTTGGCTTCGTCCCAACTGAAGTCGGCCTTGGCGAAGCCGGCCGAGTAGCGGAAGCCGTCGATCGATCCGGCGCGGCGGCCGACGATCTTCGACAGCGGCGGTCCCTGTCGCATCGGTTCGCCGCTGCTCAGCGTGTGGCAGACGCCGCATTGCTGCTTGAACAGGGTGGCGCCGTCGGCCGGCTTGGGTGCGGGCAGCGCCATCTGCGCCGAGGCGATCGTGGTGCTCAGCACCGCGCCAACGAATGACCCGCACAGAAGAGGCGCATATCGCGCCGCACGCCGTCCCGACATTGGTCCTAGCTCTCAATTTTTTCTGAGCGTAGGTCGCGGTCGGAGCGTCGTGGTAGTAGCCGGCTGTTTCAGTGAGAACAAAGCATGCGCAGGTGTTTGCGGTGCGCAAGGTGCGTCAGCAATGCAGACTCATCGTCATGGGGCGTCGTGCGGTGTGGTGGGGACGGGCGTGGTGCGATCTTATCTTCTGCCTCAGCACCAGCGTCATTCCGGGGCAAGGCCGCAGGCCTTGAACCCGGAATCGCGCGTTTGGCTGGCGCTCATTCCCACCCATCTCGGGATTCCGGGCTCAATCGTCGATGCGCGGCGGCGCATCGACGATTGCCCCGGAATGACGGTGGGTGTGATGCAGCCCAACTAATCGTCGAAGCGACGCCCGCCGCGTCCCGCCTTGACGTCGCTGCGGATCTTCTTGCCTTCGAGCCGGCGCTGCTTGGAGCCGAAGGTCGGCTTGGTCGGGCGCCGCACCTTCGGCCTGATCATCGCCTCCTTCAACAGCGCCACCAGGCGGTCGATCGCATCGGCCTTGTTGCGCTCCTGAGTCCGAAAGCGCTCGGCCTGGATCACGATGACGCCGTTCTTGGTCATGCGCTGGCCGGCCAGCCGCGCCAGCCGTGCCGCGGCATCCTCGGGCAGCGTGATCCGGGTCGTGTCGAAGCGCAGCTGCGCCGAGGTCGACAGCTTGTTGACGTTCTGGCCGCCGGGCCCGGAGGCGCGGACGAACGAGATCTCGATGTCGTTCTCGTCGATGGCAAGGTCGCGGGAGATCCGCAGCATGGGGCACCAGGTGGAATCGAGGCTTTCGCGCACCATAGCGGGTTTAGGGCCGGTGTGCGCGGGTTCGCACCATTGCGTCGCGGGTTGGCCAGGGGCCGGTGCGAAACCCTCCACTGTCATCCCGGCGAACGCCGGGATCCATAACCCCAGGGAGAAGTTTGAGGCAGGCTGGTCGTTGACACCTCCCGCATCACGTCGGCCGCGGAGTGTGGGTCCCGGATCGGCGCAGCGCCGCGCTGGCGCGCGTCGCCGCTTGTCCGGGACGACAGCGGTGGGGGTGGCGGATTCACGGCTCAAACAGCAGGTGTCGATCAGCTCAGCCATGACGCTGCGTTCTCGCGGCATCTCATGCCCGAGGTCTGCGATCAGTTCGTCCCTCTTGAAAGTGCAGAGGGCGCGGGGAATGCCGGGCGCTGGCCGCACCCATGGCCCGCCTGCGAAAAAAATGCAGGCGGCAGGTACCACAGGTTCAGCCGAGACATCCCGGCATTCCCCGCGCGGTGGTCTTCACGCCTATACGCAGTCTCCCTGGTGCGCCGGGCTTGTTGGCCACCATGATCCACGCGGCGCGTTAGCGCCGTCGCGAACGTGACACCAGCGTCGGGGTGTCAGGACCCTGCGACTTCACGTCCGCAAGCGATCGTTCGTCCGCGTCCTCGCAAGAAGACGCTGCGATCTTTCGCGGCCACCGCTCCCCGCCTCGCGTGTCGTGACGATCGCGCGCAACGCCCCTCCGCAGTGAGGCGGGATGGCGGAGAAGAACATGATTTCCGAAAAATAGCAAGATAATTATTATTATCTGAAGTCGACGCGCGGTCCTCCGCTGTCGTCCCGGGCAAGCCGTCAGCGACGCGAAGCGTGGCTGACGGCGCCGACCCGGGACCCATACGCCGCAGCCGACGTGAGGCGGCAGGTGTCAATGACCTGCCTGCCTCAAACATCTCCCTGGAGTATGGGTCCTGGCTCAAGGCCGGGACGACACCATTTTTGTGGAGGCAGCGATGGTCAGCGACATCGAAGCGTCGCGCGACGAGAGCGCCCCGCCCGCTCAGTTCGTCTTGGTCATCGGCGCCGTGGCCGGTGCTTGCACCGGCTCGGCGGCGGCCTGCGGCGTGCGGCCGACGACCGCCGTCAGCAGGCCCTGGCTCCAGAGCTGCTTCGCCGCCTTCTTGGCGTCGTCCAGGGTCACGGCCTTGACGATCTCGCTGCGCTTCTCGATGTAGTCGATCGGCATCTTGTCGAGCTGATATTGCAGCATCGCCTGGGCGAGCTTGGAGGAGGTGTCGAGCGCCAGCATCTGCGAGCCGTTGATGTAGGACTTGGCCTCGTCGAGCTCCTGCTGGGTCGGGCCTTCCTCGGCCATGCGGCGGATCTCGCCCTCGACCGCGGCGATGGTCTCGCCGGCGCGGTCGAAGCGGGTGGCGGTGTTGCCGATGAACAGCGCGGAATGATCCATCCACAGCAGCGCGTCATAGACCGAGTAGGCGAGGCCGCGCTTCTCGCGCACCTCCTTGTACAGCCGCGAGGAAAGACCGCCGCCGCCGAGGATGTGGTTGACGACATAGGCCGCCATGAAGTTCGGGTCGTGGCGGCGGATGCCGGGTCCGCCGAAGGTGATGACGGTCTGCGGCACGTCGAGCGAGACGAGGACGCGCTGCGGCGGCTTGGTGGCGATGACGTCGGGCACCGGCGTCAGGGTCGCTTTCGCCGGCAGCGCGCCGAAGGTCTGGTCCAGCAGCTTGCCGAGCGTCGCCGGATCGACGTCGCCGACGACGGCGACCTTCAGCGTGTCCTTGGCGAGAACGCGGCCGGTGTAGTCCTTGAGATCGTCGACGGTGATCGTCGGCACGCTGTCCAACGTGCCGTTGGACGGACGGCCGTAGGGGTGGTTGGGGAAGGCGAGCTCGAGGAACTTGCGGCCTGCCAGCGAGCTCGGGTTGGTGGTCTCGCGGCGCAGGCCGGAGATCACCTGCGAGCGGATGCGCTCGACATCGGCGCTGTCGAAATGCGGCGAGGTCAGCGCGGTGCGCAGCAGCTCGAACGCCTCGTCCTTGTTGTCGCGGAGCATGCGCAGCGAGCCGCGGAATTGATCGCGCGATACCTGGAAGCTGAGCTCGATGGCGCGGCGGTCGAGCCGCTCGTGGAAGGTCTTGGAGTCGAGATCGCCGGAGCCTTCGTCGAGCAGGTCGGCGACGAGATTGCCGACGCCGGGCTTGCCAATCGGATCCTGTGAGGCGCCGCCCTGGAAGGCGTATTCCATCGCGATCAGTGGCACGGTCGCGTCCTGCACGAACCAGGCCTCGATGCCGCCGGGCGAGACCAGGCGCTGGATCTTGGTTGCGGCCTGTGCAGCCGACGTGACGGCGAGCGCTGCGGCAGCGACGGCGAGCGTGCAGGCGAAGCGGCGCGCGAAGGTCATTGTGTTCATCACGACCGCTTCTCCTCGCGCTTGGCCGCATTGTCCTTGATCAGATAGCCGGTCACGGAGCGCTTCTTGTCGAGCCACTTCTGCGCCGCTGTGCGCACCTGCTCGGCGGTCACGGCGCGAATGCGATCGGGCCAGCTCCGGATGTCCTCGATGCTCAGTCCCGTGGTGAGGCCGCCGCCATACCAGCGTGCCATCGTGGCCTGGTTGTCCTGGGCGTAGATCGCCTCCGCGATCAGCTGCGTCTTGACCCGTTCGAGATCCTCGGCGCGAACCGGGTTCTGCGCCAGCTCGGCGATCACGCTGTCGACCACCGCCTCGACCTGGGCGAACTCCACGCCGGGTCTCGGCGCGGCCGCGACCGAGAACTGGCTCGGATCCAGCGAGGTGCCCTGATAGGACGCGCTGGCGCTGATCGCGAGCGGCTTGTCGATGACGAGCGCGCGGTAGAGATAGGAGTTGCTGCCGTTGCCCATCAGCTGGGCCAGCACGTCGAGCGCAGCGGATTCACCGGGCGCGGCCGTCGTCGCCGACGGCACCAGGTAGAAGCGGCGCATCGAGGGCTGCTCGACATGCGGGTCGGCCAGCGTGACCGTGCGCGGCGCCACCGGCTGCGGCTCCTGCGGCCGGAGCCGGCGCGCGGGAATGTCGCCCTGCGCGGGGATCTTGGCGAAGGTCTGCTCGACCAGCGGACGCACTTCCTTGGCGTCGGTGTCGCCGGCGATGATGAGGATCGCATTGTTGGGCGCGTAGAAGCGGCGATAGAACGCCAGCGCATCCTCGCGGCTGAGCTTTTCGATCTCCGGCTTCCAGCCGATCACCGGGCGGCCATAGGGATGATTGACGTAGAGCGCCGCCATGACCTGCTCGTTGAGCCGGGCTTCCGGAGAGTTGGCGACGCGCATGTTGTATTCTTCGAGCACGACGTCGCGCTCGGGCAGCACGTTCTCGTCCTTCAGCACCAGGCCGGTCATGCGGTCGGCCTCGAACTCCATCATCTTGGGCAGTTGGTCGCGCGGCACGCGCTGGAAGTAGCCGGTGTAGTCGACCGAGGTGAAGGCGTTCTCGTTGCCGCCGATCTTGAGCACCGTCTTGGAGAACTCGCCGGCCGGATGCTTCTCGGTGCCCTTGAACATCAGATGCTCGAGGAAATGGGCGAGGCCCGATTTGCCGGGCGTCTCGTCGGCGGAGCCGACCTTGTACCAGATCATCTGCGTCACCACGGGGGTGCGGTGATCCTGGATCACGACGACCTGCAGGCCGTTGGGGAGGGTGAAGCTGGCAGGGGGCTCGGAGGCGAACGTCGTTTGCGCCGAAGCGCCGGCCGTGAACGCAATGATGGAGAGGAGCGCGGCGGCGACGGGAATGAACCGGTGCGAGGACATCATGATCCTTCTGAAGGCCCGCGGGGAGGGGCGATCGGGTTTGAGCGCAGCATGCTACATCGCGCCGGACGGAGCCCGACGTCACAAAGCGGCGATGGCATGGTGCCGCCGCGAGACGTTAAATTTCACTAATGCCGGCAAACGCGGCAAGTCCGGGGGGCTCCGGCGAGCAGCCGCCCTCACCGTTCCTTGCCGGTCATGATGTCCATCTGCTTGCCGGCGATCGGCTCCTGCTTGCCGGTGCCATAGGCATAGCTCGACGACGGCGTCTGATAGCCGGGCGGCGGCTGGGTCAGGCTCTCGCGCTGCGGCTCGCTGGTGAACGGCTTGGTTTCGCTGTCGCTGCCCTTGAACATGCCGAACAGGCCGCCTTTGAAGCCGAGCTGAGACGGGCTCATCATCGGGTTGTTGCTGACGCCGGGCTGGATCGGCTCGGTCGGCTTGGCGGCGGCCGTCCGCCCCATCTTCATCTCGGCCGGGGTCAGCGGACGGGCCGAATTGACCGGATCCTTGTTTTCCTTCTTGCGCGCGGCGGCCGCGGCACGGCGCTGCTGCTCGTCGGGGTCCTTCGGCCAGTTCGGGGCATTGGCCTGGGTCGCGGCAGCCGGCGGCGGCAGATCGAGCTTGGGCGGCACGACGAGCGGCGAGCGCTCGCGATAATTGATGGTCGGCGTCTCCATGTTGGTGCCGCCGAGGCCGCGCATCAGGTTGTCGACGATCTTCTCTTCGAAGGTCTTGTCGTCTTCCTCGTCCTCCTGGGCACGGGCGACGCCCGCGGCCATGATGACGCCGATGCAAAGCGCAGCCGCCGACAGGCGCAGAGCGCGAAAGGCCGCGTGGGTCATGATCCGGCCGCTGACTTCGGTCTTGCGCATGGCTTTCCCTGTCCTCGCTTGTCCAGTGCTCGTGCTCCGACGAACCGGCCGCGAACCCACCGATTGCGATCCTCGATTCGACGGGGGCCGTCCAGGCATCGCGCCGATCTCGAAAACGTGAAGATCATCAGGCTCTTGACCCTGGATCGGCACCGGCCGGTATCGACCCGGATCAGGGCGCTTTTGCGGCGGGAGCCCCGAAGAAGGAGTCATACAGCAGGCCCGCCACCCCGGCAACGATGGCCACGTCGGCCATGTTGAAGATGTACCAGTTGTAAACCGTGCCGCCGATCTGGACGTGGAACAACGCGAAATCGACCACCGCGCCATAGGCCAGCCGGTCGATGCCGTTGCCGATGGCGCCGCCGATGATCAGGCCGAGCGCCGCCGTCGCCAGCTTGCTTTCCGCGCGCGCCATCCAGATGGCGAGGGCGACCACCGCGACGGCCTTCACCGCCATCAGTCCATATTGCGCCAGCGCGCTCTCGCTCTGCAGCCAGCCGAAGCTGATGCCGATGTTCCAGGCGAGGTAGAGGTCGAAGAACGGGGTGATCCTGACCGTGCCGCGGTTGGGCAGGTCGAACACGTACAGCAGCCACAGCTTGGAGGCCTGGTCGATGACCAGGGTGGCGAAACCGGCGATGAGGCCGAGGCGGAGGCGGGAGGTCATTGCGTGATGGCGATCATGCCGGGCCACTCGCGGCAAACACCGCTGTCGTCCCGGCGAACGCCGAGACCCATACCGCGGACGGCCGATTGTTGAAAAAGGCTCTGGGTCATCTGTCTTTGTCTACAAAGGGCGCCGGTGGTTACGGGTCCCGGCGTTCGCGGGGACGACAGTTGTGGGTGTTGTACCAGCGAGCCTCACACGCTGACCCCGCGCGCCTTCCACTCGCGCAGCGCCTGCGCGTCGCGCGGGGAGACGTCGGGGTACTCCTTGTCGTCGCCGACGCTCTCCAGGATCTTCCAGGAGCGGGCGCACTTCTTGCCCACGGCCTTCTCGACGACGACCGCTACCCCTGGCACGGCATCGAGCCGGAACGCATCGGCCGGCGCGTCGCCCTCGCGGACCTCGTAGTTCGAGGTGATGCAGACCTCGGCGAGGTCGGTATCGAACAAGGTGCCGAGCAGCGCGCGATCGGCCACATAGATGATCGGCGACGCTTCGAGCGAGGAGCCGATGGTCTTGGCGGCACGCGCGAGCTCCAGCGCCCCGGTGACGACGCGGCGGATGTTGCGGATGGTCTCCCACTTCGCCGGCAGATGATCGTCGCGGTACTGGTCCATCGCATCCGGGAACAGCGTCAGATGCACCGACGGCTCGGCGTCGGGGCGGTACATCCGCCACGCCTCGTCTGTGGTGAAGGACAGCACCGGCGCCAGCCATTTCAGGACGGCGTCGCAGATCAGGTCGATCGCGGTGAGCGCCGCCTTGCGCGCCACCGACGACGGCGGATCGCAATACAGCGTGTCCTTGCGGATGTCGAAATAGAACGCCGACAGCTCGGTGTTCATGAACGCCGCAAGCGACGCGATCACGGTCTTGTAGTCGAACGCGGCATAGGCGCGGCTGATGACCTCCGCCTGCTGCGACAGCTGATGCAGCATCAGCCGCTCCAGCTCCGGCATGTCGGCGAAGGCGACGGCATCGCTGCGCTTGTAATGATGCAGCGTGCCGAGCATCCAGCGGATGCTGTTGCGCAGCTTGCGGTAGGTCTCGATGGTGTTCTTCAGAATCTCCGGGCCGATGCGCTGGTCGTCGGCGTAGTCGGTGGCGCAGACCCACAGGCGCAGGATGTCGGCGCCGGAATCCTTGATCACCTTCTGCGGCTCGACGGTGTTGCCGAGCGACTTCGACATCTTGCGGCCGTTCTCGTCGAGCGTGAAGCCGTGCGTCAGCACCACGTCGTAAGGCGCGCGGCCGCGGGTGCCGCAGCTCTCCAGCAGCGACGAGTGGAACCAGCCGCGGTGCTGGTCACTGCCTTCGAGATACATCACGGTGTCACGGCCGCCATCGACCTTGCGCCTGATGCCGGCGAGGCCGGGGAAGTGCACGGGGTCTTCGAGCACGAAGGCGTGGGTCGAGCCGGAGTCGAACCAGACGTCGCAGATGTCGTCGACCTTCTTCCAGTCCTCATTGGCGCGCGAGCCCAGGAAGCGCTCGCGCGCGCCGTCGGCGTACCAGGCGTCGGCACCTTCTTTCTCAAAGGCGTCCGCGATGCGGGTGTTGACTGTCTCGTCCTGCAGGATCTCGGCCGAGCCGTCGCCTTTCTCGCGCACGAACACCGCGATCGGCACGCCCCAGGCGCGCTGGCGCGAGATCACCCAGTCCGGACGGTTGGCGATCATGCCGTTGATGCGGTTCTGGCCGGCGGCCGGCACCCATTGCGTGACGCTGATCGCGCGCAGGGCTCGGGCGCGCAACGTGTCGCCGGACTTGGCCTTGCCGTCATCGGCAATGTCCTTGTCCATCGCGATGAACCATTGCGGCGTGTTGCGGAAGATCACCGGCTTCTTGGAGCGCCAGGAATGCGGATACTGATGCTTGAGCCGGCCGCGCGCGAGCAGCATGCCCGCGTCCGTCAGCGCCTTGATGACCGCCTCGTTGGCGTCGCCCTTCTCGCCCTTGTCGTTGATGACGCGCTTGCCGGTGAAGCCCGGCGCGTGGTCGGTCAGCGCGCCGTTCTCGTCGACGGTGTAGGGGATGGTGGTGGCGATGCCGCGGCCGTCGAGCTCGCGCGCATTGGCCATCCAGACGTCGAAGTCCTCGCGACCGTGGCCGGGCGCGGTGTGCACGAAGCCGGTGCCGGTGTCGTCGGTGACGTGGTCGCCGGGCAGCAGCGGCACGGTGAAGCCGTAGCCGCCGGCGAGACCTTTCAGTGGATGGGCGCATTCGACGGCATCGAGCGTATCGCCGGGGATGTCGCGCACCTTCTCATAGGCCGTGACGCGCGCCTGCTTGAACACGCCCTCGGCTAGCGCATCGGCGAGGATCAGCATGTCGCCGGTCTTGGCCCAATTGTCGGCGGGTGCATCCGTGACCTTGTAGAGGCCGTAGGCGATCTTCGGCGAGAACGAGATGGCGCGGTTGCCGGGCAGGGTCCAGGGCGTGGTGGTCCAGATCACCACCGAGGCGCTGGCGAGCGCGCCATGCGCCGGCGAGGTCACCGGAAACTTCACCCACACCGTGTCGGACTGATAGTCCTCATACTCCACCTCGGCCTCGGCGAGCGCAGTCTTCTCGACCACGCTCCACATCACCGGCTTGGAGCCGCGATACAGCGTGCCGTTGGCGGCGAACTTCATCAGCTCGCGGGCGATCTGGGCCTCGGCCGGATAGGTCATGGTGGCGTAGGGATGGTCCCAGTCGCCGATGACGCCGAGACGCTTGAACTCCTCGCGCTGCACGTTGAGCCAATGATCGGCATAGGCGCGGCACTCGCGGCGGAAGGCGACCATGGCGGCGGAGTCGCGGAAGTCGGGCTTGGTCTTGCCCTTCTTGCGGTAGTTCTCCTCCTCGATCTTCCACTCGATCGGCAGGCCGTGGCAGTCCCAGCCCGGCACGTAGTTGGAATCGTGGCCGAGCATCTGCTGGCTCTTGGTCACGACGTCCTTGAGGATCTTGTTGAGCGAATGCCCGATATGGATGTTGCCGTTGGCGTAGGGCGGGCCGTCATGCAGGACGAATTTCGGCCTGTTCTTGGCGGTCTCGCGCAGCTTGCCGTAGAGGTCGATCTCGTTCCAGTATTTCAGGATCTCCGGCTCGCGCTGCGGCAGGCCGGCGCGCATCGGGAAGTCCGTCTGCGGCAGATACAGGGTCTTGGAATAGTCCTTGGCGTCGGATTTTTGGGCGTCGGGCTTTTGCGGCTTTTCGGACATCGTGATCTGGCTGGCTGAGAGATGAGGCGCTGAGACGCGATTTCGATCGCGGGCGGTGGAACGAGCAGAGACATCCCGGTCTTGCGCCGAGCTCAAAGCTCAGGCGGAAGCCGGGCCGCTAATGCCGATGATGCGCCGTATCAACATGGGGCTCCCTCATAGCAGGGGGCCTGCGAAATCGCAAAGCGATCCTGCGGCAGCAACGCTGCGGGATCGTTGTTCAGCGTCATTCCGGGGCGATACGCCAGCATCGAACCCGGAATCTCGAGATTCCTGGTTCAGCCCTGGCGGGCTGCCCCGGAATGACGTCACCGATGGAGCAGGAGGATCAGCCGATCTCGCCAAGCCGCGGGAAGAGGCCAGGATGGGCCGCCAGCAGGGCGCGGGCCTTGGCGCTGTCGTCGTCCATCTGCCGGATCAGGGCCTCGATGGAGCCGAATTTGGCCTCCTCGCGGATGAAGCCGATGAAGGCGACATCCAGGACCTCGCCATAGAGGCTGCTATGGAAGTCGAACAGGAAGGTCTCGAGCAGCGGTGCGCCATTGTCGAAGGTCGGCCGGCGGCCGAAATTGGCGACGCCGTCGATCAGCACCCGGCTCGCGCCGCGGCCGCGGCCGACCCGGACGGCATAGATGCCGTGGCGAAGCCCGCAATCACGGTCGAGCCGCATGTTGGCGGTGGGGTAGCCGAGGTCGCGGCCGCGCTTCTCGCCGTGGATCACCTCGGAGCTCACGAACCAGGGGCCGCCGAGCATCGCGGTCGCCTCGCTGACCTGGCCCTCCGCCAGCGCCTCGCGGATCGCGGTCGAGGACACCGGCCGCTCGTCGATGTCGACATGGGCCTGGATGTCGACCTCGATGCCGAGCTTGGGGGCCTCGTTGGCGAGCAGGCTGGGCGAGCCGACGCGGCCCTTGCCGAAATGAAAGTCGTAGCCGACCGCGATTCCGGCGATCCCGAGCCGCCCGATCAGGTCATGGTGAATGAAATCCTGCGCCGAGGTCTGGGCGCGGCCCTTGTCGAAGGCCATCACCACGGCGCCGGCAAGGCCGGTTCCGGCCAGGAGCCGCAGCTTGGCGGTCTCGTCGGTCAGGCGGAACTGCGGGGTATTGGGGCTGAAGAAGCGCCGCGGATGCGGCTCGAAGGTCAGCGCCAGCGCCGGCCGCCCCTTGGCCTTGCCCATGTCGATCGCCGCCTCGATCACGGCCCGGTGACCGAGATGGACGCCGTCGAAATTGCCCATCGCCACCACCGCGCCCCTGAGGATGTCCGACGGCGGGGTGGAATCGCGGATGATCTTGAAATCGGGCATGTGACGGAAATATCTCGCGGATTTCGGTGGGCCGCCGTCTGGCGGCGTTGCCCTCGACCGTGGGCGGCCGGCCCCGCGAAGTCAAGCCGAAGGGGTTCCTCCGCTCATGCAGCGCAGCAATAGCGACATGCAGACGCAGCGCAGTTAACGCGCTGTTTAACGGCTGATGCTACTGCTCGGAGCGGATGGCGGGGTCGGTTACGACCCGTGCCGCAACAGCGTTTTTATAACAGTCTGCGCGTTGTGTTCGCGTCTGGGGGAGTCAAGATGGCGGTTGATTTGACGATGCCGGTGCTCGTCGTCGACGATTACAGCACCATGATCCGTATCATCAGGAATCTTCTCAAGCAGATCGGGTTCGAGGACATCGACGATGCCAGCGACGGCTCGATGGCGCTGAACAAGATGCGCGCCAAGAAATACGGACTCGTGATCTCCGACTGGAACATGGAGCCGATGACCGGCTACGACCTGCTCCGCGAGGTCCGTGCCGATCCGAACCTGGCGACCACGCCGTTCATCATGATCACGGCGGAATCCAAGACCGAGAACGTGATCGCGGCCAAGAAGGCCGGCGTGAACAACTATATCGTCAAGCCGTTCAATGCCGCGACGCTGAAGACCAAGATCGAGGCGGTGTTCCCGGACATGGCGACGGCCTGAAGCCCGCCTGATCCACTCCCACAGGACAGACGCCCGGCACTCGGCCGGGCGTTTTTCGTTTCAGGATCCGTTCACCACTTCAATTCGCGCATCAGCGCGCGGGGCGGGTGGCCGAACAGCTCCTTGACCGAGGCCGGGTCGAGCTGCTCGACGCCGGCGAACTCCTCGGAATGGATGCCGCGGGTCACGAATAGGCAGTCGATGCCGAAGCCGTGCGCGCCGGCGAGATCGGTGCGCACGGAATCGCCGATCGCGAGCACCTCCTCGCGCGCCACCGGCCGGCCGGCGTGCTGCTCGGCCAGCATCATGGCGCGCTCGTAGATCGGCCGGTGCGGCTTGCCGTAGAAGATCACCTCGCCGCCGAGCTCGCGGTAGAGCTCGGCGATGGCGCCGGCGCAATAGATCAGCCGGTCGCCGCGCTCGACCACGATGTCCGGATTGGCGCAGATCAGCGGCAGCCTGCGCTCGCGGGCGCGCAGCAGCATCGGCCGGTAGTCCTCGGCGGTCTCGGTCTCGTCGTCGTAGAGGCCGGTGCAGATGATGTAGGAGGCTTCCTCGAGAGGCGACAGCGCCAGGTCGAGACCGCGATGGATGGAATTGTCGCGCTCGGGGCCGAGCCAGAACACCTTGCCGCCGGGATGATCGGCCACGTAGTGGCGGGTCAAATCGCCGGAGGAGACGATGGCGCTGTAGACCTCGTCGGCGACGCCGAGCTTGCGCAACTGGCGCTGGACCGAATCGGCCGGCCGCGGTGCGTTGGTGATCAGGATCACCGTACCGCCCTGGCGGCGAAAGTGGTGCAGCGCGTCGCAGGCGTCGGGGAAGGACTCCAGCCCGTTATGGACCACGCCCCAGATGTCGCTCAGCAAAACCTGCTTGCGGCCGACAAGATCGCGCAGCCGCTCTTCGAAGCGGAGAACGGTCATGGCAGGCGGCTGATCTCAGATGGTGCCGGCGACACGGCGGGCGAGGGCGGCATTGCCGCTGCGCGTCGGAGCGTTGGTGTGTGACACGTCGAGAGAGGTGGTGCCGGCGGCATTGGGGTCCTGAATCTTGATGTCCTGCCCGCCCGATGGGCCGGCGGCGGCATCGCCGGTAGCAGATGCGCCCTCCGGTCGCAATGGGCGGGGCGGCGCGAACAGGAAGCCCTGGCCGAAGCGGACGTCGTAGTCGAGCAGGTCGACGACGCTGTTCTCGCCTTCGATCCGCTCGGCGATCAGGTCGATGCCGAAGCGGCCCAGCAGATCGGAGAGATCGGTTGGATGAATGTCCGAGGCCGAGCTCTGCTTGGGGTCGAGCAGCAGCACGGCCGGAACCTTGATGAAGCGGACACCGCGATCAGCGAGCTCGCGCGGCTCGAACCGGAGGTCGGTGACGTGGTCGATCGAGAAGCGGTAGCCGCGCTGCGCCAGGGCCGCGAGGTGCTCGGTCTCGGTCGGGCCCAGGCTGCGAAAGGTCGACTGCTTGAATTCGAGCACGAAGGACGGCGCCAGAGCGCGATTGGCTTCGAGGAAATCGAGGCATTGTGAAAAGTTTGCAGGGCTGCTCAGGGTGGCCGAGGAGATGTTGCAGAAGATGCCGACGTCCTTGTTGCGAACCATCAGGCGGCGAAGCACCTGGACGCAGCGAAGCAGGACCATGTGGTCGATGCGCCCGACCAGGCCGGCGGCTTCCGCGATGCTGATGAAGTCCTCGGCCGCGACCACCTGATCGCGCTCGTCGCGTAGCCTGGTTACGGCCTCGTAGAAGCGCACCTTGCGCTGCGGCAGCGTTACCAGCGGCTGCAGATAGATGTCGAGGCGGTTGTCCTCGATCGCGCCTTTGACGGCGGCGAGGATCTGCGGCTGGCTGCGCGGCACGGCCGTGACCGCCGGGGCCTGCGGTTTGGGCGGCAGGGGGGCGGCAGCCGGTGCTGCGCTGAACGTGCCGGAGGTCTCGGCCACCTTCTGCTCGACGCCGCTCGACGGCAGCGCGTTCATCTCGAGCGCGCCGCTGGAGGAAGCGGTCGCCGGGAGCGGGCGATCGGCGTCGCGAACCGCGCTGGCCCCAGCTCCCGGTGGTGTTGCCGGCGGGATGGCCGCGATCAGGTCCTCGTGCTGGGCCACGGTGACGGCGAGCTGCTTCATCAGTCCGCCGAGCTCATTGATCTCGCCGATCACACCCTGGAGGCGATCGGCGCTGACCGAGTTCGACGACACGATGCGTCCCTCGACCGCCGACAGCCGCCGGCCGAACTCGGCGACCTGGCGCGCGAGGTCGGCGGTGCCGCGTGACAGATCGGCGATCTGGCTGCCGACATCGGTGCGGTCGCGCAGTCGCATCGACACGGCGTTGTAGAGAATCAGGAAGGTCAGTGCGGTGAGCGCGACGATCGCCGATTCCGAGCCACTGATACCGGCCACCGAATACAGGATCAGGCCGAGCGAGGCCGCGACCAGAACCATACAAACGGCAATGAAAATCGTGGAGATACGGATCATGCTGCGCGGCGCTCCCAACCGAACGCAACCTTAGCACTTCTGTTGATTCGCGAGGATAGTGGGCGGGATTCAAATACCGGGAGACGCCGATGATTTCTCGTCTGCGTGTCATTTACGCAAGTTCAGCTCGGCAAGCGGAGTGTCATCGTAGTGTCGCGGGTCCGTAGAACGCCGGAGTACGCGCCGTGCGGATTCCAGACATCTTTAGACATGCTCGCGACGCCCTTCGCCTGATCGGCGCATGTAGGCGCTCCAGGAGCGGCAGCGATCCCGACGCGGATCAGCTCAACTGAGCCCGTTATGCTTCGATGTCCGTCGAACCGCGCCTGTCGCTGTCCGGGCAGGCTCACTTGCTGCGGTGACGCCTGCGCAGGGCGGCCACGCCGAGCAGCAGTGCCGCAACGGCGACACCGACGGGCACGTTGACCCGTCCGAGTGCGCCCGCAACTCCGCTCGCGTGATTCGGCGACGTCGATGACGGAGCCAAGGGGATGGTGTCGGGATCGATCTCGTCCGCATCGGGTTCCTGGGCCACCGGCGCGGCGATCGCCACGCGCAGCCGGCTGGAGAGTGAAGGATAATGCGGCGACGGGCTGCGGAGCTTCACCGCGGCGATGATCGCGCAGATCACCGCCAGCGCGACCAGGATGCCGCCGACCACCGCGAACGCGGTGAACAGGCCGTAGGTCATTTCCACCCAGCGGAACAGCGCCGTCAGCCCGACAATGCAGGCGGCGATCAGGAAGACGCCCGCAGTGGCGAACATCCCGGCCGCGACGGCGTAGGACGTCACGGTGCCGGTGGCCTGTCGCGCGCGATCACGTATGTAAGACTGGGTCGCGCGCTTCACGCGGTTGAGCCTCTGCTCGAGTCCCAAGCGCAACAGCTCTCCTGGCGGTGCAAGCATGCGCGTCCTCCGACAATCCGTTCGCCGCGCAAACCGCCGGCTCGCGACATGAACGTGGAGGATTTGCGAAGGTTCCCGGCAATCAGGCGTGCCGTTCTGCGGCAATCCTTGCAGGGCAAGCTACTTGCGATCGGGGATGCTCTCCCACACGCCGGGTAGGAGCGGACTTCATAAGGTGATGGCGGCGCACGACCGATGCGGAGCCAGAGCGAGACCGTATGAATAGCTATGCCAACCAACGTCATTCCGGGGCAAGGCCGCAGGCCTTGAACCAGGAATCCCGATATTGCCTTGCGTCCCTTCCCAACAAGCGCGAGATTCCGGGTTCAATCGCCAACGCGCGGCCGCGTTGACGATTGCCCTGGAATGACCGCTGCTGGGAAGCAGTCCAGATAAGGAAATGGCGGCCACCGGGGCCGCCATTCTTGTTGGCTGACGATGTCCGCGCGCGGCTTATGCGACGGCCTTGATGACCTTGCCGACCTTCTCGATGATCTCGCCGACCTGATCCTCGCTGACGATCAGCGGCGGGGTCAGCGCCAGCGTGTCGCCGGCGATGCGCAGCATCAGGTCGTTGTCGTGGAAAGCGGTCTCCATCGCCGAGTAGCCGCGCTTGCCGGCCGCGTCCGGCAGCGAGGCGAGATCGATGCCCGCAGTGAGACCGACGGTGCGGATGTCGAGCACGTTGGGCAGGCCCTTCAGCGACATCACCGCATCGGCGAATTTCGGCTCGATCACGCGGGCGTGCTCGAACAGCTTGTCGTCGCGATAGATGTCGAGCGTGGCGAGGCCGGCCGCGCAGGCGATCGGATGCGCCGAGTAGGTGTAGCCGTGGGTGAACTCCACCATGTGCTCGGGGCCGCTCATGAAGGCGTCATGGATGGTGTCACGCACCAGCACGCCGCCCATCGGAGCCGCACCATTGGTGACGCCCTTGGCGAAGGTGAGAAGGTCAGGCGTCACGCCATAGCGCTCGGCGGCGAAGGCGTAGCCGAGGCGGCCGAAGCCGGTGATGACCTCGTCGAAGATCAGCAGGATGCCGTGCTTCTGGGTGATCTCGCGCAGCCGCTTGAGATAGCCCTTCGGCGCCGGGATCACGCCGGTCGAGCCGGCCATCGGCTCGACGATCACGGCGGCGATGGTGTTGGCGCCGTGCAGGTTGACGAGGTTCTCGAGCTCATCGGCGAAGTGCGCGCCGTATTCCGGCTCGCCCTTGGTGAAGGCCTGCTTCTCGCGGTCATAGGTGGCCGGGATGTGGTCGACGCCGGTCAGCAAGGTGCCGAACAGCTTGCGGTTGTTGACGATGCCGCCGACCGAGGTGCCGCCGAACCCGACGCCGTGATAGCCGCGGACGCGGCCGATCAGGCGGGTGCGGCTGCCCTGGCCGTTGATCTGGTGGTAGGCCAGCGCCATCTTCAGCGCGGTGTCGGCCGCCTCCGAGCCGGAGTTGCAGAAGAACACGTGATCGAGGCCGGCGGGCGCGAGGTCGGCGATGCGGTTCGCCAGCTCGAAGGCCTGGGGAATGCCGAACTGGAACGGCGGCGCATAGTCGAGCGCCGCGGCCTGCTTGCCGATCGCCTCGGCGATCTGGCTGCGGCCATGGCCGGCATTGCAGCACCACATGCCGGCGGCGGCATCGATGATCTTGCGGCCGTCGACGGTGATGTAGTGCATGTCCTTGGCACCGGCGAGCAGGCGCGGGTTCTTCTTGAACGCGCGGTTCGCGGTGAACGGCATCCAATGCGCGGCAAGATCATTCGGAACGGTGACGGCGGGGCGGGGGCTCTTGTCCAGCATGGGGACCTCTCGGACGGTTGTGCGACGGCGGCAGCATGATCCGGAAAGGTGGCGAACCGGTGCCAGAAAAGCTTGCCGAAACGGATCGTGCTTGATGGGCCTGAATGGGTGCGCCGACGTTGTCAGCCGCTGATCCGGGCCGGCTGCAAGTTATCAGCTTCGCGCGCAGACGGAAATGTCAAAGGTCCGGCGTTCCTGCTGCCCTGGTGAGCGGATTCTGCACAGCAGCAGCAGATTGTGCCGCATATTGGAAGTCGCCGCGTCATTTCGCGCCAACCGCGCGGGTGTGCCTCAGGCAGCCGCGTCTCAGACGAGATCGCGCGCGGTGATCCAGAACACCTCGCCCTCGGAGTCCTCAGTGTCGAGCCAGAGCAGCGGCAGGTCGGGATACGCCGCCTCGATCTGCGGACGGTCGCGGCCGACCTCGCACAACAGCCCGCCTTCGGCGGTCAGGTGGTCGCGCGCCTGGCCGAGGATGCGATGGATGATGTCGAGGCCATCAGCGCCGCCATCGAAGGCCAGCGCCGGCTCGGCGCGGCATTCCCGCGGCAAGCCGGCCATGCCCTCGGCATCAACATAGGGCGGGTTGGTGATGATCAGATCGTAGCGGCGCTGGCTGAGGGGGGCGAACAGGTCGCCGCGGTGCAGCGAGACGCGCCCGGAGAGATCGTAGGCGGCGACGTTCTTCGCCGCGACGGCGAGCGCATCCTTGGAGATGTCGACCGCGTCGATGACTGCATTCGGGAAGTGGCGGCTCGCGAGGATGGCGAGGCAGCCGGAGCCGGTGCAGAGGTCGAGCACGCTGTCGACCGCCAGGGGATCGTCGATCAGCGAGGTGCCGTCGCCCTCGGCGCCACCGAAATGCGTCTCCAGCAGCTCGCCGATGAACGAGCGCGGCACGATGACGCGCTCGTCGACATAGAACGGCAGGCCGCGCATATAGACCTTGTTGACCAGATACGCCGCCGGCTTGCGCGTGGTGATTCGGGCCGAGATCAGGTCGAGGATCGTCTTGCCTTCGGCGGCGGTGACCCGGGCCGTGACGAAGGTCTCGAACTGATCGGGGCGCAGATGCAGCGCCTCGCCGATCAGGAAGGCGGCCTCGGACACCGGATCGGTGGTGCCGTGCGCGAACACCAGATCGGCGTTCTGGAAGCAGCTCACGGCGTAGCGCAGGTAGTCGAGCAGGCTCACCAGCTCGCCCGCATTGACCTTCGGCAGCCTCAGTGCCGCCGCCTTGCGCGGCGCTGCCGTCTTGACCGTCTTCGCCATCACCTTGTCCAGCGCGCTGCGGCGGCGTCATCGTGGCTCCTGGCCTCGACCCAGCTGCCGCCGTCCTCGGTTTCCTCGCGTTTCCAGAATGGCGCGTTGGTCTTGAGATAATCCATCAGGAACTCCGCGGCCTCGAACGCCGCCTGGCGGTGGCTCGACGCGGTCACCACCAGCACGATGTTCTCGCCCGGCCGGATCCGGCCGAAGCGGTGAATCACGGTCAGCCCCTGCAGCGGCCAGCGCGTCATCGCCTGTTCGGCATGGCGCATGATCTCCGCTTCCGCCATCCCGGGATAGTGCTCGAGCGTGAGCGCGCTGATCGGCGTGTCATGGTCGTTGCCGCGGCACAGGCCGGAGAAGGTGACGACGGCGCCGATGTCGGTGCGGCCATGGCTGAGCGCCGCGATCTCGGCGGCGGTGTCGAAATCCTCGTGCTGCACGCGGACGGTGACGATCGCGGTCATGATGCCGTGTCCTGGTCTGCCGGTCCGGCGCTCGGCCTCAGCCGCCGGTCATCGGCGGGAAGAACGCGATCTCGCGGGCGCCGGCGATGGCCGCATCCGGCTGCACATGGGTCTGGTCGATGGCGGTGCGGATCACCTTGGGCTTTTCGAACGCATAGGCGTAGTCCTCGCCCTGCGCGCTGAGCCAGGCGATCAGCTCGCTGACCGTGCGGACATCCGCCGGCGGCTCGATGGTCTCCTCGGCCTTGCCGATGCGCTCGCGCACCCAGGCGAAATACTTCACCTTCATCGCTAGTCTGCCTCGATGAGGTGGTGGATGCCGGCGCGGAAATAGTCGTAGCCGGTGTAGATGGTGAAGACCGCCGACAAGCCGAGCAGCCAAATTCCGATCCCGCTCACGATCGGGCCAACGGCCGTCGAGACCTGGGCGACCGCGGCATCGCCCGCCTCGCCCGCGAGCAGGAAGCCGATTGCCACCAATTGCATCGTGGTCTTCCATTTGGCGACCTTGGTCACCGGCACCGAGACGCGCAGCGCGGCGAGATATTCGCGCAGGCCCGACACCAGGATCTCGCGGCACAGGATCACAATGGCCGCCCACAGCGACCAGTTCTGGATGGTGCTGTCGGCGGCCAGCATCAGCAGGCAGGAGGCAACCAGAAGCTTGTCGGCGATCGGGTCGAGCATACGGCCGAATGCCGATTGCTGGTTCCAGATCCGCGCGAAATGACCGTCGAGGTAGTCGGTGATCCCAGCCGCAATAAACACCGCAACGGCGACCCAGCGGAGCCACAAAGGATACATCCAGACCGACTGCGCGTAGATGCAGCCGACCACGACCGGTATCGCGGCGATGCGCGTATAGGTCAGGATGTTCGGCAGGGACGTCGACGTCTTGCTGGGCACGCGTGTGGTCGCAATATTCATCCCGTGTACCAATACTGATGCCGTGCGAACGTCAACCTTCGAGCCGAGCCGCCCGGACAGGATGACGCAGATATGACGCAAATCGCAACAAAGCCTTGCGGAGATAGGAACTCTCGCGCGCGAGGCAACGCGAGCCGCAACGCTTCATTAAGCAACCGGACGCGGTCGCGCCAGTGCCCAGATCGGCGGCCGCGACGCGTGGCCGCGACCTTATTGCAGTGCGGTGACAGCCGGGCGAATGTTTGAGAGGAAGCCTCAGATGGCCTCCGCGCCATGCACCGCGCACCAATGCGCCTGGCGTTCCGCGAACACTCGGTCGCGGACATAGGCCAGCGTCTCCTCATCGAACGTCTCGATCACCTCAAGACTGAACGCGTCAGGGCCGTGGGCGGTCCACGCCGCCTGCAGCCCGCCGCGGCGGTGGCCGCCCTGGCGCAGGGTGAACCACAGCCGGTTCTGGATCTTGTCGAGATCCGGCGCGCAGCCGATCCAGCGCTCGCCGGTGGCGGCGCAGGTGACGGCAAAGATGCCGGCAGGGCTCTTGCGCTCCTTGTAGGCGGCGACGGCCACCTTGCGCTGGTCGGGGGTCATGACGGGCTCCTGATTATCACCCGGGCGTATATCGGATATTTATATCCGGGTAAAATACTTTCTGCGTGCTGGCAGCGCCGTCGGGAGGCGGCGGGCCCGGCCGCTCCGTCATTCCGGGGCGCGCGTAGCGCGAGCCCGGAATCCATAACCACGATTGTCTGGATGATGCGGGGATGAGCGCCACAACGGGTCCCGTCCCCATGTGAGTATGGATTCCGGGCTCGCGGGGGGGGGCTCCCCGAAATGAACGGGCGGAGAGAGCCGGGCTTGCGCCGGATCGGGAGGCCGCAGCCTCAACCCGCGTTGCTGTGGAAGTATTCAAAAATCTTGCGCGCGCTCTCGGCGCTCACGCCGGGCACCTTGCCGAGGTCGGCGATCGAGGCGCGCTCGATCTCCTTCAGCGTGCCGAAATGGTGCAGCAGCGCGCGCTTGCGCGACGGACCGATGCCGGGGATCTCCTGCAGGCCGGCCTCGCGGATGTCCTTCTTGCGCAGCTTGCGATGTGAGCCGATGACGAAGCGATGTGCCTCGTCGCGCAGCCGCTGGATGAAATACAGCACGGGGTCGCGCGGCTCGAGCTTGATCGCCTCCCGCTCCGGGATGAACAGCGTCTCGCGGCCGGCGTCGCGATCGGGGCCCTTGGCGACCGACATCAGCGCGACGTTGGTGACGCCAAGCTCGGTGAAGATCTCGCGGACGGCATTGAGCTGGCCGCGGCCGCCGTCGATGATGACGAGGTCGGGCCATTGCGGCACGTCGTCCTCCTTGGCCGCGCGTGCGACATCCTTCTCCGACGGTGACACCAGCCGCTTGAAGCGGCGCTGCAGCACCTCCTTCATCATGGCGTAGTCGTCGCCGGGCGTGAGACCTTCCGACTTGATGTTGAACTTGCGGTACTGGTTCTTCATGAAGCCGTCGGGGCCGGCGACGACCATCGCGCCGACCGCGTTGGTGCCCTGGATGTGGCTGTTGTCGTAGACCTCGATGCGCTTCGGGACCTGCGGCAGGCCGAGCGTTGTGGTCATCGCCTCCAGCAGCCGGCTTTGCGTTGCGGTGTCGGCGAGCTTGCGGCCCAGCGCCTCGCGCGCATTGGTCAGCGCATGGGTGACCAGGTCCTTCTTCTCGCCGCGCTTCGGGCAGGACACCTCGACCTTGTGGCCGGCCTTGACGCACAGCGCCTCGGCGAGCAACTCGGCTTCCTCGATCTCATGCGACAGCAGGATCAGCTTCGGCGGCGGCTTGTCGTCGTAGAACTGCGTGATGAACGCCGACAGCACCTCCTCCGGCAGATAGCTCTTCTCCGCGCGCGGGAAGTAGGCGCGGTTGCCCCAGTTCTGGCCGGTGCGGAAGAAGAACACCTCGACGCAGGAATAGCCGCCCTCCTGGTGGATGGCGAACACGTCGGCTTCCTCGACGGTGCGCGGGTTGATGCCCTGCTGCGAGGAGATCGCCGACAGCGCCGCGAGACGGTCGCGATAGACAGCGGCAGTCTCGAATTCGAGCTCGCCAGACGCCTTCTCCATTTCGGTCGCCAGGAGCGCCTTCACGGCCTGACTGCGTCCGGACAGGAAGTCGGTCGCCTCGCGCACGAGCTCGGTGTAGCCGGGGAAGTCGATCTCCTGGGTGCAGGGCCCGGCGCAGCGGCGGATCTGGTGCAACAGGCAGGGGCGGGTGCGGCTCTCGAAAAACGAATCGGTGCAGGAGCGGATCAGGAAGGCGCGCTGCAGCGCTGTGATGGTGCGGTTGACGGCGCCGGCCGAGGCGAACGGACCGAAATAGCGCCCCGGCCTGGACTGCGCGCCGCGGTGCTTGAGGATCTGCGGCGCCCAATGGTCGCCGGTGATCAGGATGTAGGGGAACGACTTGTCGTCGCGCAGTTGCACGTTGAAGCGCGGCTTGAGCTGCTTGATCAGGTTAGCTTCGAGCAGCAGCGCCTCGGTCTCGGTCGTGGTCGAGATGATCTCGACGGTCACGGTGGCCGCGATCATGCGCAGGATGCGCGCCGGCAGCGGCGCGTTGGCCCGCGCATAGGATGACAGGCGCTTTTTGACGTTCTTGGCCTTGCCGACATAGAGCACGTCATGGGCCGTATTGAGCATGCGGTAGACGCCGGGCGAGGTCGGCGCGAGCCGCACGGCATTCTCGATCGCCGCGTGGCCGATCGCGAGCGGGCCTTCGCCGACCGCCTCCAGGCTCTCCTCGGCCAGCTCCGGCAGCCGGCCGTCATCGTCCTCGTCCGCAGCCGAGGCGGCGGGATCGAGATCGGGCGTGTCGATGGTCTCGGGCGGCAGGTCGGCCGCGCCACGCCGGCTCGGGGGCGTCGGCGCCTTGGATGGGTCGGAGCTGTGGGTGGTCATGTCCAACAAATTAAGCGCTGCCGCGCCGCCTCGCCAGCTTGCGATGGCGCCATGCACAGGGCAGGGCGGTAACGCTTCGTTAAGCACGTTAATGGCCGGGTAACCCGGCTTAACAACGGCTTAACCTAAAACTCTCGATAAAAGCTCACGAAAGAAGCGAGAGTTCCGTAACCACGTCGGCCCGCGCGGCACAGTCGCGCGGCGCATGCTCCGGGTGGTGACGGCGAGTTGCGTGGAGTGAGCGATGAACAGGTTCTTGGTCGGTGCTGCCGCCGCGGCGGGCTTGGGCGCGGCGGCTCTCGGATCGGTCTCGGCGCAGGCGGCCGATCTCGGCTATGGGCGCGGCGCGCCCTATACCGTGAGCCAGCCCCTCAACGCCTATAGCTGGGCCGGCCCCTATCTCGGCGGCACGCTGGGCTACGAATGGGGCACCGTCGGCAACAACCCGACCAAGCCGTCCGGCCTCACCGGCGGCCTGACCGCGGGGTACAATTGGCAGAACGGCCCATGGGTGTTCGGCGCCGAGGGCGATATCAACCTGACCGGCGCCAACGACACCTTTGCGCCGTGGAAGTTCTCGAACCCATGGTTCGGCACATTGCGCGGCCGCGCCGGCTACGCCTTCAACAACATCCTGTTCTACGGCACCGGCGGCCTCGCCTTTGGCGGCCTGCGCGCCGAGACCTTCGGTCTTTCGGAATCGCACACCACGGTGGGCTGGACGCTCGGTGCCGGCACCGAGTTCGGCCTGGCGCAGAACTGGACCGCCAAGATCGAGTATCTCTACGTCGATCTCGACAGCAGCAATTTCGTGATCACGGGGGCGAAGAACGACTATCGGTTTGGAGTTGTGCGCGCAGGCATCAACTTCCACTTCTGATGGCAACGAGGGAATAGGAAGAAGAAACGTCCAACGACAACCTCCCGGCCGCTCGCGCGGCCGGGATTTTTTTGTCGGAGTCCCTTTTGTCGTAGTGCTCCGTGCAATCTGGAGGCATGCAGCATCGCGCGCGGCCTGCACGTACGAGCCGGCAATGCTGTGCACGCGAGCCGGCGGCGCTGCCGGCAGCTTCCAAACGAACGAATGAGATGCCGTCGAGGCGCCCGCGGCTGCAGTCTCACGCTGGTGCGTGAACCGTCGCCTGGTGGGCTCGCCCTAAGACGACAGGACCAGGTTCACCGCCTTCGGGCCCTTGCCCTTCTTGTCCGGCTCTACCTCGAAGCTGATCCGTTGTCCCTCGGTCAGATCCTTCAGGCCCGCGCGCTCCACCGCCGTGATGTGCACGAACACGTCGCGTCCACCGTCGTCCGGCTTGATGAAGCCGTAGCCGCGCTCACCATTGAAGAACTTGACCGTCCCAGTCATGGCCATCGGGAAACTCCTCCCCCGCAATGCTTCCTCCACTGCGCGCTCTGCGCAGCGTCCGACCGGACATCACTTTGATCGGAAAGCGTTGGCCACCTTAACGCCCAGCGCTCGCCACGCCGGATCGTCTGGATCTTGTTAGGCCTTGATCACCCCGCCGCAACCATTCGCGGAAGCGGAACGTAAAGCCAGTCTTACAATTAGACACAATAATACGGTTCCGCGCCGATTGACTACGGCTTTTCGACCAGTCGCCGTTTCAAGCTTTGGGGAATTCGATCCGGAAGCGCGCCGCGCCGCCCTGGCCGAGCGGCTTCTGCAGTTCCTGCAGGATGAGCTTCAACTCGTCATGCAATGTCCAGGGCGGGTTGACGATCAGCAGCCCGGTCGAGGTCAGCGCCTCGCCTTCGATCTGCGGCGCAACACTGAACTCGATCCGCAGCACCTTGCCCGGCGGCTTGGCCGCGGCCGCGAGCGCCGCGACGCGATCGGTCAGCTCTTCCGTCGCACGCCGGTTCTTGGCGGGATACCAGAGCACGTAGATACCGGTGGTCCACTTTGCGAAGGCCGCAGCAAAGCGGTCCGCGAGCCGCTCGAACTCATCCTTGGCCTCGAACGCCGGATCGATCAGCACCACGCCCCGGCGCTCGTTTGGCGGCACGAAGGCGGGCAGGGCGACCCAGCCGTCGAGATCGACGACGCGGGCCTGGGTGTCGCGGCGCAACTGATCGATCAGCTGCTTGCGGGGGATCGGCGCGAGCTCGCACAGGGTCATGCGGTCCTGCGGCCGCAGCAGCGCGCGCGCGATCAGCGGCGAGCCGGGATAGGCGACGAGCTCGGCCTTCGGATTGAACGATCTGATGATGTCGAGATAGGGCGACAAGAGTGCATAGGCCTGCTCGGAGAAGCGCGCCTGCAGCACGCGAGCGATGCCGGTGAGGAACTCGCCACTGCGGATGGCCTCGTCGCCGGTGAGATCGTACAGGCCTGCGCCGGCATGGGTGTCGATCACCCGGAACGCAGCGGGCTTCTCCTGGAGGTAGATCAGGATGCGCGTCAGCACGATGTGCTTGATGACGTCGGCAAAGCCGCCGGCGTGAAAGGCGTGTCGGTAGTTCATGCGGCACGAGTTACGCCGTTCCGCGTCAAAAGGGTACCCCGTCGATGCGCCGGATGGATCCAGAGAGCATCGGATCAGCGCCGCGGCGAGAGGCGCCGCAGGCCGACGCACTGCGGTCGCCCGATTCGGCCGTCGCTAGCCGCCGCGGACCGGCGGCATGTTGACCTCGTCGCGCCGGCAGGCCTGGCGGTCGATCTCGTCGCAGTTGCGAAACTCCAGATCCTTCGACAGGCAGATCCGGACCTCGCTCAGCCTGGTGCGGTTGCAGGTGACGGCAATGCCCGATGTCGTGAGCTTGGGGTTGGCCTTGATGAAGGCCTCCTCGACCGCCCCCGGCGCCACCGTCTTGGCCTCCGCGAGATCGAGGAATTCCGGCGGGATCTTGATGGCGGCGCGGGCCTTGCGGATGATTTCGAAGTAGGCCTTCGCGGACAGGCCGGCGCAGGTGCCGTGCTTGTCCCACTCGTTGTAGATCAGGCCCGGCGCCGGCATCAGGTCGAGCATCGAGGTCATGATGTTGCGCGGCAGGCGCGGCGCCGGCTGCTCGCAATATTCGGGGTAGCCGTTCTCGTATTGCGGCCACAGCCCGTGCACGACGAACGAGTAGGGCCGGCCGCCGCACTGCTGGGACCGGTTGCCGCGGCCGCCTCGCTCCTCGGCTTCGGCACAGTACGAGGGCGACCAGGATAGCGAGAGAACGTAGAAGTCGAACGCGCCCGGCGCGTTCTGGCGACGGTCCTGCGCCTCGGCGGAGCCAGCCGCGAGCACACCCACCAAGAGGGCAAAGCAGGCGATCGTTATGGACAACAGGACGGCAGGTCGGCGCAGGCAATCGAACATGGCGAACTCCCCGGACAATGCCAGGAGCCTAGCAGCGCGTTGGAACATTTCAAGAACAAAATGGCTGCCCCGAGGCAGCCATTCGTCAGCCGGCCGCCCGCGCGAGCGGCCGATGGTCCGACAAAATCGAATCAGGGCTTGGCGGCGCGGCAGGCCGGATTGAAGGCCCAGTTGCGATCGAGGCCGACGACGCAGAACTCGACGCCCTGGTCATAGCCGGCGAAGCCGCCATCCTCGATGATCGAGAAGTTGACGGTGCGCGCCTTGCCGTCGCTGATCATCACGCTGCCGGTGCAGAAGCGGCGCGGAATATTGTCGGACTGCCAGGGGCGGAAGGCGATCTCATGGACGTTGGCGACGCCGGTGATCGTCAGCGAGGAATTCCAGAAGGTGCTCTCCTTGTCCTGGAATCGCGACACGATGGTCGGAATGGCCGCCTCGCAGGGGGCAACCCGGCCTTCGTACTTCGGACCGGAGAGCCAGAAATTCATTTCGAGCGGATTGGCGGCCTGAGCCGGGGCGGTGGCGACGATAGCGGCAAGCAGCGCGCCACAGGCGGCGCCGAACATCTTGAAAGGTGAGCTGAAGTCGCGCATGGGCCGTCCGCAAGGCTGATCCGGGAGCGTGGACCGTGCCGCGGCGGCCACAGGAGGTCAAGTGCAACGCGGCAACACTCCACGATTAGTCCTGTTAACGCGAGGCTGGTGTTCTTTTCTTGACCGCACAGGACCTTTAGGATGGCAGGCCAGCTCGAGGAGAATGCAATGCGGACGCTGAAGGCCGGATTCGTGAAGACTGCAGGCCTCGTGGCCGTCGGGATGCTGCTGGCTACCGCATCGGCCCACGCCGACGTGGTGCCGCCCTTCAAGGGCAACGACACCGGCGGCATCATCGCCTACCAGCTGGCCCAGCGCACGGATGCGCGCCAGCTCGCGGTCGATCATTGCGCCTCCTACGGCAAGGTCGCGAAGTTCCGCGCCGTCGATGCGCGCTACGGCGGCTACGTCTCGTTCGCCTGCCGCTGGGTGCCCTATGGCTCGGCACAACGGCCGCTGCGGACGCTGTACTAACGTTCTCCTAATTGCCATCTTTTGGCGGCATTCGCTCCGACATCGCGCAACGAGCCGGAACGGAACACATGACCTGCACACGCACTGCCATCGGCCTTCTGGCCTGCTGTCTCCTCAGCGTGACCGCGAGTCACGAGGCCCGTGCCGTGGACCTGCCGGTGCGCAAGGCGGGCCTGTGGGAATTGAAGATGGTCAGGTCCGGCGGCCAGCTGCCGGAGATGACCATGCAGCACTGCACCGACGAGACCACCGACAGGGACATGAACAACATGGCCTCGCCGATGGCGCAGCAGGTCTGCTCCAAGCAGGACATCCAGAAGACCGCAACCGGCTATGTCAGTGATGCCGTCTGCAGCTTCGGCGGCATGAACACGACCTCGCATGCCGACATCACCGGTGACTTCAACTCGGCCTACACGGTGAAGACCACCTCGCGCATCCAGGGCGGTGCCGCCGGCGCCGCCAAGGAGACCGCGATGACCATCGAGGCGAAGTGGCTCGGCGCCTGCAAGCCCGACCAGAAGCCCGGCGACATCGTCATGCCCGGTGGCATGAAGATGAACATCAAGGACATGAACAAGCTGAAGAACCTCATTCCGGGTGCCAAGCAGTAGGCGGGCGGCCGTTGCGTTTGGCGGCACGAGCGCAGAGACATGGATCGTCGCTCATTCGCGGACGCAAAGCACGATCTTCCCGATATGTCGGCTCGTCTCCATGCGGGTGTGCGCATCGGCCGCCTCGGACAAGCGATAGATGCTGTCGATGTGCGGCCGAATGGCCGTCCCGAGAAGGGGCCCGACGCGTTGCCGCAGGTCGGCCGCGATGCGTCGTTTGAGGTCCAGTGCCGTCGAACGCAGGAACGCGCCGGTGATGCTGGCCCGGCGCGCCATCAGGCCGCGCAGCGGCACCGCCAACTCGTTCCCATGTCCGGCTGAGAGCAGGGCGATCCGTCCGCCCATTGCGAGCGCCACAAGGTCCTGCGCGATGTGAGCGCCTGCGGAGGTGTCGAGGATGCAGTCGACACCGTGCATCCCCGTCGCCGCGCGGATCTGCTCGGCGAGATCAGGATCGGCGTAGTCGAACACGGCGCTGCAGCCGAGCCTGAGCGCCGCGGCGCGCTTCTCTGCGGTGCCGGCGGTGGCGATGACGGGATGACCCAGCGCGCGCAGGAGCTGGATCGCGATCGTGCCGACGCCGCTGCTGCCGCCATGAATCAGGGCCGTCTCGCCGGGCATCATGCGCATCAGCTCGAAGAAATTGAACCAGGTCGTGAACAGCGCCTCGGGCAGGGCGGCGCCTTGGATCAAGTCGAGGCCGCTCGGCAAGTCCAGGGCAAGATGCTGATCGGTGGCGACGTATTGCGCGTATGAGCCGCCGTCGGTCAGTGCGATGACCGCTTCACCCAATCGTCCCGGAGGAGCGTTGGCACCGCAGGCTACGATGCGCCCCGAGACTTCCAACCCCGGCACGGGATTGGGCTCCCGCGACGGCCCGGCAGCGCGCTGGTTGCAGTCATGACGGTTGATGCCGGCGGCTGCGACCTCGATCAGCACATCGTCTGGTCCGAGGCGCGGGACCGGCCAGTCCTGTCGCTCCGACAGGACCTCCGGGCCGCCCGCGGCGGTGATGATGACGGCGCGCTGATCGTCCGGAATCATGCTTGGTCGCTCATGTGCTCACTTGCCGACCAGGCTGCACTTGCTGCGGTCGAGCGGGCGAAACGCCTGATCGGGGGCGATCTTCGTCACCAGCTTGACGAAGTCCCAGGGGCCCTTCGATTCGGCAGGGGTCTTGACCTGGACCAGATACAGGTCGTGCACCATGCGCTGGTCGTCGCGGATCTGGCCGTGGTCCGCATAGGCGTCCGAGACCGGCGTGGCTTTCATCCGGGCCATCACGCTTGCGCCGTCGTCGCTGTCGGCATCCTTCACTGCCTGCAGATAGTGCCGCACGGCCGAATAGACCCCGGCATGTATCTGTGACGGCATCGCCTTCCGGCGCGCGTAGAACGCGTCGGAGAAGCGGCGCGCGGCGGGGGAGGCATCCTCGAAGAAGCTGGTGACGATGAGATCGCCCTGCGTCGCCTTGAGGCCGATGGCTTCAATGTCCACGTTCTGGAACGACATCGGCACGATCTTCATGCCCTGGGCCGCAAGCCCGAACTCCTCGGCCTGCTTGATGGCTGTGGCATTGTCGCCGGCGACGTTGAGCGCCAGGATCTTGGCGCCGGAGGCCTGGGCCTGCAGCAGGAAGGATCCGTAGTCCGGCGTGCCGAGCTGCGCCTTGACGCTGCCGGCGACCTTGCCGCCGAGCTCGGCGATGCGGGCGCGCGCGGTCGCTTCCACCGAATGACCGAACGCGTAGTCGCCGGTGATGAAGAACCATGGCTCCTTGCTGGTCTGCATGATGCCCGAGACGACTGCGGTCGCGGTCGAATAGGCGTCGTGCGTCCATTGCACCGAGGTCGGGGCGCAAGCTTCGTCGGTCAGCTGGTTGGCGCCGGCCCCCGAGATGAGGAAGATCTTGCCGTTGCTACGCACCAGCTCCTGGACGCCAAGGGCCGCGCCGGAGCTGCCGCCGTCGGCGATCGCCTGCACACCGTCCTGCTCGAACCAGCGCCGGGCGATCGCGACCGCGATATCCGGCTTGTTCTGATGGTCGGCCTGAATGATTTCGATCGGCCTGCCGTTGATCTTGCCGCCAAATTCCTCAGCGGCCATCCGGGCCGCTTCCACGGAGCCGGGCCCCATCGCGGTCGCGAAGATGCCGGTCATGTCGGTGAGCACACCGATACGGATGGCGCTCCCCTTGATTTCGGCCTGCGCGGATGAGCCTGCAAGCAGCAGCAGGCCAGCGATGCTGGATCTGAGACAGCGCGACATGATGATCCTCCCCGGATTTGAAGACTTGGTTTTTTGTCGTGTTTGATTGGTGCGCCTCGCGGTTCTCCGCGAGGCGGAGACGTCAGGCTGCCGGTTCGGCAGTCACGGGATTGCGCAGCACGCCGATGCCCGAGATGTCGACCTCGACCGTATCGCCGGGCTTCATGAACAGAGGCGGGGTGCGCTTGAAGCCGACGCCTCCCGGCGTGCCGGTGACGATCACGTCCCCGGGCAGCAAGGTCATGATCGTCGAGCAATAGACGATCAGATCGGGCACGTCGGTGATGAGGAGATCCGTGGTGGTCCGCTGCACGGTCTCGCCATTGAGGCGGGTCTGCAGCGTCAGCTTGGACGGGTCGGGAATTTCGTCGGCGGTGACCAGCCAGGGGCCGAACGCGCCGGACCGGTCGAAGGTCTTGCCCGACAGGAATTGCGATGTATGGCGCTGCCAGTCGCGGATGCTGCCTTCATTGTAGCAGGAATAGCCGGCGATGTGCGCGAGCGCGTCCTGGCGCCGGACGTGCCGGCCGGCCCTCCCGATCACGAGCGCAAGCTCGCCCTCGTAGTCGAAATGTTCGGAGACACCAGGGCGAATGACCGGCTGCAGATGGCCGACTTGGCTGGTGGGAAAGCGCGCAAACAGCGCAGGTTTCTCGGTGACGGTCCGCCCGGTCTCGGCGACGTGGTCGCGATAGTTCAGGCCAACGCAGATGATCTTGCCGGGATCGGGGATGACGGGCGCGAAGGCGATCGCACTGAGCGGATAGTCGGTCTGTTCGCGGGCGAGCAGTTCGGCGGCGCGACCGAGCGCATCCGCCTCGATCAGCGCGCGCAGGCTCTTCGCCGGCAGGCGCCGGCCGAGGTCGACCACACCGTCTCCCTTCACCGCGCCGTATCCGGGACGCCCGTCGATCACAAAGGAAACCAGCTTCATACGTGAACCCTCTCAAAAAGAACGGAAACGCTCAGGCCGCGCTCGGCAGCGGTGCGAGGAAGGCGAGGCCTGACAACAGCGCCGCGGGATCTTCGCCCGTGCGGACTGCACCCAGGATGTAGCGGTCGGGGCGCATCAGCACGGCGTCGAAGCCGTGCTGATCGAGCCAGCCGTCGAGGCCGCCAGCTTCCTCGCCGCAAATGACGGCGACGTCAGCGGCTGTCAGGCGGGCGTGATGCTGCTCGATCATTGCGGTCCCGAGACCCGACCGGCATAGCAGCGCGAAGCGATAGCCGACGCGGTCGTCGCTGCGGCCGAGATCGCGGGTGCGGAATTGCGGCGCCAGCTTTCCCGTCATGCTTCGATCGCCGCCGGCAAGGCCCGGGCCGAGCAGTGGCTTCTGCACGTCGAGCTTGAGCTGGCCGTCGCCCTGTGCCGTGCCGGTCGCGAGCGCCGCCTCGACCGCCCTGGTGTTGATGAGTCCGCCCAGCCGGATCGCGAGCTCGATGAATTCGCGCACATGCGGCGCGCGCTCGCTCTGATAGGTGTCGAGAAGATCAGGCCTTGCCTTGCCGGCAATCACACGAGCCAGCTTCCATGCGAGGTTGGCCGCGTCGCGAATGCCGGCACACATGCCCTGACCGAGGAAAGGCGGGGTCTGATGCGCGGAATCACCTGCGAGCAAGAGCCGTCCGGCACGCCATTGCTGGGCGACCGCGGAGTGGAATGTGTAGACGGCGGCGCGTTCGATCTCTGCCTCTGCTGGCCGGAGCCAGGGTGAGAGCAGCTCCCACACGCGAGCCGGTTGGGTGATCTCGACCGCGTCCTCGTCGGGACGAACCGTGATCTCCCACCGGCGCCGGTTGCCGGTGCCGCGAATATAGGTTGCGGGACGCTGCGGGTTGCAGTGCTGGACGCTGAAGTCGCCGAGATCGGGCCGCTCCTGCCTCAGCAGCACGTCGCAGACGAGCCAGCGCTCGTGAAAGCCGAGATCGTCCAGCGCCGAGCCGATGAAGCGGCGCACCAGCGAACGTGCACCGTCGCAGCCGATGACATAGGCGCAGGAGATGTCGACGAGCCGGCCGGTACCGAGGTCTTCATAGCGAACGCGCGCACCGTTGTGGTCCTGCTCGAGCGCGAAGACGTCACAGCGCGTGCGCAGCTCGACATGAGGCCAGCGCGCGAGTCCCTTGTTGAGCACGTTTTCGAGATCGGGCTGGTGGAATCGGTAGCTCAGATTCCAGCCCATCGAGGTCGGCTCGCGGGTGCGCGGCCAGTCGAGCAGCAGCCGTCCCTCGGCATCGACGAAGCGCATGCCGGGACTCAATGTAAGGTGGGGCAGGATGGCGTCGGCAAGGCCGATGGTCTGGAACACGCGCATGCATTCGTCGTCGAAATGCACCGCGCGCGGCAAATGATAGGCCTTGGCTTCGCGCTCCAGGATCAGGGTGCGGATGCCGCACAGGCCGAGCAGGTTGGCGAGCGTCGAGCCCACGGGCCCGCGACCGACGATGACGACGTCGAAGCTTCCGGAATGTGCAGCCATGTTGCTCATGGCCGCATCTGTTCCGCAACCGCCTCGCACCTTCAAGGCGCGGTCGCAAACTGTCCGCGCAGCGGACGCTCAGGCCTGGACGGGGATCGCGGCCGCGGCGTCGCGCAATGGGGCCGCGTACTGAGCGACAGCCTCCTCGAGGGTCATGGCGGAGCGGATCCAGATGATCGAAATGCAGCCGAACACGACGTCGCCCCGCACGATCGGCACCGCGATCGACGATGTCTTCGGATTGAATTCGCCCTCGTTGCGGATTGCATAGCCGCGCTGAGCCGTTTCCGTCACCATGCGCTGCAGCCGCTCGGGCGCCAGGAAGGAAACGTCCTCCGCATTCTCGATGCGTCGCAGGTGGTTGATGATGATGTCCCGCTCTGCGGGCGGGCAAGCGGCCAGATAGGCCCGGCCGGCCGAGGTCTGCAGCATCGGCAGGCGCTTGCCGATCATGCTGCGGTCGATCGAGAGCGGGCTGCGCGCATGCGTGGTCTCCTGGATGACCATCGCGCCGTTCTCATAAGTCGACAGATCGACCGGCCAGATCAGGCTGCGGCTGAGCTCGGCGAGATAGGGCGCGGCGACCTGGCAGATGAAGATGCCGGGATCATAGCCGTCGCCGAGGCTCAATGCGTGGCGCGTCACCCGGAAGCGGTCGTCGCTGGCGCTGCGCGCGACATAGCCGAGTTCCTCGAGTGTTTCGAGCAACCGATAGACCGTGGGCCGCGGCAGATCGAGCTGGCGCGCCACGTCGCCGGCGCGAATGCCCCCGGACCGATTGACCGCGCGCAGCACGTCGAGCCCCCGCTTGAAGGCGCGGACACCCTCCGCAGGACGGGCTTGCGGAGATCGCGTCCGTTGCTTGGACACTTGGAAAATCCTCCCTGTTCTTCGTTTCCGTCCGCCGATACCGTCTTGAGAACGCGAGCCGGATGCAGGGGCGGCAGTCTACTGCAGGACCGCGCGGAGCTGATACGAAATTCCGCCCGCACCTTTCGGGAGAAAACAAGATGGAAATAACGGCGCTCGGTTACATCGGCATCAAGTCGTCCCAAGCGGAGCAGTGGGGACGCATGGCGACCGAGCTCCTCGGGATGCAGCGCGTGGATCGCGCGGCCAGCGTGCAGGCCTATCGGATGGATGATCGCAAGCAGCGGCTGATCGTCGATGGCAGCGGCGATGGCGGGCTCGCCGTCATGGGCTGGGAGGTCGGCGACGCTGCGGCGCTCGCGCGCCTCGCCAGCCGTCTCGACGACAACGGCGTGAAGGTGGCCCGCGGTTCGCAGGCACTGGCCGACGAGCGTCATGTCACCGAGCTGATCTGCTTTCAGGATCCCGCCGGCAACACGATCGAGGTGTTCTGGGGTGCAGCCGTCGCCTCGGATCCCTTCAGGCCGGGACGTCCGATCTCCGGCTTTCGCACCGGGCCGCTCGGCATGGGGCACGTCGTGCTCAACGTCGAGGACGTCGAGCCGCTGCTGCGCTTCTATCGCGACCTGCTCGGCTTCAAGGTGTCCGACTTCGGCCTGACGCCGTACAAGCTCTATTTCTTCCACGTCAACGGCCGCCACCACAGCTTCGCGATGGTCGGCTCCGGTCGCCGCACACTGCATCACTTCATGGTGGAACTCGGCAGTCTCGATGACGTCGGCCAGGGCTACGATCTGGCACAGCTCGACGACGGGCGCGTGGCCTACACGCTCGGCCGTCACACCAACGACCACATGACCTCGTTCTACGTCAACACGCCCTCCGGCTTCTTCATCGAATATGGCTGGGGCGGCCGGGTGATCGATCCTGCGACGTGGCAGCCGCATGAGACCTTTGACGGTCCGTCGCTGTGGGGGCACGAGCGATTGTACCTGCCGGATGAGCAGCGCAAGCGCCTGCGCGATATGCGTCTGTCCGCGGCTGCACGCGGCGTTCGCGTGCCGGATCCTCGCGTTCCGGCACTGAACTGCGCGTGGCTCGACGCCGTGGTCGCGCAGGAATGAGCTATGCGGCGCGCTACACCGGAATGCGCACGCTCGCGCGCAGGCCGCCCATCGGGCTGTCGCCGAGGGTGATGTCGCCGCCATGGGAGCGGGCGATGTCGCGGGCGATGGCGAGGCCCAAGCCGGTGCCACCCTCGTCCTGGTTGCGCGCGTCGTCGAGGCGCAGGAACGGCTTGAACACCTCCTCGCGCATGTCGGCCGGGATGCCCGGGCCGTCATCGTCGACGGTGATGGTGAGGTAGCGGTGGTCGCGATGGCCGGTGATGGCGATCGCATCGGCATGGCGGGCGGCGTTGGAGACGAGATTGCCGAGGCAGCGCTTCAGCGCCTGCGGCTTCACGGTGACCACAGGCAGGCCATGGAACGACACCGTGGCGGAATGGCCGTTGCGCTCGGCGTCGCTGCGCAGCTCCTCGAGCGCATTGGAGATGTCGGTCGGCTGCGCGATCTCGCCGTTGTCGCCGCGCGCGAACGCCAGATAGTCCTCCAGCATGTGCGACATCTCGTCGACGTCCTTGCGCATGGCGTCGATCTCGGGACTGTCGCCGAGCAGCGCCAGCTCCAGCTTGAAGCGCGTCAGGATGGTGCGCAGGTCGTGGCTGACGCCGGCCAGCATCGCGGTGCGCTGCTCCAGCGTGCGCTCGATGCGCGCCTTCATCTCCAGGAAGGCGTGCGCCGCGCGTCGCACCTCGCGCGCGCCGCGCGGCCGGAAGTTCGGCACCTCGCGGCCCTTGCCGAAGCTCTCGGCGGCATCTGCGAGGCGCAGGATCGGCTTGATCTGGTTGCGCAGGAACAGCACCGAGACGATCAGCAGGATCGAGGAGGTGCCGACCATCCAGAACAGGAAGATGTCGGTGTTCGACGCGTAGGCCGCGCCACGCTGCGCGAACACGCGCATCACGGCGTCATCGAGCGCGATGCGGATCTCGACCAGATTGGAGCGGCCGACGGTGTCGATCCAGAACGGGCGGCTGATCTGGCGGCCGATCTGGCTCGACAGCGACTGGTCGAGCAGGTTGAAGAACGGTTTTGGCCCCGGCGGCGGCATGTCGCCGGCGGGCAGGAAGTCGACCACCAGGTTGAGCCGCTGTTGCGCGATCCGGCGCAGCATGGTGCGGTCCTTGTCCTGCGGATAGCCCTTGTAGATGTCGATCAGCGCGGCGACGTCCTGCACAACGGCGGCGGAGAGGCGTCGTGTCACCGTGTTCCAGTGCCGCTCCATGAACACGCCCGCGACCACCGTCTGCAGGATCACCATCGGCACGATCATGATCAGCAGCGCGCGGGCATAGAGGCCTGTCGGCATCCAGCCCTTGAACGCGTTGCCCACCACGCTGTTGGCGCGCGACACCCGCCGCGACGCGGTGCGGATCAGGGTGAGGCCGGTGTCGAGCGTGCTCATGATAATCCTAACGCGCGCCGTTTCCGTCATTGCGAGGAGCCCCCGGGTCTCGCCCGCGGCGAGCCCGAGGGCAGGCTCCGCGACGAAGCAATCCAGAATCTTCGCGGGACTCTGGATTGCTTCGCTTCGCTCGCAATGACGCGGAGATGCCAGGTCGTTTCAGGTCTTGCGGTGAGGAAGCTAGCTCAGATGCTTTCAAGGCAACGTGATCGGAATGGCCCGGCATATCAACCGCTCATCTCAACCCGACGTCATCAGCCGGTAGCCGATGCCGCGCACGGCCTGCAGGAACAGCGGGTTGGCCGGATCGCTCTCGAGCTTGCGGCGCAGGCGGTTGATCTGGACGTCGACGGCGCGCTCGTTGACGGTGCCGTTGCCGGTCAGCGCGCCGCGCGGCACGGTCTCGCCGCGGGCATTGGCGAGGATGCGCAGCATCTCGCGCTCGCGGTCGGTGAGGTGGACGATCTCCTCGCCCTGCTTCAGCTCGCCGCGCGCCAGATGATAGACGAACGGCCCGAACGCGATCTGCTCGACGACCTCCTCGGCCGGCGGCGGCGCGGCGCGCTTGAGGATGTTGCCGATGCGCAGCGCGAGCTCTCGCGGTTCAAAAGGTTTTGCGACGTAGTCGTCGGCGCCGAGCTGCAGGCCCTCGATGCGGCTCTCCGGCTCGGCCCGTGCGGTCAGCATCACGATCGGCACCGAGGATTGCGTGCGGATGAAGCGGGCGAGGTCGAAGCCGCTTTCGCCGGGCATCATCACGTCGAGGATCAGGAGATCGAAATGCAGTCCCGTCAGCTTGGCGCGGGCATCGCTCGCGCTCGCCGCGGTGGTGACGCGATAACCTTCGCCGCGCAGGAAGCGCGACAGCAAGTCGCGGATACGGCGGTCGTCGTCGACGAGCAGGAGATGCGGCGCGTCGTCGGCCGGCGTCTGCTGATGATGCGGGGCGATGGCGGCGATCGTCACGGTCACTCCTTGGCAGCGGCGACAGGCGTCTTGAAGATGGCTTCCAGCACCTTGTCCGGATCGTCGCGATCGATCATCGCGCGCAGGAACTGCCGGACCTTCTCGGCGCCGGCCGGTCCGATCTGCTCCAGCGCTCGATCGATGCGCCGCGTCTGCAGCCCGGCCAGCTTGGCGACCAGCGCCTCGCCCTTCGGCGTGGCGAAAAGAAGGCGCTGGCGGCGATCGTTGTTGCCGGTCTTCTGCACGATGTAGCCTTCGTCGAGCAGCTGCTTGAGCACGCGTCCGAGCGACTGCTTGGTGATGCGGAGAACGTCGAGCAGATCGGCGACCTTCAGGCCGGGATAGCGTGTGACGAAATGCATCACGCGGTGATGCGCCCGGCCGAAGCCGAACGCCTCCAGCTCATGGTCGGCATCGCCGACGAAGTCGCGGTAGGCGAAGAACAAGAGCTCGATGATGTCCCAGCGCAGCGGCTCGCCGCCGGCGGCCGCGGAGGGCTCAGCCGCGCGCAGCTCGGGGTTCAACGTCGGAGACGAGAAATTTATGTCAGCCATATTGACGTTTCTGCGGTTCAATGTTACAAAACAATCGTCCGCTACGAAATTTTAGATCGTTTCATCGGCGGGCGATGGGTCTCCAGGCGTGTCTGAACGGGCCGTAGGCAACCCCGACGGGCATCCCTGGGCGACGTATCGAACAACCGTGTGATGTCGAGCGGCATTTCGGCAAACCATACTGGACTTCCGCCGAGCGCAAAAGCATGTCCTGTGGTGGCATGCTTGCCCGGTGACCGGCTCAAAAGCCGGTCGCGGCAGGTCCGAAATTCAAGAAGCCGACTGGCCCGATCGGACGGGTCGGCGCCAGAACTCGCGAATGGCGATCAAGCGGGGGAAGCAAGGACATGACTTTGACATTCGACATCAAGCCGACGACGAACCCGACCTCCGACCAGGAGCGCGCTGCCAAGCTCGCCAACCCGGGCTTCGGCCGGGTGTTCACCGATCACATGGCCGTGGTCCAGTACAGCCAGGACAAGGGCTGGCACAGCGCGCGGGTCGAATCCCGCGCCAACTTCCCGCTCGATCCGGCCGCGGCCGTCCTGCATTACGCGCAGGAGATCTTCGAGGGCCTGAAGGCCTACAAGCGCGACGATGGCGGCGTGAACCTGTTCCGCCCCGACGCCAATGCCAAGCGCTTCGGGAATTCGGCCGAGCGCATGGCGATGGCGCAACTGCCGCCGGAGGTCTTCATCGAGGCGGTCGAGCAGCTCGTCCGCATCGATCGCGCCTGGATCCCGGGCGGCGAGGGCAGCCTGTATCTGCGCCCGTTCATGATCGCCAACGAGGTGTTCCTCGGGGTGAAGCCTTCGGCGGAATACATCTTCGCGGTCATCGCCTCGCCGGTCGGCTCCTATTTCAAGGGCGGGCCGGCGCCGGTCTCGATCTGGGTCTCGGAGAACTACACGCGGGCTGCGGTCGGCGGCACCGGCGGCGTCAAATGCGGCGGCAATTATGCCGCGAGCCTCAAGGCGCAGGCCGAGGCGATCCAGCATGGCTGCGACCAGGTCGTGTTCCTCGATGCGATCGAGCGCCGCTATGTCGAGGAGCTCGGCGGCATGAACGTGTTCTTCGTGTTCGACGATGGCTCGTTGTCGACGCCGCCGCTCGGCACCATCCTGCCCGGCATCACCCGCGATTCCATCATCAAGCTGGCGCGTGATGCCGGCCGCGAGGTGCGCGAGGAGGCGTATTCGATCGACCAGTGGCGGACGGATGCCAAGAGCGGCAAGCTGAAGGAAGCGTTCGCCTGCGGCACGGCCGCGGTGATCTCGCCGATCGGCAAGGTGTGCTCGGCGAGCGGCGACGTCCTGATCAACGGCGGCGAGGCCGGCCCGGTCGCCATGGGCCTGCGCAAGCAGCTGGTCGACATCCAGTACGGCCGCAGCCCCGATCCGCATCAGTGGATTCGGGACGTGAAGTAGGGGCATGCCTCCCTAGCGCTTGCAGGTTCTGGGCACAGTCTAGCCGCGATAACGGTTTGCTCCCTCCCCCGCTTGCGGGGGAGGGCTGGGGAGGGGGAAGCCCCGTAAAGACTGCCGCTGGGGCGCCCCCACCCCAACCCTCCCCCGCAAGCGGGGGAGGGGCGCACTGAATGCGCGGCGCAAGCTTGGCTCTTACTGAAATGCTGGAAACGGTGCCACGCGCCAGCACCTGACCGGCCCGCGGGTTGCCGCACCGCGCCCCGGCTGCTACCAACCAAGCAACGCATTCCATCCCGTAGGGTGGGCAAAGGGCCGCGTAGCGGACCGTGCCCACCACTTCGGCGTTTATCAGCCATGGTGGGCCCGCTGCGCTTGGCCCACCCTACGTTCCGGTCCCCATGTCCGACAAACCGAAGAAACCCCAGAAGCTGAAGGCGCGGCTGCCGCGCGGGCTCGAGGATCGCGGCCCCGCGGCGATAGCCGCCACGCGCGAGATGGTCGAGAAGATCCGCGCCGTCTATGAGCGCTACGGCTTCGAGCCGGTGGAGACGCCGGCATTCGAATACACCGATGCGCTCGGCAAATTCCTGCCCGACCAGGACCGTCCGAACGAGGGCGTGTTCTCGTTCCAGGACGATGACGAGCAGTGGATCTCGCTGCGATACGACCTGACCGCGCCGCTCGCACGCTACGTCGCCGAGAATTTCGACGCGCTGCCGAAGCCATATCGCAGCTATCGCGCCGGCTACGTTTTCCGCAACGAGAAGCCCGGCCCTGGCCGCTTCCGCCAGTTCATGCAGTTCGACGCCGACACCGTCGGCTCCGGCTCGCCGGCAGCGGACGCCGAGATGTGCATGATGGCGGCGGATGCGATGGAGGCGCTGGGGATTCCGCGCGGCTCGTATGTCGTGAAGGTGAACAACCGCAAGGTGCTCGATGGCGTGATGGAGGCGATCGGCATCGGCGGTGATGAGCACGCGGGCCGTCGGCTGACGGTGCTTAGGGCAATCGACAAGGCCGACAAGTTTCCGATTTCAGAGATCAAGAAGCTGCTCGGCGAGGGCCGCTGGGACGGCGGCGAGGTCGGCAAGGGTGATTTCACCAAGGGCGCGGGCCTGACTGAAAGTCAGATCGACTCCCTGCTGGCCTTCTTCGAGATGAAGGTCGCGGAGCCGCAAATCCAAGGTGAGGAGCAGGATCTGCAGTTCAACGCCCAGGTCTTGGCGAGCGTTGCTCAGCGGAAATTGTTCATGTCCTCGCCGGCCTATGTGGAAGGCGTCAACGAGCTGACCGAGATCGCCAGACTGTGCAGCGCGGCCGGTTACGGTTACAGCCGCGTCCGCGTCGAACCCTCCGTCGTCCGTGGGCTCGAATACTACACTGGCCCCGTTTACGAAGTTGAGCTCCTGCTCGAGACCAAGGACGAGAAGGGCCGTCCCGTGCGCTTCGGCTCGGTCGGCGGCGGTGGCCGTTATGACGGTCTCGTCTCGCGCTTCCGTGGCGAGCCGGTGCCGGCGACCGGATTTTCGATCGGCGTCTCGCGTCTGCAGGCGGCGCTGACCTTGCTCGGCAAGCTCGATACGCGGCCGGCGTTCGGGCCGGTGGTCGTCACCGTGTTCGATCGCGAGCGCGTCGCGGACTATCAGAAGATGGTGTCGACCCTGCGCAATCACGGCATCCGCGCCGAGCTCTATCTTGGCAACCCGAAGAACATGGGCAACCAGCTCAAATATGCCGATCGCCGCAACGCGCCCTGCGTCATCATCCAGGGCAGTGACGAGAAGGCCCGCGGCGAGGTGCAGATCAAGGACCTGATCGAGGGCGCCAAGGCGGCGGCCGCGATCGCCTCCAACCAGGAATGGCGCGAAAGCCGCCCGGCGCAGTTCTCAGCCAAGGAGGACGAACTGGTCGCCGGCGTCCGCGAGGTGCTCGCGCGCCATGACGTGAGCTGGGGGTAGGGGATTCGTCATACGCGGGCTTGACCCGCGTATTCATCCTTCAAACGATGGCCGCAGATTTCAAGAGATGGATTGCCGGGGCAAGCCCGGCAATGACGCGGCTGAGATAACTAACAGGGAGCAACGAATGCCCGAGATCACCGTGAGCATGGCCGCCGGCCGCACCGACGAGCAGAAGGCCAACATGATGCGCGACATCACCAAGGCCCTGGTGACGCATCTTGGCGTCGATCCGGAAGCGGTGGTGATCCAGATCAACGAGGCGCCGCTGACGCACAAGATGAAGGGCGGCAAGACCTTCGTCGAACGCCTGGCCGAGCAGAAGAAGTAGTTGGCCATCGTCCTGGCGAAAGCGAGGCTATGACATCTGTCTCGACGATCACCGCCGTCGTCCCGGCCTAGCGCGCAATTGCGCGCAAGGCGCCGGGACCCATACCCCCAGGGAGCGGTTCGAGGCACGCTGGTCATTGGCCCTTTGCCCATCACGACCGCCACGGCGTATGGATCCCGGATCGGCGCGCGCGTGCCGCGCGCTTGTCCGGGACGACAGCACAGTTCGGAGCAGCCATGGACGCACGTGAGTTCATCAAGCCGGGCATGCGCGCCGAGCGTTTGCTCGTCGTGCCGCCGGAGCGCACCGTCGGGCATTTCGTGCCGCACATGCCCATGGTCTATGCGACGCCGATGATGATCCTGGAGATGGAGATGACGTCGGGCGATGCCATCAACCCGGTGCTGCCGCCGGGCTGGGTCACGGTCGGCACCGAGGTCAATGTCCGGCATCTCGCGGCGTCGCCGGTCGGCGCCACCATCCGCACCGTCGCCGAGGTGATCGAGGTCGAGCGCCGCGTCATCCGCTTCTCGGTCGAGGCCTATCATGGCGAGGTGAAGATCGGCGACGGCCGTCACGGCCGCGGCCTCATCAATGTCGAGCAGTTCAAGAAGCGGTTCGGCGTGACGTAGCCGCGCCGCGCTAGACCGACTGGCCCGTCTTCAACAGCGAGCAGCCGGTGATCTTGAGGCTGCCGTCGGGCTGGGTCTGCAGCGTGTAGAGCGCCTCCCACGCCTCGCCTTCGGCATCGACGATGTGGACGCGCTGTGCGATGCTGCCGTCCTCGACCTGCGCGGCGCCGAACTCGAAGCTGCGATGACGGTAGACCGGCGGATAGCCGCTCTTGACCATGCTCATGAAGATCTCGACGCTCGGAAACAGCGCCTGGATCTCCGGCGCGGCCTGGGCATAGGCGGTCGCGCCGTCGTCGCGCGCCAGGGCCTGCTCTTGGGCGCGAATCACGCTCTGCGCCGCGCTGGCGTCGGCCGCGGCGGCGGGGCGGGCCAGCAGCGCCAGCAGCAGGACGAGCGGCACCAGAATGCGCATGTCGTGTCCTCCATCGGCGGTTCGGATCGATCTATCATGCGCCACGCGCCGCCCGTGACAAGCCTGCCCTGGCGCGTCAATGTCGCGGACCGGCGGCGATCGACCGGCTGGATTGTGTCGACATCCTCACGTCTTCGCGAGCCATGCGACCGACGCGGTGCCGGTCGCGATGGGACCGGCTTGATCTGGTCCGCCCCGGCGCGAATCATGCATGCAGGGCGGCGAACCACACAGGGGCAGCATGACCGATTTTTCCAGGACTCGATCGCTCTTCACGATCCCTGAAGGGGTCATCTATCTCGATGGCAATTCGCTCGGCGCGCTGCCGTCGGCCGTGCCCGCCCGCGTTGGCCGCATGATCGAAGCGGAGTGGGGGCAGGAGCTGATCCGCGGCTGGAACACCGCCGGATGGATGGTGCAGCCGCGCCGGGTCGGCGATCGCATCGCGCGGCTGATCGGGGCCGCGCCCGGCACGGTCGTGATGGGCGATACGCTCTCGATCAAGGTGTATCAGGCGCTCGCCGCGGCGCTGTCGCTCAATCCGGGCCGCCGCGTGATCCTGTCCGACAGCGGCAACTTCCCGTCCGATCTCTACATGGCGCAGGGCCTGGTCCGCATGCTCGGCGACCGCGCGACGCTCAAGGTGGTCGCGCCCGAGCAGGTCGAGGACGCGATCGACGACAGCGTCGCCGTGCTGATGCTGACCGAGGTGGATTACCGCACCGGCCGCATGCACGACATGGCCGCGCTGACGAAGAAGGCGCACGCGGCTGGCGCGCTCACGGTGTGGGACCTCGCGCATTCCGCCGGCGCCGTGCCGGTCGACCTCGCCGGCGCCGAGGCCGACTTCGCGGTCGGCTGCACCTACAAATATCTCAATGGCGGGCCCGGTGCGCCGGCCTTCATCTATGTCGCGCCGCGTTACGCAGACATCGCGCCGCCGGCGTTGTCCGGCTGGATGGGGCACGAGGCGCCGTTCGCCTTCGATCTCGACTACCGCCCCGGCGGCGGCATCGAGCGCATGCGCATCGGCACGCCGCCGATCATCGCGCTGGCCGCGCTCGATGCCGCGCTCGACGCCTGGGACGGCGTGTCGATGCAGGACGTGCGCGCGGCCTCGATCGCGCTGTCGGAATTGTTCATCGCCGAGGTCGAGAAACGCTGTCCGTCGCTGACCTTGGCGTCGCCGCGTGATGCGACGCAGCGCGGCAGCCAGGTGTCGTTCCGCCATCCCGACGGCTATGCGATCATGCGGGCGCTGATCGCGCTTGGCGTGATCGGCGACTTCCGCGCCCCGGATGCGCTGCGCTTCGGCTTCACGCCGCTCTATCTCGGCGAGGCCGAGGTGCGCGGCGCCGTCGACATCCTCGCGGAGGTCCTCGACAACAAGCTGTGGGACAGACCCGAATATCGCCAGAAGGAGCTCGTGACGTGAGCAACGGTCCCTACGATCCCGCCACCGAAGGTGCGCGGATGAACTTCAAGGGACGGATGTCCTATGGCGACTATCTGATGCTGGATCGCCTGCTCGATGCCCAGGCGCCGCTGTCCTCGGCCCATGACGAGCTGCTGTTCATCATTCAGCACCAGACCTCCGAGCTGTGGATGAAGCTCGCCATCCACGAGATCAAGGCGGCGATGGCGGCGATCGCCAGGGATGACGTGCAGCCGGCATTCAAGATGCTGACGCGGGTGTCGCGCATCTTCGAGCAGCTCAACGGTGCGTGGGACGTGCTGCGCACGATGACTCCGAGCGAATACACGCTGTTCCGCGACAAGCTCGGCGAGTCCTCGGGCTTCCAGTCGTTCCAGTATCGCTCGATCGAATTCCTGCTCGGCAACCGCAATCTCGCGATGCTGCGTCCGCATGCGCATCACCCGGAGCTGACCGCCGAGCTGGAAGCGATCCTGGCGAAGCCCAGCTTGTACGACGAAGCGCTGCGCCTGCTGGCGCGGCGCGGCTTCTTCATCGGCGCCGACGGGCAGCGCACCGACTGGCGCGGCACGCGCAGCGAGAGCGCGGAGGTGACGGCGGCCTGGACCGGCGTCTATCGCGATCCGCAGCGGCATTGGGAATTGTATGAGCTCGCCGAGAAGCTGGTCGATTTCGAGGACTATTTCCGCCGCTGGCGCTTCAACCACGTCACCACGGTGGAGCGCATCATCGGCTTCAAGACCGGCACCGGTGGCACCAGCGGCGTCAATTACTTGCGCAAGATGCTGGAGATCGTGCTGTTCCCCGAGCTCTGGAAGCTGCGCACCGGGCTGTGAGGCCGCGCACTGATCATTCGACAGGAGATTTTCATGCTCTATGCCGTCAAGGACTGGGACAATGCCTACGCCAACGGCCCTAACATCGCCGGTGGCGAGCGCTGGCCCGGCCTGTGGGTCGCGCCGGCGGAAGCCTATCGCACGACATTGGCGGGGCAGGGCCGGGCGAAGCTCGACATCGCCTATGGCGCGCACGACCGTCAGCGCCTCGACCTGTTTCTTCCCGAGGGGACGCCGAAGGGCCTCGTCGTGTTCGTGCATGGCGGCTATTGGATGCGGCTCGACAAGAGCTTCTGGTCGCATCTCGCGCAAGGCTCCATCGCGCGCGGCCATGCCGTGGCGATGCCGTCCTACCGGCTCTGTCCCGAGGTCGGCATCGCCGATATTTCGGCCGACGTGGCGCAGGCGATCGCGCGGGCGATGGACGAGGTCGCGGGGCCGGTGGCGCTGACCGGGCATTCCGCCGGCGGCCATCTCGTCAGCCGCATGATCTGCCGCGGCGCGCCGCTGCCGCCGGAGCGGCAGGCGCGGATCAGCAACGTTGTTTCGCTCTCCGGCCTGCACGATCTGCGCCCGCTGCAGCGGACCGCGATGAACGAGACCTTGCACATCGACGATGCCGTGGCTGCCAAGGAAAGCCCGGCACTGCTGGTGCCGGTCCTTGGCGCCCGTGTCACCGCCTGGGTCGGCGGCGCGGAGCGCAACGAATTCCGCCGCCAGGCCCAGCTGCTCGCCAACATCTGGACCGGGCTCGGGGCCTCCACTGCCTATGTCGAGGCGCCGGACCGGCACCATTTCGACGTGATCGACGAGCTGGCGGATCCGGAGAGTGGGTTGGTGCAGGCGCTGGTGGGGTAGTCTCAAGTAGCGTCGATTGCAGCGCTCGCCCCGTGCTCCGTGCATGCGTTCTGCGGTGACGGCGCAGCGACCTCATCTCCCCTCCCCGCAAGGGGGAGGGGAGCTCATCGTCATCGTGGCGATATCTCGAATCCGACGATGATCGCGTCAGCTCTCCGCCACCGCATCTCCCCACGCATGGAAGATCTCCGTTGCGCCGCTGTTCAAATCGCCCTCGCGCATCACGACGCTGGGGCAGGCGAATTTCATCGGCATGGTCTGCACCGGTGCCGGCACGGTCTCGAACTTCGCTGTCAGCGCGTCCGTCACCTCTTCCGGCAGGCGCGTATCCGCCCCGACCACGTCACCCTCGCTGGCGTCGATGCGAGGCTGGTGGATCGCCGTGTCGAGATCCATGCCGAAGTCCATTACGAAGGAGAGCATCTGCGCCACGGCGGGCAGGATGCGCCGGCCGCCGGAGGCGCCCAGCGCGAGGCGGCGGCCGTCGGCGGCCTGCGCCACCACGGGCGTGTAGTTGGTGAGGCAGCGCTTGCCCGGCGCCAGCGAGTTCGTCGTGCCGGGCGTCGGGTCGAACCACATGATGCCGTTGTTCATCATGATGCCGCTCTGCGGCGCCTGGAATTTCGAGCCGAAGCCGGACAGCAGGGTCTGCGTCACCGCGGCCATGTTGCCGTCGTGGTCCACCACCGAATAGTGCGTGGTGCAGGCCGGTGCCAGATATTCGGCGCCGAGCGCGCGCTTGCCGGGCGCATCGCCCATGTCGTTGAGCCGTTCGCGATAGGCCGACTGCATCGCTTCGGCATAGGCGATGAAGGCGCTTGCATCAGGCGTCTTGCCCGAGGCCGTCACGCGCGCCTGCATCAGCCGCAAGGCGTGTGCGAGCGTCGGGCCGGCCGTCAGCTCCGGTGTCGCGAACACCGTGCCGCCGCGATAGGGAATGCGCAGCGGCTCGCGGTGATGTGCCTCGAACGCGGCGAGGTCATCCACTGAAAGCGCGCCACCGGCGGCCTGGATGTCGCGGCTGAGCGAGCGCGCAATGTCGCCCCGGTAGAAGTCGCGCGCGCCGGCGCTGGCAAGATGTGCCAGCGTCGCCTTCAACTGCTCCTGCGGCAGCCGCGTCACCGCCTTCGCGCCCCATTGCGGGTTCGGCGGCAAACCATCCTTCAGATAGGCCGCGGCGCTGCCGGGATAGCGGCGCAGGTCGGCGGCGCAGCTCGAGATCATCACGGTGGTCCACCAGTCCACCAGCAGGCCCTCGGCGGCGAGCTTCACGCTCGGCGTGACGAGATCCTGCCACGGCAGCCGCGCGTAGCGGCGATGCGCCGCCTCCATGCCCGCGACGACGCCGGGCACTGCGATCGCGCCGGGGCCGTGCAGATTGCGGTCGTCCTTGACGCGGGGCCAGGGGAAGATGTCGGCTGCGACGCTGCCGTCGTTGGCCAGCGGATAGTCCGCGACGTCAAGGCTGTCAGGGGCGCGCATGCCGTAGTCGATCACCTCGACGTGGTTGTCCCTGGCGCGGTACAGCAGCATGGCGCCGCCGCCGCCGAGGCCGCTCATCCACGGCTCGAGCACGCCGAGCGCAAAGCCGGTCGCCACCACGGCATCGACGCAGTCGCCGCCCGCGGCCAGCACCTCGGCACCGACCTCGGCGGCGCGCCGTGACTGTGCCGCGACGATGCCGCCCTTGCTGGTCACCGCCGGCTTGCGGATCTGCTGACGATTGGAAAACTGGTACGGCATGGCACTCCCCCGATCCCGCCTGATTGTCCGGCGAATTGACACCGCCAAGCCTCGGCACACAATCGGCAACAGCGGGACGCTCCCCAGCCCGGATCGAATGACGGTTGCCTGCGTTGAGGAGATGTTTACCAATGGGTATTATGGTCTTCGGCAGACCAGATCGATCTCGATCAGCGCGTCATAGGCGAGACCGGTGACGCCGACGCAGGTGCGGGCCGGCAGCCGGTCCGGCGGGAAGAATGAACGGTAAGTTTCATTCATTGCCGCGTAATCGCGCTTGAACTCGGTCAGGTAAATCCGAGACATCACAATATGTTCGAGACCAAGGTTGAGACCTTGGAGGATGTACTTCAAGTTCTGCATCACCGCCTTCGTCTGATCCACGATGCCGTCGGGCAGCACGCCCGGTGCCTCCGGTGAATCCGGCATCTGACCGGTGACGAACACGAAGCCGTCGGTCTCGACCGCGTGACTGAACGGCGCCACGGGTTTCGTCGCGCCGGAGATCATGTGGAACTGCATGGTCGGATTCCTCTGCGAGTGAATGTGTAGGGTGGGCAAAGCGGCGCCGCAGGCGACGCGTGCCCACCATCCTCAGCGGATGCGCCGCGGTGGGCACGGCGCGACGTACATCATGATCGATGTCGCAGGTTCGCGGGCGCGCCTTTGCCCACCCTACGATTTAGCGTGAACTCAGCCCGCATCCTCGAACAGCCGCTTGCTGAGGATCGCGTGCACGCCCCAATTGCCGTCGACGACCTGGGTGACGCCGAAATCCACCGCGGCCGACATCAGCGCGACCGCCTCGTCCTCGCTCAGGCCTTTGATGTGCATCAGGAAGCGGCGCATCTTGCGGAACGCGTCCTTCATCGCGAGGTCGAGCGAGGAGGTCGCGTAGACCTCGCTCTGGCCCTGCGCGCCGAACTCGGCGAGATAGTTCGGGTGGCTGAAGCCGGTCAGCACCCAGTCGGTCTCGGTTTCGATCAGGGGATAGGTGAGATCGGCGAAAGGCTGTCCGGCGAGCTGCGACTTCTTGTGGAGGATGACCTGGAAGGTGCCGGTCATCGAGCATTCGATCGCGGTGCCGCCGAGCTCGCCGTCGCCTTGCGTCGCGTGGGGATCGCCGACCGACAGCAGCGCGCCGGGAACGGCGACGGGGAGATACACGGTCGCGCCCTTGCCGAGCCGCCAATTGTCGAGATTGCCGCCGAAATAGGACGGCGGAATCGAATCGACGAAGTCGGCCTCGCGTGGCGCCACGGCGATCACGCCGAAATGCGGCCGCAGCGGAATGCGGATGTTGTCGAGCACGCCGTGGCGGCGCTTGATGCTGCCGGGCGCCACCGGCACGCCGGGATAGTCGTAGGTCGCATGCACCACGCCGGCCGGATCGGTCTGCGGCTCCCAGCGATAGGAATAGAGCGCGCGCGCATGCGGCTCGGAATCGTCGGCGAAGATCTCGTAGATCGTGACGGCCTCGCGCGGCGCGGGCGGAGCGATCAGCTCATTGTAGTGATAGCCCCACCATGCCGCCACGCTGGAGCCGAACACGCGGCCTTCATATCCGCGGCTGCGGCTTCGCCGCGGCACGATGTCGAGGATCCGTACTTCGAGCACGTCGCCCGGCTGCGCGTCCTTGATCGCGACCGGGCCGGTGCAGATGTGGACGCCAAAGCCTTCGCCGGCGCCGCGGCCGAACACGCTGGCGTCCATCGGGCCGGCGCCACGGCGGTCGACGTTCTTCTTCGCCTTGGTCCAGCCGAACACGCTGAGCGCAGCGGCATCGCCTGAGATCATCAGCTCCGGATCATCGGAGGCATGCTGGGTCAGCGTCTCCACCGTGATCGTGTCGCCGGATGCGATTTCGATCTGCGGCGGCAGCGAGCGGCTGAAATAGCCCCAATGCACGCGTTCGGCCGACACCGCGAGATGATGGTGATGCCGCCGCGCATCCTGGTCGTTGGCCGGCGCGGGTAGGGCGATGTCGCTCCTGGTTGACGCCGGCCTCTCGCAGACGCGCTGCTGGGCCAGCGCATCCTGCGGCCAGCCGCGCTGACCGCGCGGGGCCGCCGACGTCATCGCCTGCTCCGCCTTCTGCTGCCGGAACTCGCGCGGCGACAGGCCGAAGCGGGCGCGGAAGCTGCGGCTGAAATGCGCTGAATCGGCGAAGCCGTAGCGATAGGCGATCTCGGAGATCGAATGGTTGGCTTCGGCTGGATTGGACAGGTCGGTCCAGGCCCTCTGCAGCCGCCGTTCCCTCACGTAGTGACTGAAATTATCGCCGGCACCTTCGAACAGTTTTTGCAGATAGCGCTCTGAGATGCCTTCGGCCTGGGCCACCCGCGCCGGCGTCAGCTCGGCATCGTCGAGCCGCCGCTCGATGGTCTGGCAGATCCGGTGCAGGATCGCAGCCTGCGTCGCGCTGCTGCCGGCCTCCGTTGTCGGCACTGCTTGTTGATGGGCAAGCGTCAGCAGCAGATCGACCAGGCTCTGCGCGACCATGCTCCATTCGGCGTCGCTGAGCGTTTCGAGCGCCCGCGCGGTGGCCTCGATGGTGCGGCAGATTACGTCGGCAAGGCCGCTTGGCGCGATCACCTGTGGGGCGGCCAATTTCAGCTTGCCGCTGATGCGGCCATGCAGGGCGTCTGATGTCACCGATAGCCCGATGGCGCGCAGATCGCGCTGGAACGCGATGTTCCAGTCGCCGACGCGCGGCAATAGCATCAGATGTCCCGCGGGGACGATGCGATGGCTGTCGCCGCTGCGGAGCACGGCGCCGTCGTCGATCGCGAGCAACGCAATCGGCAGGTCCTCATGGGCTTGCGGAACCGCGGTGATGACCTGCGAGCCCGCCGCCAGCCGCGATAGCGCGATACCCGGCGCGCCGCGATGCGAGGCGGTCGCATGGCCGTCATAGAACGGCGCCTTGGCAGCCGGCTGCAACCCGACCGCGTTCAGGACATCACGCCACGCCTCAGGACGCTCGTCCCGCGCGTAGGATTCACTGGTGAACGGACGAAAACTCATGGCACGACCCGGGTCCGGGAATTCGAAGCAACCCCCGTGCCAGATGAGTTTCATGGTCTGTCGTCTCTGTAGCGGCATGTCGGCGCTGGCCAGTGCTTTCGTCCCGGTTTCATTGAAGCCAACGCTGTCGCCGCGCGCTGAGTGCGCTCCCCTCCCCCTTGCGGGGAGGGGTTGGGGGTGGGGGTCCACATCGGCAGTGTCGCCCGGGGCACCCCCCACCCCAACCCTCCCCCGCAAGGGGGGAGGGAGCGCACTGCCCTCTGCGCGACGGCTTTTATGACCAACGTCGACATCACTCACACCGGAACACGTTCTTCCGGATCGTGCCGTGGACGCCCCAATTGGCATCCACCACCTGGGTGACGCCAAAGTCGGCGCCGACCGACAACAGCGAGATCGCCTCGTCCTCGCTGAGATGATGCACGGTCATCAGGAATCGCCGCAGCTTGCGGAAGGCGTCGCGCATCGCGCGGTCGAGGCTGGAGTGGCTGGCGATCTCGGTCTGCGCGTTGGCGCCGAGCTCGGCGAGATAGTTCGGATAGGTGAAGCCGTACACCGACCACGCCTGGTCGGTCTCCAGCAGCGGATGGGTCAGTCCTTCGAGCTGGGTGCCGCCAAGGTCGCTCTTCTTGTGGAGGATGAACTCGAAGTCGCCGGTCAGCGAGGTCTCGATTGCGGTGCCGCCGAGCTCGCTATCGCCTTGCGCGGCATGGGGATCGCCGACCGAGAAATACGCGCCGGGCACGGCGACCGGATAGTACATCCGCGCGCCCTTGCCGATGCGCCAGTCGTCGATGTTGCCGCCGGTGTAGCTCGGCGGGATCGAGGAGACATAGTCGGCTTCCGATGGCGCGAGCCCCATGGTGCCGAAATGCAGGCGCGCCGGTACCTTGATATTCGGCAAAATGTTCTCGCGCTTCCTGATCGTGCTGTGGTCGACCGGCACGCCGGGATAGTCGATGGTCGGATGCACGATGCCGTCGGGATCGGTCTGCGGCGTCCAGACATAGTTGTAGACCGCCTTGGCGAACGGCTCGCCCGATGTGTCGATCTCGAAGATGGTGATGACCTCGCGCGGCTTCGGTTCCTCGATCAGGTCGTGATAGTGGAAGCCCCAATTGGCGGCGGCGTTGGAGCCGAAGCACTTGCCGACATGGCAGCCGCACCGGCTCGGCCGCGGCTTGATGTCGAGGATGCGCACCTCCAGCACGTCGCCGGGCTCGGCGCCTTCGATGGCGACCGGGCCGGTCAGCAGATGCACGCCGACGCCCTCGCCGGAGCCGCGGATGAACGGCCCTTCGGTCGGCCCCGAGCCGCGCCGCGCCACCGCCTTGTGCTCTCTGGTCCACTTGAACACGCTCTCGGCGCCGGGATCGTCCTTGATCATGCGCTCATAGTCGTCATTGGCGTGATGGGTCAGCGTCTCGATCGTGGCGCGATCGCCGGAGCGCAAGGTGAGAGCCGGTGTCACCACCTTGGAAAAATACCCCCAATGGATGGTCTTCGGGGACACCGGCAGCAGATGGTGCTTCATGCAAGGGCCTCATGAAAGATCGGACGCGAGATCGTTGATGTTGACGTGAAGGATGAACTCATGCGACCGCATCCTTCGGCCGCTCTGCCTCCATCACCGAGAGGAAGCGCGCGGTCAGCGGGTGGCGCGGGTTGGTCAGCACCTCATGGGCCGGTCCGTCTTCGAGGATGACGCCGCCATTGAGGAAGGCGACGCGGTCGGCGACCTCGTCGGCGAAGCGGACCTGATGCGTCGAGATGATCATGGTCAGACCGTCGTCGACGGCGAGGCGGCGGATCACCTCCAGCACCTCGTTGACCAACTCGGGATCGAGCGCGGAGGTCGGCTCGTCCAGCAGCAGCACGCTCGGGTTCGGCGCCAGCGCGCGGGCAATCGCCACGCGCTGCTGCTGGCCGCCGGAGAGATGCCGCGGCAGCGCATCGGCGCGATGCGACAGGCCGACGCGGTCGAGCAACTCGGCCGCGCGGCGGTCGGCCTCGAACCGGCCGAGGCCGTGCACCCAGCGCAGGGGACCTGCGACGTTCTCCTTCGCCGTGAGATGCCCAAACAGGTTGAACTGCTGGAACACCATGCCGACGCCGACATTGGCGCGCTCGTTGGCGACCGCGCGCGGCGTCAGCCTGCGCCCCTGCTCGTCGAAGCCAAGCTTGCGGCCGCCGACGCGAATCTCGCCTGCATCCCAGTTCTCCAGATGATTGATGCAGCGGAGCAAGGTGCTCTTGCCGGAGCCGGAGGGGCCGAGCAGCGCGATCACCTCGCCGATGCGCACCGTGAGATCGAGCCCGTCCAGCACTCTGTTGCCGTCATAGGCCTTGCGCAGCTCCTTGACCTCGACCGCGACGTTGTTGCGGGCGATGGTCGCGGCGCGCCTGGCGCGATCCTCGATCGACAGGGCGAGGGGCGGCGTTTCTTTCAGTTCGGCGGGCTCCGGCGGAGCGGCCTCGACGGTAGGTGCGGTCTTCGCAAGGTCCAGCTTTGCCGCCGGATCGACGCGGCGCCATGGCAGGTAGTCCGCCAGCTTGCGTTGTTTGGCCGTGCGGTCGAGATCGAGCAGCCATTCCAGCGCGAGCTGGATGACGCTGATCGCGCCGGTCAGCAGGAGATAGATGAGACCCGAGGCGAAGAAGATCGAGAAGAAGTCGAAGGTGGAGGAGGCGAGCTGCGTCGAGCGCAAGGTCAATTCCTGCACGGCGATGACGGAGGCGAGCGAGGAGTTCTTCAGTGCGCTCACCGCCTCGTTGCCGAAGGCGGGGATCATGGTGCGGATCGCCTGCGGCGCGATGATCCGGCGCATCAGCACTGATGGCGTCATGCCGAGCGCCTGGCCGGCCAGGAGCTGGCCGCGATCGACGCCGAGCACGCCGGAGCGCAGCATCTCGGCGATGAACGGCGCCTCGTTGCAGGCGAGCGCGAGGCCCGCCGCCAGCACCGCCGGCAGCTTGATGCCGATATGCGGCAGCGCGTCGTAGGCGAACACCATCTGCAGGATCAGCGGCGTGCCGCGGAAGATCACGGTATAGCCGCGCGCAATCGCGGCCAGCAGCCAGAACCGGCTGAGCTGCATGCCGGCGAGGATGAGGCCGAGGACCAGTCCGCCGATCAGGCCGAGCGCGGTGACCTGCAGCGTGAGCTCGATGCCCATGAGCAGATACGGCATGCTGAGATAGTGCAGGAAGAGGGACATCGGTGATTGCAGCCTGATGAGTGCCGTAGGGTGGGCAAAGGCGCGAAGCGCCGTGCCCACCGTGGTGTTTCGGAACAGCGTTGGTGGGCACGCTGCGCTTTGCCCACCCTACGAAGTTGGCTCACATGCACACGTCAGCCGCTGAACTTGGAGTGTCGCCGAGGAGCCGGTGCGCTCCCTCCCCCCTTGTGGGGGAGGGGTGGGGAGGGGGGTGCCCAGCAAAGACCGTCATCTGTGGACCCCCACCCCCACCCCCACCCCCTCCCCGCAAGGGGGAGGGGAGCGCGCCGTCTTCGCCGCTATCTCTCGCGTCAAACGGAGCGGTGCTCTTAGTCCGCCGTCAAAATATCCGGCTCCTTGAAGTTCGCGGGATCGAGCTGCCACTTCTTCAGCAGCTCCTGATGGATGCCTTCCTTCTGCACCTCGATCAGGGCGGCGAGCACGGCGTCGCGGAATTTCGGCTTGTCCTTCGGCACGGCGATGCCGACCGAATAGGGGATGGTCACGGCGATCGCCTTCTCCAGCTTGTCCGGATAAGCCTTCACCGCCTGATCGACCGTGTTGACGTCGTTGACATAGGTGTCGGCGCGACCGGCGAGGATGGCCTGGATGCAATTGGCGTTGTTGTCGTAGAGCTGCAGCGTCGGCTCCGGCTTGCCTTCGGCCTTGCACTTCGGCGCGAGGTCCTGGATCAGCGGCACCTCGACATAGCCGGTGTTCTCAGCAGCCGCCGCGCCGCACATCGTCATGTTGATCCCGTTGATGCCCTTCGGATTGCCCTTCGCGACCAGCACGCCGTCGAACACCTTGGAGTAGGTGATGAAGTCGGCGGCCTTGGCGCGCTCCTTGGTGGCATAGATGTCGGAGATGACGATGTCGGCCTGGCCGCTCGCCAGCGTCGTCAGCAGCGCGGCGAACGTCACCGGCTTGTAGGTCAGCTTGAAGCCGAGGCAGTCGCCGATGGCTTCGCCGAGGTCGATGTCGAAGCCGACATATTTGCTCGGATCCTTCGGGTCGATCGATTCGTAGCCCGGTGTGTGCGGATTGATGGCGTTGACGAGCGTCTTGCCCTTCCAGTCCGGATATTTCTCCTTGAGCGCCGTGCACCCTGCGGGCGTCGCCGCCTGTGCGTCGATCGGCGCGAGAAGTCCCGTCGCAATGATGGCGCAGAGCGCGGCAAGCCACGCGCGCCGCGCTCCAGTGAATAGCCTCGTCTGCATGTTGCCAGCTCCTTCGAACGATGTGTCGCGCTGGTCCGGCGGTGCATTGGTGCCGTCGCCCCGGTCCAAGCTCGACGGCAAGCTTAGGTGCGAGCCTGCGCGGATGACTTGTCCGTAGGCGCACAAAATATTGGATCGTGCCGGTGCAAGAATTGAGCACGCATTGCTCAAATCCGCGCCGCCGCGACGGACTGGCGCGCACGCGTCAAGTCCGCCTGTGCGGTCCTCGAAGATTCCGAAAGTCGAAAATCGGTCACGCCGGCGACGGGGCAGGTGCGCACGGCGCTAGCGCCAAGATGGAGGTGGCGCCACGTCACGCGTCAGGATCGTGGCGTCGCTGCGTCGCTCCGCCCATGCGTATGTGCATTGCGATAACTCGTGTCGCAGGCTTGGCGGCAGCGGAGCTGCCGACTACGATGCCGCCGCACAAGTTGCTGATCTGTTTGTTGAGGTGTCTGCAATGCTGTTCCGTTTTACGGGACAACCATCACTCGGCCAATTCGCAGTGCGGACACTGATCGTCGTCGCCTACGCAATCATCTTCGCGCCCGTGATCATGATCGTGGTGACCAGCTTCTTCGCGCAGGAGATCGTGAGCTTCCCGCCGCCTGGCCTGTCGCTGAAGTGGTACGCCAACGCGCTGAGCAAGCCCGAATTCCTGCGCGGCCTCGTGACGAGCTTCCAGGTCGCGCTGCTCGCGACGGCGATCGGCGTGCCGCTCGGCACCGCCGCGGCGCTGGCCATCGTGCGCGGCGAGTTCCGCGGCCGGCAGGCGCTGAGCTCGTTCCTGCTGGCGCCGCTGGCGGTGCCCGGCGTGGTCGCCGGCTCCGGCCTCTACATGTTCTACGTGCTCGCCGAGGATCTGCTCGACCGCGACATCAAGGCGACGACGGAAGGGCTCGTGGCCGCGCATACGCTGCTCGCGATTCCCTGGACGGTGCGGCTCGTCGTCGCCAGCCTGCAGGGGCTCGACCGTGCCGCCGAGGAGGCCGCCGCCAATCTTGGTGCGAGCCCGTTCACGGTGTTCCGCCGCATCACCCTGCCGATGATGCGCTCAGGGATCGTTGCGGCCGCGATGTTCTCCTTCATCCAGAGTTTTGAAAATCTCGATCTGTCGATGCTGCTGGTCGGTCCCGGCCGCATTACGCTGCCTGTTGCCATGCTGAACTATCTCGAATTCCGCATCGATCCGACGCTCGCCGCCGTCGCCACCGTGCAGATCGCGCTGGTCGGACTGCTGATGGTGGTGACCGATCGCTTCGTCAAATTGTCGCGGGTGGTGTGATGGCGCAGCTCACGCTCGAGAAGCTGACCAAGCGCTTCGGCACCTCCATCGGAGTGGAAGGATTGGATCTCTCGGTCAACGAGGGCGAGCTGGTCGCGCTGCTCGGGCCCTCCGGTTGCGGCAAGACGACGACCTTGCGCATGGTCGCGGGCTTCCTGCCGCCCACGAGCGGCCGCGTGCTGTTCGACCGCGAGGACGTCACGCATCTGCCGGCCTACAAGCGTGCCACCGGCATGGTGTTCCAGTCCTATGCGCTGTTTCCGCACATGAGCGCGGCCGACAATGTCGGCTTCGGCCTGGAGATGCGCGGCCTCAACGCGGTCGAGCGAAAGATCAAGGTCGCCGACGCGCTCAAGCTGGTACGGCTGTCGCATCTCGCCGACCGGCTGCCGCGGCAATTGTCCGGCGGCCAGCAGCAGCGCGTGGCGCTGGCGCGTGCGCTGGTGATCAATCCGCGCATCTTCCTGCTCGACGAGCCCTTGTCGAATCTCGACGCCAAGCTGCGCGCCGAGGTGCGGCTCGAGATCCGCGCGCTGCAGCAGCGGCTCGGCCTGACCACTCTGATGGTGACGCATGACCGCGAGGAGGCGCTGACCATGGCCGACCGCCTCGTGGTGATGGAGGGCGGCCGCGTCCGCCAGATCGGCACGCCGCAGGAGCTGTACGACTCGCCGAAGGATGCGTTCGTCGCCGACTTCGTCGGCCGTTGCAACATCGTGGCGGGCCGGCGGGCGAACGAGAGCCAGTTCCGCACCAACGGCGGCCTGCTGCTACCGGTCGATGTCGCCAGCGGCGAGCGCGACGATGCCGATGCTTTCGCGCTGCGGCCTGAACGCATTGCAGTGGTGGCCGGTGAGTCCGGCGAGGTGCGCGGCCGCGTGCTGGCGATCACCTATATGGGCGCGCAGAGCGAATATGTGGTGGCGATCGGCGACGAGACGCTGGTGGCCGTCAGGCCAACGCCCGACGCGAGCGAGCCGCTGGCAACACTCAAACCGAACGATCCCGTGTCCCTGGAATGGGACCGCAAGGTCCCGCGTCTCGTGCCGCAGACAGCTTCGTAAACACCATCCATTCACAGCAAGAGGTTCTCCCATGATTTCGCGACGTCACTTTCTCTCTGCCAGCGCCGGCGTCGCCGCGCTGGCGTCCGGCATGCCCTCTGCGCGCGCCGAGGGCGGACAGGTCGTGGTCGGCACCTGGGGCGGCGACTACGGCCAGTTGCTCTCCGATATCATCGACAAGCCGATCATGACGCCCAGGGGTTTTGAGATCGTGCAGGACGTCGCCAATGCCGATCCGCGCAAGACCAAGCTGCTGGCCGAGCGGCAGAGCCGGCGCGGCTCGATGGACGTCGCCTGCCTGTCCGACAACGACGCCTACATCGTGTCGCAATCGGATGTGTTCGAGAAGGTCGATGCGGCGCAGGTGAAGCGGCTGGACAAGGTGTTCCCGGAGCTCCGGAGCGAGATCGCGATCCCGCACATCTATTCGGCGCAGGTGATCCTCTACAACACCAACCAGGTGAAGACGCCGCCGCAATCCTTCGCGGATCTGTGGGATCCGAAATGGCGCGGCCGCATCGGTCTCGCCGACATCCTCTATCCCAACAACACGCTGGCGGCGGCGCTCGCCGGCGGTGGCGGCGTCAGCAATCTCGATCCGGCCGAGAAGAAGCTGATGGAATGGCGCTCGCTCGACGTGAAGATCTATCCGTCCAACGAGGCGCTGGCGGCGGCGCTGAAGTCGGAGGAGGTGTGGCTGACCACGATGTGGCTCGCCCGCGGCTTCATGTGGAAGAAGTCCGGCATCCCGCTCGCCCACGTCGTGCCGAAGGAGGGCACGCCGGCGATCGTGTTCCAGGCCTCGGTGCCGAAGAACGCCAAGAACAAGGCCGGCGGCTTCGCCTATCTCGACGCGATGCTGGACGCCAAGGCGCAAGGCGGCTTCGCCGACAAGATGGGCTACGTCCCGACCGTCACCGACGCCGTGCTGCCGGAGGACCTCGCCAAGCAGGTCAGCCTGACCGAGGCTGAGCGCGCCCGCCTGCTGAAGCCGGACTATGCCTATGCCGCAGGGCGCTCGCAGCGCACGCTCGACTTCTGGAACAAGGAGTTCAAGGCGTAAGTCTTGAACTCCCGCTCCTGCGGCGCAGGCCGCAGGAGCATGCGGCTGATGCGCCGCTCATCTGCAATCGGAGCTCGCGCGATGGCGCTGCTGGTCGTTCCTGCCTGTCTGCTGGTCCTGGCGCTGCTGGTCGGGCCGATGATCCTGATGTTCCGGATCTCGCTCAACCAGTTCAGCCCGACCCAATTGATGGTGCAGGCGCTGTCGCCGGACAACTACATTAAGGCCGCGACCGATCCGTACTACCAGCAGATCATCCTGGCCACGCTGGGCATCGCGCTGCTGTGCACCTTGCTCACGCTGATCCTGGCGTTTCCGGCGGCGTATTGGCTCGGCCGCATGGAGAGTCGCTGGAAGAGCCTGGTCGTGATCGCGACCCTGTTTCCGCTGCTGGTCGGCAACGTGGTGCGCTCGGCCGGCTGGATGGCGCTGTTCGCCCGCGACGGGCTCGTGAATACGAGCCTGATGAAGCTTGGCCTGATCTCCGCGCCGCTCGAGATCATGTACACGACCAAGGCCGTGATCATCGGTATCATCGCCGTGGTGCTGCCCTACATGATCCTGACGCTCTTGGCGGTCATCGAAAGCATTCCCCGCGACCTGGAATATGCCGCCGCCAATCTCGGCGCCTCGGGCGCGCGGGTGTTCTGGCGGGTGATCCTGCCGCTGTCCGGCCCCGGCGTGGCCGCCGGCTCGATCCTGGTGTTCGTTCTGTGCATGAACACCTATGCAACGGCGGTGCTTCTCGGCGGCCCCCGATTCAAGATGATGGCGCCAGCGGTGTACGACCAGTTCGTGCGCGGCAACAACTGGCCGATGGGCGCCGCGCTCGCCTTCATGCTGCTCGCTGTGACCATGGCCTTCACTGTGTTTGGCAGCGTGGCGTTCGCGCGGCGGTACAGGACGGGATAAGGGCGTTGGGCGTCATTGCGAGGAGCGCAGCGACGAAGCAATCCAGACTTCCTTCGTCGTCCCTGGATTGCTTCGCTGCGCTCGCAATGACGGAAAAACCATTCGTAGGGTGGGCAAAGGCGCGGAGCGCCGTGCCCACCATCTTGCAAGAGAAGGACGGACGGTGGGCACGCTACGCTTTGCCCACCCTATGCTTCGAAAATGAGGAAACGCCTTCATGACCGACCAAGCCACGATGCTGCCGGGCGATGAGCTCGCCTTCATCCGGAACAAGGGCGCGGCGCCGATCGTGCCGAAGGCCACGTCGCGCGATCGCGGCATCGGGCCGTTCAAGCGGCTGGCGCTGCGCAGCGCCATTGTGATCGACGGCACCGGCGCGCCGCCGATCGGGCCGGTCGACATCATCGTCGAGGATGGCCGCATCGTCAGCATCAAGAAGGTCGTCGGCTACGGTTATGCCGGCAACGCCGGCGAGCCCGCCGATCACGAGATCGACTGCCGCGGCAAATGGGTGACGCCGGGCTTCGTCGACTGCCACGCCCATGCCGGCGTCGCCTATCACTCCGCCAATGGCTGGGTGCCACCGGTCGACTATGTCTACAAGCTCTGGCTTGCGCACGGCGTCACCACGGTGCGCGAGATGGGCTCGATGAACGGCCTGTCGTGGATGCTCGACCAGAAGCAGCGTGCGGCTGACAACACCATCGCCTCGCCGCAGCTGCTGGCTTACGCCTATTTCCCGGCCGTCAACGACATGGTCAAGACCATCTACACGCCGGAGCAGGGCCGCACTTGGCTGCGTGCGGTGAAGGAGCGCGGCGCCGACGGCATCAAGTTCTTCGGCGCGCCGCCGGCGATCATGGAGGCCGCGCTCGACGAGTGCAAGACGCTCGGCTTGCGCACCGGCTGCCATCACGCCCAGATGGCGGTGTCGCGCATGAACGCCCTGACCACGGCGAAATGGGGCCTGACCAGCGCCGAGCATTATTACGGCCTGCCGGAGGCGCTGTTCGAGGATCGCGTGATCCAGAACTTCCCGCTCGACTACAACTACACCGACGAATATTTCCGCTTCTCGGTGTCGGGCCAGATGTTCAGGCAGGGCGCCGAGCTCGGCTCGGCCAAGTGGAACGAGGTGCTGGAGCAGTTCCTGGAGATCGGCTTCACCTTCGTGCCGACCTTCACGATCTACGATGCCAATCGCGACCTGATGCGGGCGCGCCAGGCCTATTGGCACAAGGAGTACACCTGGAAGTCGATGTGGGACTACTTCACGCCGCAGCGCGGCGGCCACGGCTCCTACTGGTATCGCTGGTCGACCCAGAACGAGATCGAGTGGAAGGAGAACTACCGGCTCTGGATGGCGTTCATCAACGAATACAAGAACCGCGGCGGCCGGGTCTGCACCGGCTCGGATTCCGGCTTCATCTATCAGATCTTCGGCTTCGGCTATGTCCGCGAGCTCGAGCTGTTGCAGGAGGCCGGCTTCCATCCGCTCGAGGTGATCCGCTCGGCGACCTCGCAGGGCGCGGCGCTGTGCGGCCTCGAGAACGAGATCGGTACCATCGATGTCGGCATGCGCGCCGACATCCTTGTGCACGACCACAATCCGCTGACCGATTTCAAGCTGCTCTACGGCACCGGCGCGATGCGCTTCAACGACGCCACCAACGCGGTCGAGTGGCATCGCGGCCTGAAATACACGATCAAGGACGGCATCATCTACGATACCGAGGAATTGCTGGCCGACGTCCGCGAGTTGGTGAAGGCGAGCTGGGAGAGCGACGTGCCGGAGAAATACGCCGCCAAGGATAAAGACAAGGACGCCGCGGCGCCATGAGCGCCGGTGCAATCGACTTCTTCGTCCTCACCGGCTTCCTCGGCTCGGGCAAGACCTCGCTGCTGCGCGACGTGCTGAGCGCGGAGACCGGCTCGGACACCGCCGTGATCGTCAACGAGGCCGGCGAAATCGGGCTCGACGGTGTGCTGCTGCGTGAGAGCGGCGACGACGTGCCGATGGCGATGCTGTCGAACGGCTGCGTGTGCTGCGAGGTCGGCAGCGATCTCGCCTTCACCATCGACCGCCTGATCATGGCGCCGCGCCCCGCCGGCCTGCCGCCCTTGCGCCGGATCATCCTGGAGACGTCGGGCCTGGCGATGCCCGGCCCGGTGCTGCGCCAGCTCGCGACGCTGGCCGAGCACCGCATGCGCGTCGCGGTCGTCGCAACCTACGACCTGACGCGAGGGCTCGCCGTCGCGACATTCGAGGAAGCTGCGGCGCAATGGGCGGCAGCGCATCGCATCGTCGCGACCAAGGCCGATCTCGCGCCGCAGGCGCTGACTGAGGCGCCGGTTGCGATCGCGCAGCTCAACCCGGTGGCGGAAGTCGTTGCCGGCGCTGATCGCGCAGCCATCGTCTCGGCCGCCTTCGCACCCCTCGTAGCCGCGTTGCCGCTACGCGAGGTCGCGCCCGATCTGGCAACCGCGCATCCGCGCCTCGCGCTCTGCCTCGTCCGCCCGCGCGCTGAGATCGCCTATGCCGATCTCGCCGGTTGGCTCGACAATGTCGCCGGCGCGCTCGGCGAGCGGCTGCTGCGCATCAAGGGTCTCGTGAAGGTCCAGGAGGCGCCGCGCCCGCTGCTGGTCGAAAGCGTCGGCACGATGTTCGCGCCGCCGCGGCAATTGACGGCCGAAAAACTGCCGGCGCCCTTCATCGTCGTGATCGCGCGCGACATTGTCCGCAATGAGCTCGAACAGGTCGAGCCGTCGGGCCTGTTCACGTTCTCCTGGCGCGAGCCCGAGAGCGAAGCAGCGCAGCCGAGGGGCATCCGCGCGGAGTGGGTCACTTAGACGGCGCGCCCCCGATCGTGCTCAAACTCCGCGACGGATAGCGCAGCGCGATGTCGAACGGGTTGAGCCTGCCGGCCAGCGCCGTTGCCTCGGTCTGCAGGATCTTCACGACATGCGGCAGCCGATCGGGATTGAGCCGCTCCGCGAGCGTACCGACGCTGAGCGCCGCCACCGCGCGGCCCTGCGCATCCAGCACCGGCACGCCGACGCCGGCCATGCCGGGAATGAGCCCGGTGCTGGTGTTGACCCAGCCCTGCGCGCGCGCCTGCGCCAGCGCACTGCGCAGCGAGGCTTCGTCGAGGAAGCCGCGATCGAGCAGGCGCGGGATGTTGAAGCGGATCACTGCCTCCTGCTCGTCCTCGGGCAGGTTGGCGAGAATGGCGAGACTGCCCTGGCCGAGTCCGAGCGGCACCTTGCCGCCGATGTCGCCGGTGAAGGAGCGGATCGGAAACGGACCCTCGACGCGGTCGAGGCAGACCGCATCGAAGCCGTTGCGCACCAGCAGGAAGATCGTGTCGCTCAGGGTCGCCGACAGCCGCAGCAATGCCGGCCGCGCGGCCTCGCGCAGGCCGCTGGCCTGGCCGGCGCGCGCGGCGAGCACGTAGAAGTCCAGCGCGAGGCGATAGCGCTTTCCGGCCGCCTGCTCGGCGAAACCCTCCGCGGCGAGGTCCTGCAGCATGCGGTGCGCGGTCGGCTGGCTGCAGCCTGCGACCTCGGCGATGTCCTTCAGCCGCAGCCCGTCGGGGTCGCCCTCGGCGAGAATGCGCAGCAGCTTCAGGGCCCGGCGAAGGCTGGAGGCAGAGTCGGTGTCGGATGCAGTCATCTGTATGATTGAATGGGAGCGCGCAGTTTGAAGATAAGATTTCATATATCAAAATTCTAAAGAGATAAATTCAGAATATCGGAATTCGCGATTGACCATCTGGTTCGCTCCCCGGCATGAAAGAGCCCCAGGGCGGCAATCCCTGCCGATGGCGAAGGGAGCCTCCCGCGCGAGGACGCATGGGTTTCCTGACGCTGGACGGTCTGACGAGGCTCTACGGCGATGTCGCTGCGGTCAGCGATGTCAGTCTCAGCGTCGCCAAGGGCGAGTTCATCTCGCTGCTCGGTCCGTCCGGCTGCGGCAAGACCACGACGCTTCAGATGATCGCCGGCCTGGTCGAGCCGACGTCCGGGCGCATCACGCTCGACGGTCGCGACATCACCCATGAGAAGCCGGACCGCCGCGGCCTCGGCATCGTGTTCCAGAGCTACGCGCTGTTTCCGCACATGACGGTTGCGCAGAACGTCTCCTTCGGGCTCGAGATGCGCAAGGTCGCGCGAGCCGAGCGCGAGGCGCGCGTCAGCCAGGCGCTGGCGCTGGTGCAGCTCGCATCGCTCGCCGACCGCTATCCGCGCCAGCTCTCCGGTGGCCAGCGCCAGCGCGTGGCGGTGGCGCGCGCCCTCGTCATCGATCCGCCGGTGCTGCTGCTCGACGAGCCCTTGTCCAATCTCGACGCCAAGCTGCGCGAGGAGATGCAGTTCGAGCTGCGCGGCATCCAGCGGCGCGTCGGCACCACCACGATCATGGTGACGCATGATCAGAGCGAGGCGCTCTCGATGAGCGACCGCGTGGTGGTGATGGAGCAGGGCCGCATCATGCAGGTCGACGCGCCGTACCGGCTCTACGAAAATCCTGCGACGCCCTTCATCTCCTCCTTCGTCGGCAAGATGAACCGGCTGTTCGGCGTGTGGCGCCATGGCGGGGTCGAGAGCGGCGGCCGCGTGCTGCCCTGCGAGGGTGCTGGTCTCACGGCTGGCGCGGCTGCCGTGCTGGCGATCCGGCCGGAGAAGATCGGTCTGGCCGCTCCCGGCGCCGGCGTGCTCGACGGCCGCATCAAGGCGCGTTTCTTCCTCGGCAGCGCCTGGTTCTTCACCGTGGAGACCCCGGCCGGGGTGATCGGCGTCTCCCTGCCCAATGCAGGCGGGGAGCCGGCGCGCGAGGGCGATCAGGTCGGGCTCGCCTGGAGCAGCGCCAGCGCGCACGCGTCCAAGCCGGACGGAGCGTCACCGGCATGAGCAGCGGGCGCGCCAGTGCGACACCATGGTTATTGGCGGCGCCGGGCGCGCTGCTGTTCGCCGCATTGGTCGTCGTGCCGCTCGCGCTCACGCTGATCCTGTCGCTCCACGTCTATGACGCCGCGACCGGCGTCAAGGACGAGACCACGCTGACGCACTACATCGCCATCCTCTCCGACAGCTACTTCCTCAATATCTTCTGGCGCACCCTGCGGCTTGCGGCGCTGACGACCTTGGTCTGCGCAGCGATCGGCGCGCCCGAGGCCTACATCCTGGCGCGCATGCGCGAGCCCTGGCGCTCGGCGTTCCTGCTCGCGATCATCGGCCCGCTGCTGGTCTCGGTCGTGGTGCGTGCCTTCGGCTGGAGCATGCTGCTCGGCCCCACCGGCCTCGTGAACGAGGCTTTCCGCGCGGTTGGCCTCGGCACTGTTAGGATCCTCTACACCGAGACGGCCATCGTCATCGCGCTCGTGCATGTGATGCTGCCCTTCATGGTGATTCCGGTCTGGACCTCGCTGCAGAAGCTTGATCCGATGGTCGAGGCCGCCGCCTGGACGCTCGGCGCCTCGCGCTTCACCGCGCTGCGCCGGGTGGTGTTGCCACAGGTGACGATGGGGCTGCTGTCGGGGTGCCTCGTCGTGTTCGGACTATCAGCGTCCGCGTTCGCAATCCCCGCGCTGCTCGGCGGCCGTCGGCTGAAGATGGCGGCGACGCTGGTCTATGACGAATACATGCACGAGCTGAACTGGCCGCTCGGCGCGGCCATCGCGATCCTGGTGCTCGTCATCAACCTCGTCATCATGCTTGTCTACCAGCGCTTGGTCGAGGCGCGCGCCAGGCGGACGCTGGGGTGAGCGGCATGCGCCACAATGGTCCCATCGCGCTTGTCTTTCACGCGCTCGTCGTCGGCTTCGTGCTGGCGCCGCTGATCGTGATCTGCCTCGTCGCGTTCACGCCCGCCAACACCTTGACCCTGCCGACCACGCAGTTCTCGCTGCGCTGGTTCACGGCCGTGTTCGCGCATCCGGATTTCGTCGCCTCCTTTCTCAACAGCCTGTGGGTCGCAGCGACAGCCGCGACGATCGCGGTCGTGCTCGCGGTCGCCGCCGGCCTCGCGCTCGATCGCTATGAGTTCCGCGGCCGTGCCGCGCTGAACGCCCTGTTCCTGTCGCCCTTGATGATCCCGCATCTCGTGCTCGGCGTGGCGTTGTTGCGGCTGTTCGCTCTGCTCGGCGCCACCGGCAGCTTGCTTTGGTTGACAGCGGGCCACATCGTCGTGGTCACGCCCTATGTGCTCCGGCTGGTGCTGGCAGCGTTGTCGGGCCTCGATCGCAGCGCCGAGCAGGCGGCGGTGACGCTCGGTGCCTCGCGCTGGATCGTATTTCGCCGCATCACCGTGCCGATGATCCTGCCCGGCATCACCGGCGGCTGGCTGCTCGCCTTCATCAACTCCTTCGATGAGCTCACGATGTCGATCTTCATCACCTCGCCCGCCACCGTCACCCTGCCAGTGCGCATGTACATGTACGCGACCGAATCGATCGACCCGATGATGGCTGCCGTATCGGCGCTGATGATCGCGGTGACGGCGGCCGCGATGCTGCTGCTCGACCGCATCTTCGGTCTCGACAAGATCCTCGTCGGGCAGGGCTGACACCATGCCGCTGCTGCATCGCCTGGTTCGCAACGATAGCGCCGTCATCTCCTTCACGATCGATGGCGTGCCCTGCGACGGCCGCGCCGGCGACACCGTTCTGACGGCGGTGCTCTGTCACGTCGAATGGCTGCGCCACAGCGAGTTCTCCGCCGCGCCGCGCGCCGGCTTCTGCCAGATGGGCGCCTGCCAGGACTGCTGGGTGCAGCTCGCAAGCGGCGAGCGGCTGCGCGCCTGCACGACGCCGCTCACCGCGGGCATGCACATCGTCACGCAGCGGGGACGCAGCCATGGCTGAGCGCGCGCCGCCCCTGATCGTCGGCGCCGGTCCGGCCGGCATCCGCGCCGCGATGACATTCGTCGCCGCCGGCCTGCGGCCGGTCGTGATCGACGAGGGCCACGCCTGTGGCGGCCAGATCTATCGCCAGCCGCTGAGCCCCGACGGCCGCGATAACCGCGCGCGCTACGGCTCGGAGGCTCCGAAGGCCGCGCGGCTGCATCACGACTTTGCGGCGCTCCGTACTGCAATCGACTATCAGCCAAATACGCTGCTGTGGAATCTGCGCGACGGCGCGGCCGACATCTTGCGTGGGGGTATCAGCCAGCGGGTCAGCTATGACGGGCTCATCCTCGCGACCGGCGCGACCGATCGCGTACTGCCGATCCCTGGCTGGACCCTGCCGGGCGTGTTCACGCTCGGCGGCGCGCAGATCGCGCTCAAGGCGCAGGGCTGCGCGATCGGCCGACGCGTGGTGTTCGCCGGCTCCGGCCCGCTGCTCTATCTGGTTGCCTGGCAATACATGAAGGCCGGCGTCGATGTCGCTGCCGTGCTCGACGCGGCGCCCTTGTCTGCGAAGCTCAATCTGCTGCGCGCATTGCCGCTCGCGCCGGGCATCGTGCTGCGTGGGTTGCGCATGGCGGTGGAGTTGACGCTGCGCGGCACTTGCGTGCGGTTCGGCGTCTCCCGGCTCCGGATCGAGGGCGAGGGCAGGGTGGCGCGCATCGTCTATCGGGCCGGTGGGCGCGAACACGCGATCACCTGCGACGGCGTCGGCTACGGCCTCGGTCTGCGCTCGGAGACTCAGGCTGCTGATCTCGCCGGCTGCGCCTTTCGCTTCGATGCGCGCGACCGCGCGCATCGTCCGGTTCGCGACGTCAGTGGCCGCAGCAGCGTCGCGGGCGTGTACCTCGCCGGCGACGGCGCCGGCATTGCCGGCGCCGATGCCGCTGAGGCCGCCGGCGAGCGGGCCGCGCTGGCATTGTTGGAGGATCGCGGCCTGCCGCATGATGCCATGCGCGCCGCCGTCCTCGAACATGCGCTTGCGAGGATCGACCGGCTGCGCGACGTGCTCGAAGCCGCCTTTCCCTATCCATCGCATTGGGCGGGCGACATCGCCGATGACACGCTGCTGTGCCGCTGCGAGGAGATCGATGCCGGCGAGGCGCGGCGCGCGATCAGGGATTTCTCGCTCACCGAGATCAATCGTCTGAAGGCGGTGACGCGCATCGGCATGGGCCGCTGCCAGGGCCGCATGTGCGGCGCGGTCGCCGCGGAGCTCTTGGCTGCGCAGACGCGCCGCGACATCGGCGCTGTCGGCCGGCTGCGCGCGCAGGCGCCGATCAAGCCGATCCCGCTGGCCGTGAGCCTATCCCTCGACGAGAGGCAGCATGACCCGGCGCATTGACTGCGATGTCGCGATCGTCGGCGGCGGGCTGGTCGGCAGCTCCGCCGCGCTGGCGCTGCGCGGCATGGGCTTCTCCGTCACGCTGCTCGACAAGGGCTTCTGTGGCGCGCAGGCGAGCGGCGTGAACTATGGCGGCGTGCGCCGCCAGGGCCGCCCGCCCGAGCAACTGCCGCTGTCGCAGCGCGCGCATGCCATCTGGCCGCAGCTCGCGCAGCTTATCGGCATCGACGGCGAGTTCCTGCGCTCCGGCCATCTCAAGCTCGCGCGGACGCCTGCGGACATGGCAAGCCTGGAGCGCTACGCCGCCGAGGTCGCGCCGTTCGGGCTCGCTCTCGAGCTGATCGGCCACAATCGACTGCGCGAGCGCTTCGGCATCGCGGGCGGCGTCGTCGGCGGCTCGTTCTGCCCCGGCGACGGCCACGCCAATCCCCGGCTGGTCGCCACCGCCTTCGCCGCAGCGGCGCGTCGCGCCGGCGCCGAGGTTCTGGAGAACACGGAGGTCACGGGCGCCACCAGGACGTTCGAGGGCTTCGTGGTCGAGGCCGGCGACGTTACCATCAAGACGCGTACGGTCATCAACAGCGCCGGTGCCTGGGCCGACGGCTTGGCGCGCGCGTTCGACGAGCCGGTGCCGCTGGAGCGCACCTATCCATCGATGATCGTGACCGAGCCGCTTGATCCATTTCTCGGCGTCAATATCGGCATCGAAGGCGGCGGCATCTATGCGCGGCAGGTGGCGCGCGGCAATGTCGTGGTCGGCGGCGAGCGCGCTGCGCCACTCGACGATCCCGACCACTCGCGCCCGCGCAGTGACGGCGTGCTTGCGATCATGCAGCGCGCCACCGCGCTGTTTGGTCCGCTGCGCCATGCCCAGGCGATCCGGTTCTGGAGCGGCACCGAGGCGACGATGCCCGACCGCAACCCGGTGATCGGCCCGAGCGCCACGACGCCGGGACTGATTCACGCCTTCGGCTTCTCTGGCGCCGGCTTCCAGATCGCGCCGGGGGTCGGCGATGTGCTGGCCGAGCTGGTGCGCGACGGCGAGACCTCGACGCCGATCGCAGCCTTCGCGATCACCCGTTTCTCACCCGCATCGCAGCCGGGCGATGCATCTCAAGCAGCAATGACGACAGGATCGAAGGAGACCTCGCCATGATCGATGCTCGCGCCGCGCTCGGCTCAGCCCTCGCACTCGTGCTTGCAACCGCCTCCGCGCACGCCGAAACCAAGACGCTCTATGTCGGCATGAACGGCGGCAATTTCGAGCGCACCTACACGCAGGCGGTGTTCCCGGAGTTCGAGAAGGCCAACGACGTCAAGATCGTCGTCGTGCCCGGCACCTCCTCGGAGATCCTCGCCAAGGCAATCGCGGCCAAGGACAGGCCGCAGATGCATGTGATGTTTCTCGACGATGGCGTGATGATCCGCGCCGCCGGTCTCGGGCTGTGCGAGAAGCTGAAGCCGAGCGATGGCCTGGCGCAGCTCGAGCCGTTCGCGCGTCTCAAGGACGACATCGCCGCCGGCATCGACATCGGCATGACTGGCCTTGCCTACAACAAGAAGCTGTTCGACGAGAAGGGCTGGGCGGCGCCGACCTCCTGGCTCGATCTGGCCGATGCCAAATACAAGGACAAGGTCGTGTTCCAGTCGGCCTCGGTCTCGACCTTCGGCCTGCACGCCTTCCTGATGTTCAACCGCATCAAGGGCGGCAACGAGGCCAATGTCGAGCCTGGCTTCAAGGCGTTTCCCGACACGATCGGCAAGAACGTGCTCGAATACATCCCGAACTCGGCCAAGATCTCCGAGATGGTGCAGACCGGCGAAGCCGCGATCTTCCCGCTGACGCCGACTGCGGTGTCGACATTGAAGGAGAAGGGCATTCCGGTGGAGTATGCTCAGCCGAAGGAAGGCTCGGTCGTGCTGATGGTCGCCGAATGCGTCATCGCCAACAACTCCGAAGCCGAACTGGCGCAGAAGCTCGCCGCCTATCTGCTGTCGCCGGAAGCGCAGGCCAAGGCGCTGGCGGCCGGCAACATCGTGCCGTCCAACACCACCGCGAATGCCACGACTCCGGCAGCCGAGCAGAAGCTCGCGACCTTCCACGGCTACATGAAGAGCGCCGTCACGCTCGACTGGGACGTCATCAACGCCAGGCGCCCGGAGTGGAATACGCGCTGGAACAGGATGATCGAGCGCTAAGCCGTCATACGGGCGCGCAACTAACAGTCTGTCGGAACCGTCTCCTCTAGTTATGGATCTCGGCGTTTCGCCGGGACGAAATCGGTGAGTGTCGAGGCAGATGCGCGTCATTCTCCCGCTGTCGTCCCGGACAAGCCGCGGCGCGCGAGAGCGCGTCGGGGCGCCGATCCGGGACCCATACTCCGCGGCGGATGTGATGTGCGTGAGCTGCTAACGACGATGCTGCCTCAAACCGCTCCCTGCGGTTATGGGTCCCGGCGTTCGCCGGGACGACAGTGGTAGTTGTCGAGGGAGATGCGTGTCATCCTCGACGGTCGCTTTTCTCCAGCTTACATCCTGGCGCGTGGACTAATCCGCCGGATAGCTCGTCGCATAGGCCTCCGTCAGCGTCTCATCGAGCCGCCGTCCAGCGCTGAAACCTGCCAGCGTCGCGGGACGGGTGACGCCCCGCAGCAAGCGGCCATCGGGCTCCGGCGGCCCGATCAGGGTGTGCACCGGAATGCGCTCGGCGTAGATCGGCAGCGCATAATCCTCGTCATCATCGATCACGCCGGCCGCTCGGATCTTCGCCGATGCCTTTTCGATCTCCATGGTCACGACTGACGTGGCCTTGAGCTCCTGCTCCGTGGTCGGGCGCAGGCTTGCAGTGCGGCCGGGAAACAGGCGATCGACCATCATCACCAGCGCGCGCGCCTTCTCGGCCTGATCCTCGATCAGCCGGGCATGCCCGAACGCCATCACCGAGCGGTAGTCGGCGGAGTGATGGAAGGCGCTGCGCGCCAGCACCAGGCCGTCGAGATGGGTGACGGTGAGACAGGCCGGCTGTCCCTCGGACAGGCTGCGCAGCATGCGGCTGGCGCTCGATCCATGCCAATACAGCGTCGTTCCCTCGCGCCAATACAGCGTCGGCGTGCAATAGGGCTGGCCGTCGATGACATACGAGACGTGGCACAGTGTTGCGGAGTCGAGCAGGGCATGGACGGTCGCATGATCGTAGTGGGCGCGCTGATGCCGCCGCTTGACCCGGTTGGTGTCGTCGACGGGATAGCTCGGCATCTGTTGCTCGGACATCGTCAGTCTCCTGTTTCCGTCGACGTCATGCCATGGCAAAGTGGTTGCCGGGAGTTCCACTTCGATGCGAAAGCAAGCAACCACTTTGCGGCGCCGCGACGACGTGCTGGCGCTGCCGATCCACCTCGACCGTGCCATCCGCAGCCGGTCGCAGCAGGTGCACGGCGCGCTGCGGAGCGGCATCGTCGATGGCCTGCTCCTGCCCGGCCTTCGTCTGCCTTCGACGCGAGGGCTTGCCGAGCAGCTCGGCGTCCGCCGCAACGCGATCGTCACAGCCTATGAGGCGCTGCTGTCGGATGGCCTGGTCGAGGCGCGCCACGGCGCCGGCACCTATGTCGCCGCCCGGCTGCCCGCGCCGCAGGTTGCCGCACCGGTTGCGGAGTTGGATATACGTATTCCGCCGCGCCGGCCGTTCGCGCTCGGCTACACGCTGGTCGATCCCGTGCTCTTGAGGCGACTCGCCGCAGCCAGCCGGCGCCGCATCGCCCACGCCGCGCCCGACGAGCTCGGCTATGGCGATCCGCGCGGCAGCCTGCATCTGCGCACCCAGGTCGCGCACTACCTTGCCGCCAATCGCGGCGTACGCTGCGACCCAAGCTGCATCCTGATCGTGAGCGGCACCCAGCATGGCCTGCGGCTGTGCATCGACGCGTTGCTTGCGCCGGGCGATCCCGTCTGGTTCGAGGACCCCGGCTATGTCGCCTCGCGCCACACGTTGAGCACAACCGGCGCGAAGTTGGTCCCCGTTCCCGTCGATGATGAAGGCGTCATGGTCAGCTCGGGCGAGAAGGCGTACACGGCGGCCAAGGCCGCCTATGTCACGCCATCGCACCAGTTTCCGACCGGCGTTGCGATGAGTATGGCGCGGCGCATCGCGCTGCTCGACTGGGCGCGCAGGGCGGACGCCTACATCTTCGAGGACGACTACGACAGCGAATACCGCTTTGCCGGCCCGCCGCTGACGGCGCTGGCCGGAATCGGCGGTGAGCGCGTGATCTATCTCGGCACCTTCGGCAAGACGCTGTTCGCGGGACTGCGGCTCGGCTACCTCGTGGTGCCGCCGGCGCTGGTCGCGCGGGTCGTCGCAGCGCGCGCGGCGCAGGACCGGTTTCCGCCGGCCTTCATGCAGGACGCTCTGGCCGACCTGATGGCCGACGGCGTGCTCGCGGCCCACATGCGGCGGCTGCGTCCGCGCTACCGCCAGGCGCGCGATGTCGTCGCCGAGGCGCTCGCCAGGCATGGCAAGGGAAGCCTGCAACTGGCCGCGCCGTCGCAAGGGTTGCATCTGCTGGCGACCTTGCCGCCGGCAGCGCCGAAGGGCGCAGCGAAACTGATCCGCGACCGCGCCGGCATCGAATGCCGGCTGTTGTCGGATGCGCGGATCGTGCAGCGCGGGCCCGACGGTTTCATCCTGGGCTATTCGGGCTTTGCAGCGAAGGATCTCGCCGATGCCGCCAGGCGGCTCGGTCGCGCCACGCTGGACATCCTGGGCGCGGCCGGGCGCCCGCGTTGAGCGTCATCAATGCTGCAGGTGTGGCCGAGCCGGGCGAGACGGATCGCAAGCCTCGGGCATCATCTGCCGCGAGAATGCGCCCTCATGTTCATGGCTGTGCGAGATGTGGTTTGGAACAGATGCGCGTCAGGCGGCCCGGATGGGCATTGTCGCACCCGCGGCGCGTTCATTCATAGGGATTGTGCTCGGCGTTCGTCATCGTCTGGCGCACCCGGCGCAAGGTGATGGGTGTGCCGTCGGAGACGAACTGCAGCTCATAGGCGCGGCCGCCGTCGTCCTTGGCGGAGCAGGTCACGCTCGTGACCTTGAGCATCGCGAAATTGCCGACCTGACGGCACACGCCGGCCGAGCTCTTCGTCGCCGGCACCGGAATGCCATCGACCTTCGGACGATGCTTGGAATTCAGCAGCATGCGGTCGATCGGCAGTTCGTAGACGTTCTGAATCGACCTGCGGCCATTGACGCCGGAGAATGCGATGATGTGGCTCTCGTCGGCCGGATCGTCGAGCGCGACGGTGAAATGAGCCCGCCCCTTCTCGCTGTGAAAGAACGCCACCGTCTTGCACGAAAATTCGCGGCCATCGACCTTCGCGGTGCGGCAGGAGCCGGACATCAGCGCATAGAGGTCGATGTCGGGCTTGTTCTCAGACGTGCTGGCAGCCGTCATCGGCGCCTGGGCCAGACAGGACGAGCCGAGGCAGAGGCCGAGCGCGACGGCGACAATGCGAGGAAAATGCAGGGACATCCGCGGCGTCAGGCCCGATGGGAGAATCAGGAATTAAGTTTCGATCAACGGATGTGTCAACTTTGCGGCAAAATGAGGTCGGTGTCGCCGGACGCTATTTGCCAATCTGCACCCTCTGCTTCCACAACACCCAGGCACGATCCATGATCACCATGTTGACGCCATCGGCCTTGGCGGCCTCCTCGGCGCTGAGATACGTCACCTCGGAGCCGAGCCCGAGGGCCTGGGCCTGAAGCTTCGCATTCACATCGGTGTAGTAGGCGCGGAACACGGCGGCCTGGACTGCAGGACCGACGGTGACGTCACCATGGCCGCGCATCAGCACCACGGACTTGTCGCCGAGCGCGGATGCGAGCGACCTGCCGATGGCGTTGTTGCGCACCAGCATGTCGGTCGCGCCGAACTCCTTGCCGATGTCCCACACCGGGGCGCCGTCGCCGAGAAAGGCCGCATTATGATAGAGCGGCTTCAAGGGTGTACGGCTGACGCTGAAGGGGACGACGCCGGGCGAATGCGTGTGTACCACCGCGTTGACATCCGGGCGGGCCTTGTAGATCTCGGCATGGATGAAGCGTTCGAGGAAGACGGCGCGGTTCTTGGCATCGACCGGCTCGCCGTTCTCGTCGAATTCCATGATGTCATTGGCCGTGACCTGCGCCGGCGCGATCGAGCGCGCCATCAGGAAGTGGCGCGGATTGGTGGGATGCCGCGCACTGACATGGCCGAAGGCATCGACGACGCCGAGATCGGCGAGCACGCGGCTGCCGGTCGCGATGTCCTCCAGCAGTTCGCGCGGCACGCCGGGGATGGAGTCTTCGGCGCGAGAGGGGGCGGCGGAGAGGAGGAGGGCGGTGACGGCAATCGCGGCGAAGCGGCTGAAGCTGGACATCTGGCTCTTCCTCCCGGCCTTCGTTGTCTAGGCTCGTTGCTTCAACATACGCGTCATTGCGAGCGAAGCGAAGCAATCCAGGATGGTGGTCGGGACCCTGGATTGCTTCGCTTCGCTCGCAATGACGGGGAGAGGTTTGAGCGAGGCAACTGGCATGGCAGGGTGAGCGCTCCCTCAGGTCACCGGCGCCGGATTGAACAGCGTCAGATCGTTGTGGATGCCCCAGCGATCCGACCACGGCTTGATGCGGCCGCTCGCGACGTCGAGGATCAGCTTGAACAACTCCCAGCCGGTTTCCTCGATCGTCATCTCGCCGGTGGCGATGCGGCCGGCGTCGAAGTCGATCAGGTCCTTCCAGCGCCGCGCCAGTTCGCTGCGGGTCGCGACCTTGATCACGGGCGCGGCGGCGAGGCCGTAGGGCGTGCCGCGGCCGGTGGTGAACACCTGGAGCGTCATGCCGGAGGCGAGCTGCAGGGTGCCGCAGATGAAGTCGGAGGCGGGCGTGGCTGCGAACAGCATGCCCTTCTGCTTGGCCTTCTCGCCCGGCGCCAGCACACCATGGATCGGACCGGAGCCGGACTTGACGATCGAGCCCAGCGATTTCTCGACGATGTTGGCGAGCCCGCCCTTCTTGTTGCCCGGCGTCGTGTTGGCGCTGCGATCGGCGCCGCCGCGGGCCAGATAAGAGTCGTACCAGTCCATCTCGCGGATGAGCGCGCGGCCGACGTCCTCGTTGATCGCGCGCCGGGTCAAGAGCTGGATGGCGTCGCGAACCTCCGTCACCTCGGAGAACATCACGGTCGCGCCGGCGCGCACCAGCAGGTCGGCGGCGAAGCCGACCGCAGGGTTGGCGGTGACGCCGGAGAACGCGTCGCTGCCGCCGCATTGCAGGCCGATCACGAGATCGGCTGCCGGGCAGGTCTCGCGCGTGCGCTTGTTGAGCTGCGCGAGGCGACGGTCTGCCTGGGTCATGATCGCCTCGACGATCGCGCCGAAGCCATCGAAGGCCTCGTCCTGCATGCGCACGATCGAGTCCTCGGTGCCCTCCGGCAGCAGCCGTTCCGGCGCGAGCTTCTCGCAGCCGAGGCCGACGACCAGGATCTCGCCGCCGAAGTTGGGGTTCAGCGCGAGGTTCTGCAAAGTGCGGATCGGCACCACGGCATCTGGCGCCGTAATCGCGACACCGCAGCCATAGGCGTGGGTCAGCGCGACGACGTCATCGACATTGGGGTACTTCGGCAGCAGCTCGTTCTTGATGCGCTTGATCGCGAATTCCAGCGTGCCCTTGACGCATTGCACCGAGGTCGAGATGCCCAGCACGTTGCGGGTGCCGACCGAGCCGTCGGCATTGCGGAAGCCCTCGAAGGTGTAGCCTTCGAGCGGCGGCAACGGCGCCGGCACGGCGGTCGAGATCTCCAACTGGTCCAGTGCAGGGGCCTCGGGCATGTCGATGCGGGCTTCATCGACCCATTCGCCGGCTGCGATCGGAGACTTGGCGTAGCCGATGATCTCGCCGTAGCGAATGATGGGCGCGCCTTCGGCGATGTCGACCAGTGCGGTCTTATGGCCTTGCGGCACGAAGCTCTTCAGCGTCAGGCCGTCGGGAAATTTGGTGCCGGCGGGCAGGCCGAAATCGTTGACCACGATCGCGACGTTGTCGCGCGCGTTGAGCTTGATGGTGCGGGGCTCCTGGTTGGCGACGACCTGCTGGTTCATGCTCGCTCCGTGCTGCTCCGTAGGGTGGGCAAAGCGAAGCGTGCCCACCGTCTTTCGTTCGTCTTCGAGCTGTCGGTGGGCACGGCGCTTCGCGCCTTTGCCCACCCTACAGGTCTTGGTTTCCGTCATTGCGAGCGAAGCGAAGCAATCCAGGGCCGAACAGGAGGTCTGGATTGCTTCGTCGCTTCGCGCCTCGCCATGACGGCGCTCACGACGGGCGAGGTCTCACACCGGATAGGTGTAGGCCGTCTTCACCGTCGTGTAGAACTCTCGCGCGTAGGAGCCCTGCTCGCGGGCGCCGTAGCTCGAGCCCTTCCGGCCGCCGAACGGCACGTGATAGTCGACGCCGGCGGTCGGCAGGTTGACCATCACCATGCCGGCCTCGCTGTTGCGCTTGAAGTGCGAGGCGTATTTGAGGCTGGTGGTGCAGACGCCCGCCGCGAGACCGAACTCGGTGTCATTGGCGATTGCCAGCGCCTCGTCGTAGTTCTTCGCACGGATCACGCAGGCAACCGGCCCGAAGATCTCCTCGCGGGCGATGCGCATGGTGTTGGTGGCCTCGGTGAACAGCGCCGGCTGCATGTAGAAGCCGGGCGTCTCCCGGTTCAGGAGCTCGCCGCCCCAGGTCAGCTTGGCACCTTCGTCCTGGCCGATCTTGAGATAGCGCTGGTCCTGCTCGAGCTGATTGCCGTCGACCACCGGGCCGATATGGGTGCCCTGCTTGACGGCGTCATCCACGACCAGGCCCTTCAGCCGCTCGGTCAGCGCGGCAACGAATTTGTCGTGGATGCCCTCGGTGACGATCAGGCGCGAAGACGCGGTGCAGCGCTGGCCGGTCGAGAAGTAGGAGCCGTTGGCGGCGGCCTCGACCGCGACCTTGACGTCGGCGTCGTCGAGCACGACGAGCGGATTCTTGCCGCCCATCTCAAGCTGGAACTTCTTCATCGGGTTCGACAGCACGCAGGCCTGCGCGATCTTGCGCCCCGTGCCGACCGAGCCGGTGAAGGAGATCGCGGCGACGTCCGGATGCTCGAGCAGGGTCTGGCCGACCACAGAGCCGGAGCCGACGACGAGGTTGAACACGCCGGCGGGAAGGCCGGAGCGCGCGATGATCTCGGAGAGCGCATGCGCCGAGCCGGGCACCAGCTCGGCCGGCTTGAACACCACCGTGTTGCCGTAGCAGAGCGCGGGCGCGATCTTCCAGGCGGGGATCGCGATCGGGAAATTCCAGGGCGTGATCATGCCGACGACGCCGACCGCCTCGCGGGTGATCTCGACGTCGAGGCCCGGACGTACCGAGGCGCCCTTCTCGCCGGTCAGGCGCAGCGCCTCGCCGGCAAAGAACGCAAAGATCTGCCCCGCACGCGCCACCTCGCCGATGCCCTCCGGCAGCGTCTTGCCTTCCTCGCGCGCCAAGAGGCGGCCGAGCTCTTCCTTGCGCGACAGGATCTCCGCCGAGATCTTGTTGAGCGCGTCATAGCGCTCCTGCGGGGTCGAGCGCGACCACGCCGGAAAAGCGGCCTTGGCGGCGGCGATCGCCTTCTCGGTCTGCGCGCGGTCGGCCTTGGCATATTCGCCGACGACGTCGTTGGTGTTGGACGGGTTGATGTTGCGGGTCACCCCGCTGCCGTCGACCCACTCGCCGGCAATGAAATTCTTGAGGATCGCGTTCATGTTGTTCTCCAGACTTTTGCGCGATTGCTCGGACAATCTAACCGATCGCCTCCGTCATCGCACGAGACAGGGGCGCTTGTCGTCGAAGGTCCAGCCGGGGATCAGATACTGCATTGCGACGGCGTCGTCGCGTGCGCCGAGCCCGTGGCTCTTGTACAGCGCATTGGCCTTTTCGATGGCGCCGCGGTCAACCTCGATGCCGAGCCCGGGTTGCTCGGGCACGGCAATCCTGCCGCCCTTGATCTGCAGCGGCGCCTTGGTCAGCGCCTGGCCGTCCTGCCAGATCCAGTGGGTGTCGATCGCGGTGACCTTGCCCGGTGCGGCGGCGGCCACATGGGTGAACATCGCCAGCGAAATATCGAAATGGTTGTTGGAGTGCGAACCCCAGGTCAGGCCATTGTCCTTGCAGGTCTGGGCGACGCGGACCGAGCCCTGCATGGTCCAGAAATGGGGATCGGCCAGGGGGATGTCGACCGCGCCGAGCCGCAGCGCATGGCTGAGCTGCCGCCAATCGGTGGCGATCATGTTGGTCGCGGTCGGCAAGCCCGTCGCGCGGCGGAACTCGGCCATGATCTCGCGCCCGGAGAAGCCGGCCTCGGCGCCGCAGGGGTCCTCAGCATAAGCAAGGATGCCGTGCATGTCCTTGCACAGCCGGATCGCCTCGTCCAGCGACCAGGCGCCGTTCGGGTCGAGCGTGACGCGCGCCTGCGGAAAGCGCTTGGCGATCGCGGTCACCGCCTCGATCTCGGCCTCGCCCTTGAGGACGCCGCCCTTCAGCTTGAAGTCGGCGAAGCCGTAGGCGTCATGCGTAGCCTCGGCGAGCCGCACCACGGCCTCGGGCGTCATCGCCTCGCGGTGACGGAGCGTGAACCAGCCGTCCTTCTCGCCTTCGCCGGTGGCGTAGGGCAGGTCCGTCTTCCTGCGGTCGCCGACGAAGAACAGATAGCCGAGCGCCTCGACCGACGTGCGCTGCTGGCCTTCGCCGAGCAGCGCCGCGACAGGCAGAAGGAGATGCTGGCCCAGGAGGTCGAGCAGCGCGGATTCCACCGCCGTCACCGCGTGGATCATCACGCGCAGATCGAAGGTCTGCTTGCCGCGGCCGCCGGCGTCACGGTCGGCGAAGGCGGTGCGCATCGTGGCGAGGATGGTACTGCAGGCGCCGATGCTTTTGCCCACGATCAGGCTCTTCGCATCCTCCAGCGTCTGCCGGATCTTCTCGCCGCCGGGCACTTCGCCGACGCCGGTGTGGCCGGAATTGTCGGTGAGGATGACGAGGTTGCGGGTGAAGAACGGCCCATGCGCGCCGCTGAGATTGAGCAGCATGCTGTCACGGCCGGCGACCGGAACGACCTCCATGCCGGTGACGACCGGCGCGCCGGAGATGCCGGTCTTGGTGGCCTCGTGACTCATTTGCTCCTCCTTCGGTCTCTTGTTCGTACAATCGTCATTCCGGGGCAGCCCGTCAGGGCTGAAGCCGGAATCTCGAGATTGGCTTGCGTCTTGTCTTTTCCATCAATCTCGAGATTCCGGGTTCAAGGCCTCGCGGCCTTGCCCCGGAATGACTGTAAATCACTCCGCCGCCTGCTGCGCCGAGACGGCGCCTGGCAGCGCCTTCACCAGCGCCGTCAGCTCCGCCATCTCCTCGGCATCGAGATCGGTCAGCGGCAGGCGGACAGGGCCGGAATCGCGGCCGATCACCTTCATGCCGGCCTTGATGATCGAGACCGCGTAGCCCTTCTTGCGGTTGCGTATCGCGATCAGCGGCAAAATGAAATCCTTCAATCCGGCCTGGATGGTGGCGTGGTCGCGCTTGCGCACCGCGGCATAGAAGTTCGTCGCGAACTCCGGTACGAAGTTGAACACGGCCGAGGAGTAGGTCGTCACGCCCATGTCGAGATAGGGCAGCGCGAAGGTCTCCGCGGTCGGCAGGCCACCGATATAGGTCAGGCGGTCGCCCATCTTGGTGTAGACCCGGGTCATCAGCTCGATGTCGCCGATGCCGTCCTTGTAGCCGACCAGGTTCGGGCAGCGCTCGCACAGCCGCGCCAAAGTGTCAGGCTGCAGGATGGCGTTGTCGCGGTTGTAGACGATGACGCCGATCTTCACCGACTTGCAGACCTCCTCGACGTGGGCGGCGAGGCCGTCCTGCTCGGCATGGGTCAGATAGGGCGGCAGCAGCAGGAGGCCGTCGGCGCCGGCCTTCTCGGCGCCAATGGCGATCTCGCGCGCGATCGCGGTGCCGTAGCCGGTACCCGCCAGCACGGGCACCCGGCCGCGGGTCTCGTGCACCGCGACCTCGACGACCTCAGGCACCTCCGCAGGGGTGAGCGAGAAGAACTCGCCGGTGCCGCCGGCGGCGAACAGGCCTGCGACCTCATAGCCGCAAAGCCAGTCCATGTTGGCGCGATAGGTGGCCTCGTCGAACGAATAGTCGGCCTTGAATGGCGTCACGGGGAAGGAGAGCAGGCCGCTGCCGATCTTCGCAGCCATTTCCGTCGGGGTCATCTTGCTCATCGTGCGGGTCCTTCACGAATGTCTTACGGAATGGCGCGGCACGGGCGCCAGAGCGCATTCTCTGGGCGCTGTCGTAGGACCAAGTTCAATGCCGGTCCAAGCCAATGACGGTATCGATTGATGCAGATCAGATATCAATCTTCCGCTTGCTGCACGGCGAGATTGCCGGCCAGCTCGACCAGCGCCGGCAGCAGGGGATTGTCGTGATCGCGCCGCCAGACCAGGAACAGCTCGGCCGGCGTCGGGTTGCGCAGCTTCAGCGGCCGCAGCCGGACATCGGCGATCTTCAAGCTGGAGGCCGCTTCGGGCACGATCGCAAGCCCGAGGCCGGCGCGCACCATCGCCAGGATCGAGTGGATCTGGCTCAGGTGCTGCACGTAGCGCGGCAGCACCTCTGCGCGCATGAACTGCGACACCAGGAGATCGTGGAAATAGCGCGCCTCGGTCTGCGAATACATGATGAAGTTCTGGCCGTCGAAATCACGGATCGACACGGTCTCGGCCGAGGCCAGCCGATGCCGGCGCGGCAGCGCGGCGCAGAGCGGCTCGGCGACGACGCGGCGGGTGGCGAATTCGGGCCGCGCGATCGGCGGCCGCAGCAGGCCGGCATCGATCTGGCCGGAGGCGAGCGCCTCGATCTGGTCGCCCGAGACCATCTCCTTCAGCGACAGATCAGCTTCGGGCAGCTCTGTTCGGCAGGCGGCGACGAGGTCGGGCAGGAAGCCGTAGGCGGCGGCCGCGGTGAAGCCGATCTTCAGCGACCCGCTCTTGCCGCTGGCGATGCGCTGCGCCACCTGGGCGGCGCTCTCCGCCATCTTCAGGATGCGCCGCGCCTCCGGCAGGAAGCTGCGCCCGGCCGGCGTGAGCTTCACCGAGCGGCTGGTGCGCTCGAGCAGCACCGCATCGATAATGTGCTCCAGCACCTGGATCTGCCGCGACAGCGGCGGCTGCGTCATGTTGAGCCGGATCGCGGCGCGGCCGAAATGCAGCTCCTCGGCCACGGTGACGAAGCAGCGCAGCTGGTTGAGGTCGAACATCGATGCGTCCTCGGCATGGATAGGGCCGGTGGTGCGAGTTTGGTAGCATCGATTGGGGGCAGTGGGAATATTGGCGGGATCTCCGGCCGCGGCTTTGGCAGACGCGCCAAACTCGGCGGTTGGCGTCAGGCAGGGCCACTGCTTGACCCCCCCGTCAGGCGCCGGCTCACTTGCCGGACGCAGCAGCGCGGGCATCCGCAATGGCCTGCTTGAAAGCCTGTGCATTGGGGACGCCGGGGATGCGGAAATGGCCGATGATGAAGGCCGGCGTGCCGCGGAAGCCGAGGCCCGTGGCCTGCTCGTGGTTGCGCGCAAGCACGGCGTCGATGTCGGCGCGCTTGGCCGCGAGGTCGGCCTTGGCGCGGGCGAGGTCGATTCCGGCGCCGCTGAGCGCCGCATCGACCTTGGCCTCCGACAGCTTCTCGTTGAGCGAGATCAGCGCCTCATGGGCTTCGGCGAACTTGTCCTGATATCTCGCCGCCAGGGTGAGACGCGCCGCGTAGATCGAGGCGCCGCCGAAGATCGGCCAATCCTTGAAGACGAGACGGACGTGACCGTCGTCGCGAACCACCTTGGCGAGCTCCGGGCTGATCTTGCGGCAATACGGACACTGATAGTCGAAATACTCGACGATCGTGATGTCGCCATCGGCGTTTCCGACAGCGGGGATGGCGGGATCGTGCAGGATGCGCGCTTCGCTCAGAATGTCGGTGTCGTCGTCCTCGGCGCGAGCCTGGATCGGCAGGATGGCCGCAGTCAACAGCAGCAGCATGGCGATCGATGCGGTAAAGCCCTTCATGGTCATGACTTGTCGTTCTCCTGATGAGGGATGGTCGATGCGGTGTCGATGGCATCCAGCACGGTCTGCGGCGTCAGCAGTTCGGGGAGCAGGATGCCGTTGGGAGCTCCGGGGCCGTACACGATGTTGAACGGCAGGCCGTAGCGGCCGAAGGATCGGAGGTAGGTCGCGATCGCGTCGCTGGGCGAGGTCCAGTCCGCCTTGACGGCAACGACACCCGACGCGAGTCGGCTGCGCACGGCCGTGCTGTCGAGCACGAGCTTTTCGTTGACCTTGCAGGTGACGCACCAGCTGGCGCCGATGTCGACGAAGACCGTATGGCCGGCACGCACCTGTGCCGCGATCTCGGCCGGAGCCAGCGGCTGCCAGGCGATCTCGGCCACCCGGTCCCTGCCGTCCGGCGCCTTGATGTAGGTTGCTGCCGTCAGCGCCAGACCTGTCGCGATGGCGAGGCCGGCTCCGGCGATCGTTCGCCGCAACGGGAAACGGAGCGCCGCCGTGATCAGCGCAGGGACGAGCAGCGCAGCGGCGAGGATGACCGCAGTCGAGGGTCCACTGATGTCGGCGAGCACGGTCAGCAGCCAGAGCGCGGTCGCCGCCATCGCGGCCGCTGCGACGGCGCGCAGCTTCAGCATCCAGCGGCCGGGCCGCGGGAAGAGTGCGGCAAGGCCCGGCGCCGCGGCGAGAGACAGATACGGCGCAGCCATGCCGAGCCCAAGCGTGGTGAACACCAGCAGGATCTGCGGCGCGGCCTGCGACAGCGCAAAAGCGACGGCGGTGCCGACGAATGGCGCCGAGCACGGCGTGGCCAGCAGCGTCATGACGAAGCCGTTGATGGCATGACCTGCCATCGTCCTGCGGCTCGCAGCGTTGCCGAGGCGGCCGGCGATCCACCACGGCAGGCTGATCTCGAACAGGCCGAGCAGGTTGGCGCCGAATGCTGCGAGCACGATGATCATCGCGATGAGGAAAGCGGGCTGCTGAAACTGCAGGCCCCAGCCGACTTCGGCGCCCGCGGCCTTGAGCGCGGACAGGATGATGGCAAGGGTCACGAACGAGGCGACGATGCCGGCCGCCGTCGCCAGGAATGCCCGACGCGGCGAGGGCGCGTGTGCGGGATCGTGATCGACCAGCGAAACGAGCTTCAGCGACAGCACCGGAAACACGCAGGGCATGAAGTTGAGGATGAAGCCGCCGAGCAGGGCCACGCCGAGAATGGCCCAGATCGATGCCGCCGAAGGACGCGGTGCCGGTGTGGCTGCTTTGGCCGCAGAAGCGTGAGCAGCTTGATCGACATCCACCGGAAGCATGGCTTCTACCGATCGGTCGCCATCGACCAGGGTGACCCGCAGGCGTTGCACCGGACCGGCCCGATCGAGGCCTTGCACCGGCACGGCGATCCGTACGCCGCCGTCCGACATCGTGCTCACCTGGGGACGGCCGCCGGACACGGCGTCGTCCCCATCAAGGAAGACGTCGGGCGCGTGCAGTGGCGGCGTCGCATGCGCTTCGAGCAGCAGTTGCGGCTTTGGTTGCCGATCGATGCGCAGCGCCGTGATGGAAAGTCCGGGCGAACTCGCCCGCGGGACGCTCTGCCGCCATTCGTCGATCAGCGCCTGATCGTTCGGCCGACGCGAAACGGCGGGGATGTCGGCCTCGAGATCGGCCTCCTGTTGGGTGCAGATGACCGAGCAGACGAACAGCACGGCCTTCAGCGTGAGATGTGCGGGCGCCGCTCCATCCCCGAGCCGCACGTGCAACGGAAACAGCACGTGCTCGGCATAGCCGAACGTGTCGATATCCTGCTCGCTGAAGCGGCTCGGCGCCGGCCATTCGACGGTGACATCGGCGACGTTGCGCGAGCCGCTCCAGTCGAATTGCGGTGGTGCGCCGGCGTCGCCGGCCGAGCGCCAATAGGTGTGCCAGCCTGCATCCAGCCTGACATCCAGTCCCGCCCACGCCGTGGCCGGGCCGCCGTCTGCTCGCGTGATGTCGCCGACCAGCAGGCGCGTGTCGACGTTCGCCTGCGGCCGCAACTGACCCGCGGCGGCGGTCGTCGCCGCAAGATGGAGCAGGCCGAGCAGCAATACGAGCCGGCCAAGATGACGGATGGACATGATGATCTCCCGCGCGCTGATCGCACATTGCGGTGGCCGCTGCGCCGCGCGATCCGGCGCAAGGCACGCCTAGAGACGGGCACCACGAGCCGATCCGCGTGACCCGCGATCGATGTTGGATATTCGTTCGCTCAAGTCACGGCGTTACGCTGCCCGTGAGCCGATGAGCACGGAACGGTCAGGCGTGGCGACAGGGAGGACGGTAGGGCGAGGACCCGTAGCATTGCGTCGTCAGCGCCTCGTCATAGGGGCGCCAGGACAGCGTCCGGGAGGCGGCAACCGGCTGTGCCGCAGGATTGTCGTTCGCCGGGACGGCGGTCAGACCAGCCGCGGCAAACGGACAGGTGTTGATCATGCCCGGAAGGACGGCCTTCCTGCACGGCTTGGGCGCGCTCGTGGTCGTTCGGGACCATTGAGGGGCACCGGCACCGGTGTCTGCCGTGGCAACCTCGAACGTTCCGAGCAGAGGCGCCAGACTCAAGACGAGCGCGATCAGCGCCGCCATCAGGCGGCGTGTCATCGCGGGCATCTCGAAATCAGCATGCCTCATCTTGGATCATCTGCTCCAGCTTGGACTGGTCGCGCAGACCGGCCGCTCTTGGCAACTGACATCTTCGTGACGCCGCGAACTTGCGGCCCAGGCCGGCATCGCGTGAGCAAAGCGAGTGGTTCTCAAAGTACGTTGATCGGTACCTTCAGGAATGTCTTTCCCGTCGCGTCCGCGGGAGGCAGATGTCCGGCGCGGATATTGACCTGAAGCGATGGAATGATCAGGCGCGGCATGCCGAGCGTCTTGTCGCGGGCCTCGCGAAGCGCAACGAACTCGTCCTCGGTCATCCCGTCTCGCGCGTGGATGTTGTGGAGCCGCTCCTCGCCGACGGTCGTTTCCCAGCGCACCGCGCGGCCGTTGGGGGCATAGTCGTGACACATGAACAGCCGGGTCTCGCGCGGCAGCGTTTCAAGGATCTTCCGGATCGAGCGAAACAGCGTGCGCGCATTGCCGCCTGGAAAGTCGGCCCGCGCCGTTCCCCCGTCGGGCATGAACAAGGTGTCGCCGACGAAAGCTGCATCGCCCATCACGTGCGTGGCACAGGCGGGCGTGTGACCGGGCGTGTGCATCACGAGGGCCGTCATCTGTCCCACCTGATAGGTGTCACCATCCTTGAACAGCCGGTCGAATTGGCTGCCGTCGCGGCGAAACTCCGTGCCCTCGTTGAAGACCTTGCCGAAGGTCTCCTGCACGGTCAGGATATGCTCGCCGATGCCGATCTTGCCGCCGAGTTTGTCCTGGATGTAGGGCGCAGCGGAGAGATGATCGGCATGCGCATGCGTTTCGATCAGCCACTCTGGCCGGAGTCCGTTGATCTTCACGTAGTCGATCAGCATGTCGGCGGAACGGGTGCTGATGCGGCCGGCCGCGTAGTCGATGTCGAGGACGGGATCGACGATCGCGCAGCACGGCGATGACGGGTCCTTCACCACATAGCTGATCGTGCTGGTGTCAGGATCGAAAAATCCGGCCACCTTCGGCTGCACGCGGAGATCGATTGGATAGGACATGGCTGCTGCTCCACGATTTGGCTCCGGGGCGGCATCGCCGCCCACGCCGCGTTTGTCGTCCTGCGCGGTCTAAGGCATCGGACTGGATTTCGTTCCGCAGGTATTGATGCCGAGCATCGCGTAGGGCGGGCACCAGCCGATCAGTGCGGTGCCGAGCGGGATCAGGCCCAGAAGGCCCCACAAGGTCTGCGGCCCTACGACCGTGAGACTGAGGATCGCCAGTCCGACGATGATCCTGAGCAGCCGGTCGATCTTGCCAATGTTCTGTGTCATGTCGCGCTCCCCTTTGGCTTGCGATGATGCCAACGATAGAGCGGGATACGGCGCGCGTATGTAACTAAGTCACCAAGAGGAGCCGGTTCCTAATCATGCTGGGCCAGCTGGACAAGCGCCGGTCTGTCGGTGATCTCGACGATTCCGCGAGCCATTCGCAACCAGCCGCGCCGCGCGAATTCATTGAGCTGGCGGCTGATGACCTCGCGTGCGCTGCCGAGCTCGTTGGCGAGATCCTGATGCGTTGCAACGATCTGCTGCTTTGCCCCGGCAAGCTCGAGAAGCTTCTGGGCGAGCCGCACATCGATCCGCTCGAACGCAACCTCCTCGATGATGCGGAAGAGATTGGTGACGCGGCGGCTGAACGCGGTGAAGACGAACTGACGGAATTCGCGCGAGCTGGCGATCAGCCGGTCGAACAGCGCGCGCGGGATCGCCACGGCGCGGATCCGGGTCTCCGCGATGCCCTCGGCCTGGTATTCCTCGTAACCCATCAGGCAGGCCGTGGTCAGCGCGCAGCTTTCGCCTGCCTGGACGCGGTAGAGCACGATCTCGCGGCCGGACTCGGACGTCTGCTGCACCCGGATGGTCCCGTCCAGCAGCAGCAGGAAGGAGTCCGGCGCCTGGCCGGGGCCGAAAATCCGGCTGCCTTCCGGAAGCTCGACAATGAGGCTGGCCTCGCGCAACTGCGCGAAGATCTCCTCCGGCAGTTGTCGCAACGGCGGGAAAGCGCTCGTCCAGTCCTGCTCCGACGACATCACGACATCCGGCTGCGCCACATCGGCGTCGTCCAGACTTGCCATAGGATCGCGCGTGGGTCGAGGGACGGGATCTGCCCCCCCCCCGACCCTAATCTTCGGCACCACGAGGGAGCTCGCATGGACTCCGGCAGCGCGTTGCCTTGCAACCGATCGGCGTCTCACGCATGCGCGGCCGTTGCAGGCGGGCCAGACCAACAGGTTGCCGCACCTGCCGGCAGAGCAAGGCGCGCGCACTCTCGGACCGCGCCTTTCCTCGCTCTTTGCTCTTAGCTCTTGGTGCTTGCCGTCTTGTCGAGCGCCGCCCGCAAACCCTTGGCGAGCTTGATCGCATCATCGTTCGCCCAGAAGTGCATGAAGAAGAGGCGGGGGTGTTCGTCCAGCATGTGGCTATGCAGCGCCGTGACCTCGATGCCGTGGGCACGGAGCGTCCGGATCACGGGGTTCACCTCCTCCCCGCTCAGCACGAAGTCACCGGTGACAGCGGCCTTGCCCGCGCCGGTCGGCTGGAAGTTGATGCCCGTCGCGACGCCCATCGCCGCGACGGGAGACAAGGATAGTCCGCCCTCGACAATTGGATCGCGTCGCGGCACGTTGAACTGATAGACTCCGGCATTGGCCTGTCCTTTGACCGCCAGGATCTGATCGAGCTGTGCCGTATCGAGATCGATGGCCGGCGGCGTGGTCGGCGACGCCGCAATCGTCAACGGTGTCTTGCTGTCGGCGAGGGCGTCGCGGATGGCGGACGCGAGTTTGACCGGATCGCCGTGACCGGCGACATGCATGTAGAACGTTGCTGGGCTCGCGCGGAGCAGATGGTTGTGCACGGCGCTGATTTCGAGCCCGCCGGCGATCATCTTCGCCATTACCGGATTGACCTCTGATTCCAGCAGGACGAGATCGCCCATGATCATGGTGCCGCCATGCGCCGGCTTGAACGCGACCCAGCCGCCGAGCGCGAGCGCCGGCCTGATGGTTACGCCGTCCAGAGTCACCGCGAGATCGGTGCGCGGGAAGCCGTACCGGCGGACGTCTCCCGCCACGGATGGTTTCCGGCCCAATGTCTCGTCGACCTTCTGCCAATCGGTGTCCTGTGCGCGCGCCGTCGAGACGATCGGTTCGGCGCCGTGTGCGAGGAGGCAGGCGCCGAGGCCCAACAGACTCCAGATCGTGCTTCTCATCGTTCGCTCCTTTTGGTCTGGCACTGCCCCATGTTCCGTCGCAGCGGTGCTCTCAGATGACGCCCGCAAAGCGCATCAGGATGCCCGCGATGCACGAGGCGGCGAGCACGACGAGCATTCCCACGTTGAAGCGGAAAATGGCCGTAGCGGCCGCAACCGACAGGACAACGGCCGGCAGGTCGATGCTCATCGGCCGGGGCGCGTCGAATGACAGTCCAAATCCCTGGATCGGAAAGGTCTCGCGGAAGAGGGTGTGCAGCGCGAACCAGATCGACAGATTGAGAATCACGCCCACGACGGCGGCGGTGATGGCCGAGAGCGCGCCGCCGAGCGCCTTGTTTCCCCGCAACGCCTCGATGTAGGGCGCGCCGACGAAGATCCAGAGAAAGCACGGCGCGAACGTCACCCACGTGGCCAGCAGTCCGCCCAGCGTGCCGGCGAGCATGGGAGACAGCCCGCTGGCGCCGCGGAACGCGGCCATGAAGCCCACGAACTGGACGACCATGATCAGGGGACCGGGAGTCGTCTCCGCCATGCCGAGGCCGTCGAGCATCTCGCGCGGAGCAACCCAGTGATAGTACTCCGCGGCCTGTTGCGCGACGTAGGCGAGCACGGCGTAGGCGCCGCCGAACGTCACCATCGCCATCTTGCTGAAGAAGATCGCGATCTGGCCGAAGACGTCGTTCGGCCCGAGCAGGATCAGCAGTGCGAAGACGGGGACGAGCCAGATCGCGAGCCAGACGGCCGCCACGCGCAGCGTGCGCGCAGCGTTCGGACGGACGTGATCCGGCACGGCCTCGCCGAGCATGCTGTCGATCGCGCCGGCGCTCTTGCCGCCGTGCTCGAGGGGTGCGAACTCCGGCCGGCCGAGGCGGGCACCGACGAAGCCGATGACTCCGGCGGCAATGACGATGATCGGAAACGGCGCCCCGAAGAAGAAGATCGCGACGAAGGCTGCGGCTGCCAGTCCGATCATGATCCGATTGCGCAGCGCACGCTTGCCGACGCGGACGACGGCCTGGATCACGATCGCCAGCACGGCCGCCTTGAGGCCGAAGAACAAGGCTTCGACGACGCCGACATTGCCATAGGCTGCATAGATGTAGCTGAGGCCCATGATGGCGAAGATGCCGGGCAGAACGAAAAGCGTTCCTGCGACGATGCCGCCCGTGGTCCGGTGCAGCAGCCAGCCGATATAGGTCGCAAGCTGTTGCGCCTCCGGGCCGGGCAACAGCATGCAGTAGTTCAGGGCGTGCAGGAAGCGGCTCTCCGAGATCCAGTTCTTCTCCTCGACGAGGATGCGATGCATGACCGCGATCTGGCCGGCGGGGCCGCCGAAGCTCAGCACGGCCACCCGGATCCAGACGAGAAGCGCCTCATTGAAGGAGATGCCGTGGGCGAGCTCGTCCGCGATCGGCTTCCGGGATGCTGCGACGTCCGTCATGACTTCACCTTGCTGGTCGGCCAGTTGTGCGCCTCCTTCGTGGCGTCGCGGCACCAGCGGTAGAAGGCATCATAGAGCAGCAGGCCGGCGCTCAGCTGCTCCAGATCGTCGTCATACATTCGCGATAGGCCGAGTGAAGCGGCAAGGAGGCCAGGAGCCTCGGGCGAGAGATCAAGTCGCGCCGTATCCGCGGCACGCACCAGCGTGGCGAGTCGTTCCAAGGGTGGTGTCCGCAGACCGAGCTCCTCGACCATGACGTCGAAGGTGCAAAGCTCGCCGCGGTGGCTCCAGAAGACATTCTCGATGTCGAAGGGAGTGGCTTGGAAACGCTCGGCGACGGCTTCGACTTCGGCCGGCGTCACGAACAGGAAGACCGCGGCGGGGTCGACGAAGCGACGGATCAGCCATGGACAGGCGATGCGGTCGATCTTGGGGCGTGATCGCGTGACCCAGACGGTGCGGCCGCGGTCGTCCCTGCTCGGAATTCTGTCGGCTGGCACGGTCGGGAGTTGTGCCTCTGTCCAGCCGACGTGCCCGCCCTCGAGGACCTCGGCTGCGACGTTGCTGCACCGGAGCCAGGCCGCGGTGCCTTCGCTCAGCTTCTTGCCTTTCTGGCAGATCACGACAACCGATTGGCCGGTGAAGCTCGGTGCCCATTGCTGGACGTCGAGATGGGAGCGCCTGACGGCGCCGGGGATGAGGCGTGGGTCGGCGGCGAAATCCTCGTCGACACGCACGTCGACGAGCCGTGGCGAGGTCGCCGTGCCGATCAGTCGAGACAATTTTTCGGATGATATCGAGGTGTATGATGATGACATGTTGCGCCCTTGGTGACCAGGACGCGATTCTTGGGCATGTCGCCTCGCGGGGAGATCGCACATCCCCGTAAGCGAAATAAAGCGCTCGATGGCTCGGCTGTCAACTGCCGGATGGGCCGGGAACGCCGCGGAGGTAACGCGCTGATCTCTCCCTGTCCGGCTGGATCCCGGATCGCGGGCCTCACGTGATGAATTCGTGCAGACCCAGCCACCCCGTATAGACCCCGACGAGCACGATCAGAGCCGCCGAGACGTAGGGCGCACGGTGGGCGAAGCGACTGAGCCCGCTCCAGTGCCGCTCGACGTGCCGCAGGCTAAGGGCCGCCGCGACGCCAACCGAGACCATCGTGATCGCCAGACCGATGCCGAAGCACAGCACCAGAATGAAGCCGAGGGCGAACTGCTTCAATTGGATGCAGAGCAGCAAGACGGTGATGGCGGCGGGGCAGGGGATCAACCCGCCTGTGAGACCGAAGGCGACGATCTGCGCGGTCGTGACCGTGCGTCCCGCAAAGCGCTTTCGAATGTCGTCCGCATGGGCGCGTGCGTGGGCATCGTCCTCATCGCCGAGGTCCATGTGATCGTGCCCGTGTTCCTCGAACAGGATCTCGGCAGTGTCACCCGCAAGCGCAAGCCGTGCCTTGAACGCGTGCGGCTCGGGAATCTCCTCGATGCTCTCCAGGTATTCGCTTGCGGCGCGGAAGCTGAAGCTCTGCGCGTCGCCATCTCCGCGAATGGTCGTAAGCTGGAGTTCGCCGGCCGGAGGGAGCGCGCCGGACTCGGTCCGGACTCGCCAGCGTGGCGGCACGCCGTCTTCGAAGATGTCGAGCAACAACGTACGTCCGGTCAGCACGACGGATGTCGGCGCGTCGTGATGATGATGACCGTGATGTTCATTCTTATCCAGCCACGTGCGCCAGACCATCCACACGGCGATGCCGATGATGACGACGGCCGAGATCAGTTGCAGATAGGCTTCGCTCCGCGCCCCGGAGAGTTCCTGGCCAAAGTGAAGCCCGGCCAGCGCGATCACCCACACGATCGCGGTGTGGGAGAGGGTTGCCGACAGGCCGAGCAGCACGGCCTGAAAAACGGTTCCTCGAATCGCGACGATGAACGCAGCCATCATGGTCTTGGAGTGACCCGGCTCGAGCCCGTGCAGCGCACCCAGAACGATGGCGCTGGGGACGAACAGCCAGGCGTTCGCGCTGCCTTGTTGCAGAAGGTGAGACAGGTCGGTCATGCGAGGGTCATTTCAGATAGGTTCGAACCACTTCGATGAGGTCCGCGGCGCCCTTGGCCTTTTCAGGATCCTTTTCGTGCGCCGGATCGACGACATGGTGGCGGATGTGATCCTCCAGCAGCTCGGTGGTCAGGCCTCCGATGGCGCCCCTGACCGACGCCACCAGCATGAGGACGTCGGCGCAGCCCAGCTCCGCGTCCAGCGCCCGTTCCACGGCATCGATCTGTCCTTTGATGCGCCGGACGCGCGCAAGCAGCTTCGACTTGTGTTTGATCGTGTGCGACATCTCCATAAGATAGGGGGGTACCCTACAGAGGTCAACAGGACTCCGGGACCCCGACCGGTCTTTCGCCCGTGGCAGGAGCGCTTCTCGAGCCAGCCCGGCTCGACATGGACGACGTTGCGCGCGACGTGCGTCCGCCGTCCTCGACGCATGATCGGACCGTCCAGCCCGCCTCAGATCAGCAAGGGCAGCTGCGCGTCCGCCCCGGCGTCATTCTGCTGCTGCAAGGATGACAGCGAAACGCCGAGGAGCCGCACCGGCTTCGGCAACGGCATCTCGCTCTGGAGGAGTGCAACGGACAACCGCGCCAGATCCTCGCGACTTCCGACCGCGTGGGCGACGGACCTGCTGCGCGTCATGATGTCGAAGTCGGCGAACTTGACCTTCAGCGTGACCGTCCGGCCTCGGTTGCCGCTGGTTTCACAATGCTGCCAGACCTTGTCGATCAGGGGCTGCAGCTCCGCCAGCATCGGCTCGAATTCCGTCAGGTCCGTCGAGAAGGTGTTTTCGGCGCCGACGGATTTTCGGATGCGATTGGCTCGGACCGGGCGATTGTCGATTCCGCGCGAGATCCAATAGTAGTGGTTGCCCGCTTTGCCGAAGTGCTGCTGGAGGAAGGGCAGGGTCTGATTGCGGATGTCGAGGCCGGTATGAATTCCGAGCGCGTTGAATTTCGCAGCGGTCGCCGGGCCGATGCCGTGAAACCTGCCGACCGGCAGCCCCTCCACGAAGACCGGACCCATCTCCGGCGAAATGACGTATTGCCCATTGGGCTTGCGATGGTCCGAGGCCAGCTTGGCGAGGAACTTGTTGTAGGAGATTCCCGCGGAGGCATTGAGTCCGGTTTCGGCCTTGATCTTGGCCCGGATCTGCAACGCGATGTCGCGCGCCAGCGGAATGCCTCGCAGGTTTTCGGTGACGTCCAGATAGGCCTCGTCCAGCGACAGAGGTTCGATGATCGGCGTGTGCTCGGCGAAGATGGCGCGGATCTGCTGGCTGATGGCCTTGTAGACCTCGAAGCGCGGCTTGACGAAGATCAGGTCCGGGCACTGGCGCTTTGCCGTCACCGACGGCATGGCCGAGCGCACGCCGAACGCCCGAGCCTCGTAGCTTGCGGCTGCCACGACGCCGCGCTCGCGCGATCCGCCGACGGCCACGGGTTTGCCGCGCAGCTCGGGATTGTCCCGCTGCTCGACCGACGCATAGAATGCATCCATGTCGATGTGGATGATCTTGCGAATGGCCGGCGGCGCGGCATCCTGTTCCGGACCGGAGCTTGGCATCGCCAAGCTCTATCAGAGCGTGGCGATGAAGTCTGCCCGGCCCGAGCGCTGCCTGCGACGTCCCTTTGACGGCGGCGTTGCGATGAGATCTGCCCGTCAGGCCATCAAACGGCGGCTGGGGAAAAGCGCTCAGAAAAAAGGATGGCCTACGGTGATTGAAACGAAGCAGCGCAGCCGGGACCCGTTGTCAAAACGGGTCACGCCGCCGCGACCGAAATTCGCCTGGCCCGGCTGTGATGTTTGAGCTCACGTTCCTGGGGACCTCGGCGAGCGTTCCGTCCGCGGACCGCAATCATCCCGGCCTTCTCGTTCGAGCAGGCCGGCATCGCATTCTCGTCGATTGCGGCGAGGGGATCCAGCGTCAGCTGCTCCGCGGTGGGGCAGGCTTTCGGCGGCTCGATCGGATCCTGCTCACCCACGGCCATTTCGACCATGTCCTCGGCATTCCCGGACTGTTTTCCACCCTGCGGCTGCGCAGGAGCGCTGACATCATGCGCGTCCACGGCAGCCCCGGCACGCTCGATGTGGTGGTCCGAATGCTCGCGGGGCTGTGGGGCGAGGGCCGCGCGCCGATCCAGCTTGAGTTCGTACCGCTCAGGCGCGGGGAGGTTCTCAACGCCGGTGAGTTTACGATCAACTGCTTTCCCGTCCGGCACCGCGACACCGACAGCTTCGGCTTCGAATTTGTGAGTCGAGCGCGCCGCCATCTGCTGCCAGAGCGTCTGGCAGCGCTCGCCGTGCCCGATGGGCCCGTGCGGAAGGCCTTGGCGGAGGGCCGGCCGGTCACGCTGGAGGATGGCCGAACCATCGATCCCGAGGATGTTCTGGGGCCTCCGCAGGGACCGAAGAAGCTCGTCATCGTCGGCGATGCGGAAACGACCGAGGGTCTGCACGAGCACGTCCGCGACGCGGACATGCTCGTGATCGAGGCGACCTTCCTCCGGCGCGATTCTGCCATGGCTCGCGACTACGGCCACCTGACGGCCGCGGAGGCCGCCGGGCTCGCGGCGTCGAGCAACGTCAGGCAGCTCGTCCTGAACCACATCTCCGGCCGCTATCCCGACGAGGAGATCCTCGCCGAGGCGCGGGAGATCTTTCCTGACAGCCGAGTCGCGATCGATTTCGACCGGATGGTGGTCTAGCGGCTCGTTCGGGCACGTCTGCTACGTCGCACCCGAGCCGCTCTGCAAACGGCTCTGGGCGAACGCGATGTACCAGTCGAGGCAACCGGGATTGGCCATCGCATCGCGGTTGATAACCTTGTCGAGCGGCTGCCCGAGCAGGAGCTTCTTGATCGGGAGCTCCTGCTTCTTGCCGGACAGCGTGCGCGGGATCTCGGCAACCACGAAGATGTCGTCAGGCACGAAGCGTCGCGACAGGCTGCTTTCCACCGCCATGTTGATCTTCCGCTTCATCGCCGCATCGAGCGCGACGCCGTCGCGCAGGACCACGAACAGCGGCATGTAGCTGTCTCGGCCGAGATATTCGAGATCGACGACCAGCGAATCGAGGATCTCCGGCAGCGCTTCGATGGCCGAGTACAATTCGCTCGTCCCCATGCGCAGCCCGTGGCGATTGATGGTCGCGTCGCTACGACCATAGATCACGCAGGAGCCGTCCGGATCGACCTTGAGCCAGTCGCCGTGCCGCCAGACCGGCCCGCCCTCGCGCGTCTCGAAGGCGTCGAAATAGCTTGCGAGATAGCGCACATTCCCCGCGTCGTTCCAGAACCGCAGCGGCATCGACGGCATCGGCGCGGTGCAGACGAGCTCTCCGACCTCGCCGATGACAGGCTTGCCCTGGTCGTTGAAGGCCTCGACCGCTGCGCCGAGGACGCGGCACTGCATTGTTCCGGGCACCTGCGGCAATTCGCGATTGCCGCCGATGAAGGCGCCGGCGAAGTCGGTGCCGCCCGAGATGTTGGCCCACCACATTTGCGCCTGCGCCCGGCAGCCATTGACCTGCGACAGCGCCGCGAACCGCTGATCGAACCAGGCCTGCGTGTCGGCGCTGAGCGGCGAGCCGGTGGACCCGAGGCAACGCAGATGGGACAGATCGCCCGCGTCGGCCAGGTTGATGTCCGCCTTGACGCAGCTCGCGAAGAACGCCGCGCCCGCACCGAAGAAGGTGGATTTCGAATTCGCCACGAATCGCCACAGCGTGGTCCAGTCCGGACGATCCTTCGGTCCGGCGGGGCTGCCGTCGAAGATGCAGCACGTGGTCCCGTTCAGAAGCGCGCCGACCTGGTTGTTCCACATGATCCAGCCGGTCGAGCTGTACCAGTGATAGCGCTCGCCGAACGAATTTGGCTGATACGAGCAGCCGATGTCGTTGTGCAGTCCGAGCAGGGCGAGTGTGACGATGATGATTCCGCCGTGACCATGCACGATCGGCTTCGGCAGCCCGGTGGTGCCGCTCGAATAGACGATCCAGAGCGGATGATCGAACGGAAGCCGCTCCGGTTCGAAGGCATCGACGCCAGGGCTTGTTCTTGCCAGAACGTCCGAGAGACGAACCCCGTCGCTCACCTGCGCGCCGGCATCGTCACTGCGCAGGATGACGTGACCGAGTGTCGGCAACGACCGGCGCAGCTCCTCGACGACACCGCGGCGATCGTGCCGGCGGCCGGCATAGGTGACCGCATCGCAGGCGATCAGCACCTTGGGTTCGATCTGCTTGAACCGGTCGATCACGGCGGGCGCGGCCATGTCGGGCGCGCAAACGCTCCAGATCGCGCCAATGCTCGCCGAAGCGAGAAACGCGATGATGGCTTCGGGTATATTGGGCAGATAGGCGGCGACCCTGTCGCCGGGCGCCACGCCTTGCTCGCGCAGATGCAGCGCCAGGGCGGCTGCCTTTCGCCGAAGCTCGGGCCAGGTCGTCTCCGTGAGCCTGCCGTCCTCGTGACTGCTGATGATCGCAGGCAGGCCCGCCGCATCGGCGGCGTCGACGTGACGAAAGACCTGCTGGGCGTAGTTGACCGAAGCGCCCGGAAACCAGACCGCTCCCGGCATCGTGCGCTTGCCGAGGACGGTCGAAAACGCGGTCGGCGACTGCAGGTCATGATAGTCCCAGATGCTGCGCCAGAATCCGTCGAGGTCGCGGATGGACCATTGCCGCATCTGCTCGAAGTTCTCGAAGTGGAGGCCGCGATTGTCCCTCAGCCATTGGCGATAGAGGGCCATTTGCGGGACATAGGGAGCTGTCATCATTCGTTCCGGCTTGTTTGCATGGTACGGCCAGGAGACGCCAAGAGGCGCTCATTTCGACTTCTGCTTCCGCCGCTTGTAGAGCGCGTTGAAGCCCCCGGCCATGAAGGTCACGAACCGCTCGCGGACCGCGGCGAAATCGTCGGACTTGCACAGGCCGCCGGACAGGCGGTCGATCCGGCCGGTCCGTGACAGGATCAGCGAGTAGGCGCCGGAGGTGAACTGGAAGCTCCAGAACAGGTCCTCAGGCTTGGCGTCGGGCAACGCCTTCTGCAGCAGCCCGATGAGACGCAGCACCAGCGGATCGAGATAGGTGTCCATCATCTCCACGCCATAGCCCGGCGCGTTGGCGACCTGCGCGAAGATACGGCCGAAGTGTCGCCAGTTGTCCTCTTCGTTGACGTAGACGTCGAACGCGCCGTCATAATAGGCACGCAGCGCGCCTTCAACGGTCGGACGATCTCCGACCTTGGCCTCGTAGGCATCCAGCCCGGCCGTGCGCACCGTGACCGCGTATTCCATGCGGCGTTCGAACACGGCATCGAACAACGCCCTCTTGCCCTCGAAGTAGTAATGGATCAGCGCAGGATGGATGCCCATCTTGTCCGCCACATCCTTGATCGTCACGCCGAAATAGCCGAGCTGCGCGAACAGCTCCTCGCTGGTGTCGAGGATCAGCTTCACCGTCGTCGCGCGCTGTTCCGCGCGCGTGCGGCGCCCTTCGGGTTTCGGCTCTGCTGGCATGCTCTCCGTGGTCCCTGATCGGCGCACACAGGAACGGCACCGTTGGTGTTTTGACGATGAGGGGGTGGGCGCGCCCGGTCAAGCAGGACTTCGGGCTTCCAACATTTTCATTTAGTGCTAAATGAATGAACTTGACCGGCGGCCGGCCGGACGGTAGGTCTCGGAGACCTGATGGAAGGCGGTCGACGATCGGGCGGCGGGCAGCGCGTCGCCAGTCTCGTCGTGCGCGGACATCATCAAAAACAATCGGCTGGCCATGGATCAGCCGCTCACGGAGGACACATGACACGGATCAAGTCGACGGCGGCTGCCCTGCTGATGCTCGGCGTGGGCCTTTCAGCCCCGGCATCCGCTGAAAAGAAATACGACGTCGGCGCGACCGACACCGAGATCAAGATCGGCCAGACCAATCCACTCAGCGGGCCGGCTTCCGCTTTCGGTGCCATCGGCAAGGCGGAGGCGGCCTATATCCGCATGATCAACGAGCAGGGCGGCGTCAACGGTCGCAAGATCAACCTCATTCAATACGATGACGCCTATAGCCCGCCGAAGACGGTCGAGCAGGTGCGCAAGCTGGTCGAAAGCGACGAGGTGCTGACCACGTTCCAGATCATCGGCACGCCGCCGAATGCCGCGGTCCAGAAATATCTGAACAGCAAGGGCGTTCCGCAGCTTCTGGCGGGAAGCGGAGCGTCCCGCTTCACCGATCCCAAGAACTTTCCGTGGACGATCTCCGCCAACCCGAACTACCAGTCGGAAGCGCACATCTACGCAAGATACATCCTGGAGACCTATCCGAACGCGAAGATCGGCATCCTCTATCAGAACGACGACCTCGGCAAAGACTACGTCAAGGGCCTGAAGGACGGGCTCGGCGCCAAGGCCGGCATGATCGTGAAGGAGCTGTCCTACGAGCTGTCCGACCCGACGGTCGATTCCCAGTTGGTGACGCTGAAGGCGTCGGGCGCCGACCTCTTCTACAACATGTCGACGCCGAAATTCGCGGCGCAATCGATCAGGAAGGCCGCCGAGCTCGGCTGGAAGCCCGTCCACATCCTGGAGGTCAACGCGACGGCGGTCGGTCAGGTGCTCGTGCCTGCGGGGCTCGAGCATGCCAAGGACATTATCTCGGTCGCCTACGGCAAGGATCCGCTCGATCCGCAATGGGCCGATGACGAGGGCATGAAACGCTACAAGGCGTTCATGGCGAAATACGCGCCCGGCGAGGACGCCAACAGCGGCTTTGCGACCTATGGCTACTCGACGGCCGCTCTGCTCGTCCACATTCTCAGGCAATGCGGCGACGAGCTGACGCGCGCCAACATCATGAAGCAGGCGACCAACATCAAGGGCTTCGTTCCCGATCTCGGGTTGCCGGGAATGTCGGTGACGACGACCCCCGATGACTACCGCATCAGCAAGCAATTCCAGATGATGAAATTCGATGGTCAGCGCTGGATCATATCGGGGCCGATCCTGACCGACGACTTCAAGGCGGACTGAAGCTTCTCACCGGGCCACGGCCTGATCGGGCGCTGCTTGTGCGCCCGGCCATCCCGTGGCCTCTGCTTTGCCGTCACGGTGCCGCGGCGAAGGCCGGTGGCCGAAAGCTGACCCCTGTCCATCGGAGCGCCCGCTCATGACCAGTGAAGCCGTCTGCCGCCGTCGCGGCTTCGATCCTGCGGCGCTTGCGGCGATCGGCCCGGAACTCGCCGCATTCGTCGATCGCGGCGAACTCGCCGGCATCGTGTCTCTCACCTCGCGCGGCGGCGAGATCGTTCATGCCGAGACGATCGGCTGGCGCGATGTCGAAACCAAGAGCCCGATGCGCCCGGATACGTTGTTCCGGATCGCGTCGATGACCAAGCCGATCACCTCGGTGGCGGCGATGATGCTGGTCGAGGAAGGCATGATCGCCTTGGCGGACCCGATCTCCCGGTGGATTCCAGAGCTGGCCGATCTGCGGGTCCTGCGTGACGCCGCCGGCCCGCTCGACGATGCCGTGCCCGCCCGGCGCGCGATCACCGTCGAGGACCTGCTCACGCACCGTTCGGGTATCGCCTATGCGTTCTTCTCGGAAGGCCCGCTCAAGCTCGCCTATGAGCGCGCGCTCGGTGATCCCGCGATGAACCGGTCCACGCCCGACGAATGGCTCGCTGCGCTTGGCACGGTGCCGCTGGCGTATCAGCCCGGCGACCGCTTCCACTACGGTCATTCGACCGACGTGCTCGGCTTCCTGATCGGCCGGGTCGAAGGCAAGCCGTTCCGGCAGGTGCTGCAGGAGCGCATCTTCACGCCGCTCGGCATGGTCGATAGCGATTTCTGGCTGCCGCACGCCAGGCGAGATCGTCTGGCGAGCCTGTATGGATATGACGAGACGGCGGGGCGGCTCGTGAAGGTCGAGCCGGTCATGTATGACGAGCCGCCGGCCTATACGCCGGGCGGCGGCGGGTTGATCTCGTCCGCGCCCGATTATCATCGGTTCGCGCGCATGCTGCTGAGAGGAGGCGAGTTGGACGGCGTCAGGCTGTTGCGACCCGAAACCGTCAACCTGATGCGTACCAACCGGCTGATTGACGCGCAGCGCGAGATTCCCTTCGCCGGCATGCCGCTGTGGCAGACCTCCGGATTTGGGCTCGGACTTGCGATCGCCGAGGATTCCACCGGCAATCCCTATGCCTGTGGCGCACCGGGCTCGATGACCTGGCCGGGCATCTTCGGCACCTGGTGGCAGGCCGATCCCGTCAATGACCTGATCATGATCTATCTGATTCAGCATCAAGTGCCGGTCTCGGCGGGGACAGGGGCCACGATTGCCACCGGGCGCGGCGCTGCCGGCCGCCGTGCTCTTCCCGTCTATCAGCGTGGAACCTACGCCGCGTTGTCCCACATTGTGGAACAAGCGACATGACCGGGGCAGCGCTTGTCACCCCCGCGTGTCGGGCGGATTCGTCCAGGATGTGGACGCCAACATTCCGCCGAATGAAACGTCCGATCAGCGGCGAGCCGCCTGTCCTCACATTGCCGGAGCGGCAACATGCGTTCATGTCATGCCGAGCTTGTCATCCGGCCGTTATTCTGCTCAGTGCTTCTTCAAATTGCGCGATCATGCGCATCGATCGACTGAAGTCGACAGCCCGCGAGGAAACAAGACTATGCGCAAGCTAACTTTGGCCATTGCCCTGATCGTCCCGATGCTCGGTCACGCCGCGCAAGCCGAGGACACCGTCAAGATCGGCTATATCGATCCGCTGTCCGGCGGCGGCGCCAGTATCGGCGAGGGGGGCCTGAAGACGTTCCAGTATCTGGCCGACGAGCTCAACGCCAAGGGTGGCATTCTCGGCCATAAGGTCGAGATCGTGCCGTTCGACAATAAGACCAATCCGCAAGAGAGCCTGGTCCAGGCCCAGAAGGCGATCGACGCCGGCGTCCGCTATATCACGCAAGGCAACGGATCGTCCGTCGGGCTCGCGCTGGAGGATTTCGTCAACAAGCACAACACGCGCAATCCCGGCAAGGAAGTGCTGTACTTCAACTATGCCGCCGTCGATCCGAGCATGACCAACGAGAAATGCAGCTACTGGCATTTCCGCTGGGACGCCAGCTCGGACATCAAGATGGAGGCGCTCACCAACTACATGAAGGACATCCCTTCCATCAAAAAGGTGTATCTGATCAATCAGGACTATTCTTTCGGCCAGTCGGTCCGCAGCGACGCGCGCAAGATGCTCGCGGCGAAGCGGCCCGATGTCCAGATCGTCGGCGACGAGCTGCATCCGCTGCTGAAGATCACGGACTTCTCGCCCTACATTGCCAAGATCAAGGCGTCCGGCGCCGACAGCGTCATCACCGGCAATTGGGGCCAGGACATCGCGCTGCTGCTCAAGGCCGCCGCCGATGCCGGCCTGAAGGTCAACTGGTACACCTATTATGCGGGCGGCGCCGGCGGCCCGACCGCCATCAAGCAGACGGGTCTGGATCATCAGGTCTTCCAACTGACCGAAGGCTTCGCCAATTCGGGCCATCAGGCCGCGATGGACTACGAGAAGGCGTTCCGCGCCAAGGTCAACATGTCGCTGTGGTACCCGCGCGCGGTCAACGAGATGCGCATGTTCAAGGCGGCGGCCGAGAAGGCCAACTCCATCGACCCGGTGAAGGTCGCGGCCGCGCTCGAGGACCTCAAGCTCGAGGTGCTGGATGGCGGCACCGGCTTCATGCGCAAGGATGATCATCAGTTCTTGCAGCCGATCTACGTCTCGTCCTTCGGCAAGCTCGCGGCGAACGAGACGTTCGACGAGGAGAACACCGGCTGGGGATGGCACCTGGTCTCCAGGGTCGATACGCCCCAGGCCATGGTGTCGACGACGTGCAAGATGGCGCGTCCGTAACGATCCGCGCCGGCTTCCCGCACGAGGTCAGCGTGCGGGAAGTGGCGCCGGCCGTGCGTCGGTCCGTCAGAGAATGAGCGGCAGGGCATTGAAGCCCGGGACATTCGCGAGTGCGCCGTGCTTGAACTCATCGTCATTTCGACCCTCAACGGCGTGCTGTTCGGCATGCTGCTGTTCCTGCTGTCGAGCGGGCTGACCGTCATCTTCAGCATGATGGGGGTGCTCAATTTTGCTCACGCCAGCTTCTACATGCTCGGCGCCTTCTTCGGCTTCCAGCTCACGAAGTGGGTCGGCTTCTGGCCGGCCCTGCTGCTCGCGCCGCTGCTGGTCGGGGCCATCGGCATGGCGGTCGAGCGCTATGGTCTGCGCAACACGCACAAGCATGGCCACGTCGCCGAGTTGCTGCTGACCTTCGGCCTCGCATTCGCCATCGAGGAGATCGTCTCGATGATATGGGGCAGGACCCCGCTCGACTATCGCGTGCCGGCGCTGCTGGACTTTCCCGCGTTCACGATCTTCTCGACCAACTATCCGGCGTACAAGCTTTTCATGCTGGCGGTATCGGTGACGATCTTCGTGGTGCTCCTGATCGTGCTCAAGCGCACCCGGGTCGGCCTGATCGTGCAGGCGGCGTTGACCCATCCCCACATGGTGGGCCATCTCGGCCACAATGTCGGACGCGTGTTCATGGTGGTGTTCGGGGTCGGCAGCGCGCTGGCCGGCCTTGCCGGCGTCATCGCCGGTCCCGCCTTGGTCACGCAATCCGACATGGCCGCCGCGCTCGGGCCGATCCTGTTCGTGGTGATCGTGTTCGGCGGCCTCGGCTCGCTGCCGGGCGCCTTCATCGCCTCGCTGGTGATCGGCTTGGTGCAGACCTTCGCCGTCGCGTTGAACGGCTCGCTGGCGAGCGCCTTCGGACCTCTCGATCCCTCCGCAGGGCCATCGGTGCTCACCGACATCTGGAACGTGACGATCGCGCAGGTCGCGCCGATCGTTCCCTACCTGCTGCTGGTGCTCGTCCTGATCGTGCGCCCCGTGGGCCTGATGGGGACTCGCGAATCATGACCGCAGCAGTCACCTCCGCGTCTCATCTCGCGGCAAAGCCCGCCGGCTCCCGTCTCCGCTTCTACGCCGTCTGGCTGATCGGCGTGGCCGTGCTGATCGTGCTGCCGCTGCTCTTCAATTCGGGCGGATCGCTGACCTCGTTCAGCCTGATCGGGATCGCGATCGTGTTCGCGCTCTCCTACAACGTCCTTCTCGGTCAGACCGGATTGCTGTCGTTCGGCCACGCGGTTCATTACGGCCTCGGCGGCTTCGCGGCCTGTCACATGATGAACGCGGTGGTGGCGCATGGCTGGCCGATTCCGCTGCCCTTCATTCCGCTGTTCGGCGGGCTGGGCGGCCTCGCCTTCGCGATCGTCCTCGGCTGGGTCATGACCAAGCGCGCCGGCACGGTGTTTGCGATGATCTCGCTCGGCATCGGCGAGCTCGTGGCGTCGTCGTCGCTGATCCTGCGCTCGGTGTTCGGCGGCGAAGCCGGCATCACCACCGACCGCACCGCTCTGCCACGCATGTTCGGCTGGACCTTCGGCCCGCAGCTGCAGGTCTATTACCTGATCGCGTTCTGGCTGGTGCTGTCAGCAATCGCGATGTATGCGCTGACCCGGACGCCCCTGGGACGGATCAGCAATGCGGTGCGCGACAATCCCGAACGGGTCCAGTTCATCGGCTATGATCCGCACGTCGTCCGCTATCTCGCTTATTGTTTTGCCGGGTTCTTCGCCGGCATCGCGGGCGGACTCGCGGCGATCAGCTTCGAGATCGCGAATTCCGCCTATCTCGGTGCAATCCAGTCGGGCCTCGTGTTGTTCGCGACCTTCATCGGCGGGACGGCCTACTTCTTCGGTCCGATCCTCGGCGCGATCCTGGTGACCTATCTCCAGCTCGGGCTGACGAGCCTCACCAGCGTATGGCAGCTCTATTTCGGCATCATCTTCATCGGCATCGTCATGTTCTCACCCGGGGGCATTGCCGGTCTGCTGATGATGCACCGGCCGCTGGTCCGTGCCGGAACGCTCGGAATGGTGATCCCCTCCTATCTCGTGGCCATCGTGCCGACCGCGGCGCTCGCCTACGGCGTCATCCTGACCATCGAGACGGTCGCGCGCTATTCGGGTGGTGACGCCATCAACCTGTTCGGCATGGCGTTGAATCCGCAATCGCCGGCGACATGGGGCGCCGCCGCGATTCTGGTGGTCGCCGGCTTCGTCGTCGGGCGGTGGACGTGGCAGCGGATCGCCGAAGCCTGGGACAGGGCCGCCACCGTGGCGCGTGACCGGGGGTATCTGGCATGACCGCAGCGATCGAAGTTCGTGCCGTCGAAAAGCGCTTCGGCAATGTCGGCGTGATCCGCGACCTCAATCTCAGCGTCACCAAGGGCGAGCGCCACGCCATCATCGGCCCGAACGGGGCCGGCAAGTCCACGACGTTCAACCTGATCAGCGGACACATCAAGCCGACCTCCGGCGAGGTGAGGCTGAACGGCGAGGTCATCTCGGGCCTGCGGCCGTTCGAGATCAATCGGCGCGGCCTGTCGCGCTCGTTCCAGGTCACCAACGTGTTCGCCCGCATGACCGTGTGGGAGAACGTCCGATGCGCCGTGCTGTGGGCGACCGGACATCGTTACGCGTTCTGGAAGAACGTCGACAGTCTCCCGGAGGTGCGGGAGCGGACCGCCCAGATTCTCGACGACATCCATCTCACGCATCGGCGTGACATTCCCGCGGGATTGTTGACCTATGCCGAGCAGCGCGAGCTGGAGATCGGGGTCACCATTGCGAGCGGTGCGACGGTCGTCATGCTCGACGAGCCGACGGCCGGAATGAGCCACGCGGAAACCGAGCGCGCCGTGTCGTTGATCCGGCGGCTCACCGAGGGGCGGACGCTGGTGATCGTCGAGCACGACATGAGCGTGGTATTCGGTCTCGCCGATCGCATCTCGGTGCTGGTCTACGGCCACATCATCGCGTCGGGCACGCCGGAGGAGATCCGTCGCGACCCGAAGGTGAAGGAAGCCTATCTCGGCGAGGAGGCCCACTGATGCTCGAAGTCAGGAACCTCCACGCCTACTACGGCAAGAGCCATATTCTGCAGGGCGTCGACCTCGATGTCGCCGCCGGCGAAGTGGTGAGCCTGCTCGGCCGCAACGGCGTCGGCCGCTCGACCACCGTGAAGGCGATCATGGGCGAGGTCAGTCCGCAGGGGACGATCCGCTTCAAGGGCCGGGACATTGCCGGCTTGCCCAGCTACAAGATCGCGCGCCTTGGGCTCGGCTATGTGCCCGAACATCGCGATATCTTCCCGAGCCTCACCGTTCGGCAAAACCTCGTGCTCGGCATCAAGGACACGCGGCGGCCGGGGAAGTGGCGCCTTCAGGACATGCTCGACATGTTTCCCAATCTCGCGGCGCGCGCCGATACGCCGGCCGGCGTCTTGTCGGGCGGCGAGAAGCAGATGCTGACCACCTGCCGCACGCTGATGGGCGACCCCGACCTGATCATGATCGATGAGCCCACCGAAGGTCTGGCGCCGCTGATCGTGCAGCAGGTCGGCGATCTGATTGCCCGGATCGCAGCGGCGGGCGTCGCGATCCTGCTCGTCGAGCAGAAGCTCTCGATCGCGATGCGCATTTCGAAACGGGTCTATGTCATGGGCCACGGCCGTGTCGTGTTCGAAGGAACGCCGGATCAGCTCAAGGCCAACACCGCAGTCCGGCAGGAGTGGCTCGAAGTGTGAGGTGCGCGGACTGCGGGCACGCGTTCGCCGATGCAGCTCGGGCAGATGTGCAACAGACATCCTGCCGTGCCCGAATCCATCAGTTCAGGTCTGAGGCGCTGGATGTCCGAACATGCCGCGCGGAAACGAGGCGTCGCGCTCGCGCAGCCTCAGGGCAACGAGACGCGCGATGACGATCGACGACATCGCGATCGCGATGCCGGCGATCATGTCGACGAGGAAATGCCCGCCGCCGATCGGGGTCGAGAGCAACATCGCGCCATGGATCAAGACATTGAATGGTCGCAACCAGCGCAACGACCACAGCGCCCAGCCGTCGAGGACCGCGGCTGCCGCGTGAAAGCTCGGGAAGGTCACGATCCCCGCGAGATGGCTGGTATCCAACAGGCGCAGCGTCCCATCGCGAACCAGGGGCACCTCGCGCGCCGTGTCGAAATAGGCCTGCGGGATGAGGTTTGCGTAGGCGGACGGCGGCAGCTCCAACGCGTGGTACACGCCGAGTGCAGGAACAAACAAGGTGATGATGCATGTCAGCGCCAGCGTCAGGCTGATCGCGAGGTTGAACTCTGCAAACCGGCGATAGTGGCCCAACAAGGGAAGGGCCACGACGATGATGCAGATCGTCCAGGAAATGGATCGATAGCCGAACGCGAGGGTCAAGACGGCCCACGGACGGTCATTGACGAACGATAAGTAGTCGCGAAAGTCGAAGCCAAGGGCGCGATCGAGGGCGAGCAGGTTGGCGTCCTGAAGCGGCAGGTTGGCGGCCGTCGCAATGTAGGACAGTGACGCCAGCACGGTGGATGCCAGGGTGGTCTGGGCCATCCCGGTCAGGAATGAGAACATCCAGGGTTTGGCACGCTGGGCCGACCGTGCATTGGCGTAGCCGATGAGACCATAAACGGCCGATGTCGACAGCACGACGACGTAGCCGATTGGTTCGATGCGAAAGTCCGTAAAGATCAGGCACAGTCCGAACAGCACCCAAAGTGCTGTCATGACAGCCCAGTTGAACCGGAACACGGCCCAGGCCGTCGCTGCATCCCCGCCTTCATGGCGCCGTCGCAGGACGCTCTTTGTCCAGGGGAGCCAGCGGCGGCTGAGATCAGGCAATAGACCACCGGCGGCGGTGTCCGACATTGTCGTCCGCTCTCACGTTTCAATGGATTTCGACTTGTTTCCCGTCGGTGTCTTGTTACGGCCAATCAGGCCAAGAAATCAACCTTTGCGGGTAAAATACGGGGATACCGTGATGAGATGCTTAACTGAACGTAGCCTGGAATCCTGTATCGGTTGTGTCGAGACCGCATTCATGTCCGGAAAACGAAGCCGCTTTCGCGTCGACACAGCCCTCGTGTAAAGGGTCTTCACCATTCATCATGGGAAGCCACCCTTGGTAGTGCTGTCGCATGCGCCGCAGCTCGCAGGCCGGCTTGCGGGAGGGCCGGTCGCCGCGGTCGCTGTCCGTGCAGCCGTCCTCCGTCCGATCGCCCCGGCGCGATGTCGCGTGCGATCACAGTTTCTGGCGGCCGTAGATCAGGAGCATCAGGATGATCACGGCGCCGTAGATCAGCTGGCGGCCGGCCTCGCTGATCTGCATCACCGACAGAATGGACTGCAGCAGGGTGATCAGCACGACGCCGGCGACGGTGCCGAGATAGCTGCCGCGGCCGCCGAGAATGTGCGTGCCGCCGAGCACGACGGCGGCGATCGAGGGCAGCAAATAGGCGTCGCCCATCGACTGCGCCGCCTTCGAGGCATAGCCCGCGAGCAGCACGCCGCCGAAGGCGGAGAGGGCGCCCGACAGCGCGAACGCCAGCATGGTGATGCGGCGTGTATCGATCCCTGAGAGATAGGCGGCGCGCTCGCGGTTGCCGATGGCGTAGATGGCGCGGCCGAACGTGGTCCGCGACAGCAGCCAGATCGCTGCGCCGCCGATGATCGCCCAGACCAGCACCGCGTTCGGAACGCCGGGAACAATGGTGCCGGTGGCGAGATAGCGCATCGCTTTGGAGGCGGAATCCTGCGGCGCGAAGCCGCCGGTGTAGGCGACCATCAGCCCTTGCGCGACCGCGTTGGTCGCCAGCGTGATGATCATCGAGGGGATGCGCAGATAGGCGACGCCGATGCCGTTCAACAGACCGATGGCGGCGCCGCAGAGAATGCCGCAGGGAATCGCGATGATGGCGCCGGTCGTGCCATGCGCGGCCGCCGCGCAGGCCATCATCGCACCGGTCGTGACGACCCACGGCACCGACAGATCGATCTGGCCGAGCAGGATCACCAGCATCATCCCGGTGGCGATCACGCCCAGGAAGCTCGCGACCTTCAACTGCTGCAGCAGATAGTCCGGCGACAGGAAGCTGCGCGAATAGAGACTGCCCACGAGCAGCAACAGCAAGATGCAGCCGAAGGAGGCGGCCACCGCCGGATCGATCCGGCGCAGCATGGCGATCCCTCGACGGGCCGGTTGTGATGCCGTTGCGTCGCTCATCCGAACCACTCCAGGCGATTGCGCACCCGCACCAGGCCGAACGCGCCGATCGAGACCGCGAGCATCAGCACGAGGCCCTGGAATAGCGGCTGCCACAGCGGATCGAAATCGAACACGAACAGGAGATCGCCGATGGTGCGGAACGCGAGGGCGCCGAAGATCGCCCCGATCGCGCTGCCGCGCCCGCCCATCAGCGACACGCCGCCGAGCACCACGGCCGCGATCGAGAACAGGGTGTAGGCGTTGCCACTCGCATAGGCGGCCTCGCCGGTATACGAGAAGAACGTCAGGAACAGGCCGCCGATCGCCGACAACAGGCCGGCCAAGGTGTAGGCGACAAACTTGGCCGCACGGATCGGCGCGCCGGACATGTAGGCTGCGACCTCGGAGGAGCCGGTCGCGAACGCGGCGCGGCCGACGACCGAGCGGCTATAGGGCACCCAGATCAGCAGCGCCGTCACAGCCAGAACCACGAGACTCGTGGGCAGCACGCCGAACAGCCTGCCGGTCAGGGCATCCGCCAGCGTCTCGTTGACGGATCCGCCGGGATTGGGTCGCAGGAACAGCGCGAGCCCGTAATACATCGCGCCCGTGGCGATCGTGGTCACGATCGGCTGCAGACGCCCGAAGATCACGATCGCGCCGTTGATCATGCCGCAGACGATGCCGGTGCCGAGCACGCCGGCCACGCCGAGCGCCGTCTCGGTGGCGGTTCCGACCACGATCCAGGACGCGAGGCAGTTGGTCAGGGTCAGGATCATGCCGACGGACAGATCGATGCCGGCGGTGATCACCACGATCGCCTGCGCCATGGCGACGAAGGCCAGCAGCGTCGCCTTGTTGGCGGCGGTCTGCACCATGTTGGCGCTGAAGCCGGCCGGATGATTGGTCGCATAGAGCACGAACATCGCGACGAAGATCCCGATCGCGAGCAGGGTGCCGCGCTGTTCGGAGAGCCAGTACCGCCACTCGGTCATGCCAGACTCGCTTCCGCTCGCTCGCCCTCGTCGACGTTGAGCGCGCTGCTGACCAGCGCACGTTCGGTGATCTCGGCGCCCGCGAGCTCGCGCCTGATCGCGCCATCGTACATCACCAGCACGCGGTCGCAGCAGCCGATCAGCTCGTCATAGTCGGTCGAATAGAGCAGGATCGCGGCGCCCTCGTCGGCAAGCCGGCGCAGCAGCCGGTAGATCTCCTGCTTGGTGCCGACATCGATGCCGCGCGTCGGATCATTGAGCAGGATGATGCGCGGCTTGTTCATCAGCCATTTCGCGATCACGACCTTCTGCTGGTTGCCGCCGGAGAGCGCGCTGACGGCGAGATCGGGAGAGGCCGTCTTGATCTCGATCAGGCGGATCATCTCGTCGATCAGCGTCGATTGCCGCTGCCGGTCGATGATGCCGAATGTCGCGAACCGGTCGAAGGCCGCGGCCGAAAGATTGTCGCGCACCGACATCGGCAGCATCAGTCCTTCGGTCTTGCGGTCCTCCGGAATGAGCGCGAGACCAATGCGCTCCGACTTGGCGGTGACGGGGCTGTCGATCGTCACCTTGTTGCCGTCGATCAGAATGTCGCCGCGACAGTCCCGCAGCACGCCGAACAGCGCCAGCAGCAGCTCGCGCTGGCCCTGGCCGTCGAGCCCGCCGAGACCGATGATCTCGCCGGCCTGCAGCGAGAACGAGATGTCCTTCAGCCGGTCGCCCCAACTGATGCTCCTGCATTGCAGCGCTGGCGGCCGGCCATCGATTTTCCGCGGCGGCTTTTCCGGGAAGGCATGCTTGTACTCGCGGCCGATCATGAGCTCGATCACTTCGGCATCCGTTTTGGTACCGGCCGGGAAAGTCGCGATGCGGCGGCCGTTGCGGAACACGCTGCAGTCGTCGGCGAGCTCCGCGATCTCGTGCATGCGATGGGAGATGTAGAGCAGCGCCAGCCCCTCGCTGCGCAGGCGCTTCAGCACCTTGAACACCTTGGTCACGTCGGAAGCGGTCAGCGCCGAGGTTGCCTCGTCGAGGATCAGGATCTTGGGCTGCCGCGACAGCGCTTTCGCGATCTCGACCATCTGCCGGCGCGACAGCGGCAGGTCCTTCACCAGCGCACGCGGATGAATGTCGCCGGCGCCGGCGCGGTGCAGCGCCTCCTCTGCAAGTCGACGCTGGGCCCGCCGATCGATCATTCCGAATCGCGTCGGCGGATGAGAGATCATGATGTTGTCCGCGACCGACAGGTCGGGAATCAGCGACAGCTCCTGGAAGATGCAGACGACGCCGGCATCGTTTGCCGCGGAAGGACCGGTGAAGGCGACCTCGCGTCCCGCAAGCGTCATGCGGCCTTCGTCCGGCGTGACCACGCCGACCATGAGCTTGATCAGCGTCGACTTGCCGGCGCCGTTCTCGCCGAGAATCGCGTGGATGCGCCCGGGGTGGACCTCCAGGTCCGCACCGTCGAGAGCGATCACGCCGCCATAGCGCTTGGACAATCCTTCGGCGCGAAACAGCGGCTCGGCCGCGATCATGCTTGCTCCCTCAGTTGTTTGGGCAATAGGGACAGGCTGGCCGCGAGAGAACTCGCGGACCAGCGATCGCGCCGGCCTATTGATTTTCCTTCGACTGACCCATGATCTCCTGCGCCGTGAAGTTGATGCCGCAGGTCGGGAAGGAGTTGCCGACGAAGAAGTTGTCGGACTGGGCCGGGAAGTAGTCCTGATCCTTCTTGAAGTTCGGATCTTCCACGACCGCGAGCGGCAGCTTGACCGATTGCGGCACCACCTTGCCTTCGAGGGCGGCGAGCGCGACCTTGATCGCGACCGCGACCTGCGCAGGTCCGGTACCGGCGGAAGAGCATTTCAGGCCTTCGGACGCCTTGGCGGCGCAGAACTTGCGGAAGCCGTTTTCGGTCTCGCCACCGAACGGCACCATCTTGTGCTTGGCGTCGAGCATGGCCTGCACGATGCCGGTGTCGCCGCCCTGGCCGGAGATCGCATCGAACGGGCCATTGGTCGCGATCGCATCCGCCGTGGCCTTCTGGGCGACGCCGTCGTCCCATTTGCCGACGACCTCGGTGACCTGCCACTTCTTGCCGGAGCCGTCGAGAACGGAGTGGAAGCCGTTGTGACGATCGGTGTCGACCGAGGTGCCGGCGACGCCGCGCACCTCGAGCACCTTGCCGCCGCCGGGCACGTTCTTGACCAGCCACTTCGCCCAGAGTTCGCCGAGACCCTTCTGGTCGACGTTGACGTTGATCGCATCTTCCGTCGCAAGGATGTTGTCGAAGGCGACGAGGATGACGCCGGCCTGCTTGGCGCGCTTGATCACCGGCCCGAACGCGGTCGGGTTCTGCGCGTTGACGACAATCGCGTCATAGCCGGAGTCGATGAAGTTGTTGATTGCCGAGATCTGGGCCGGGACGTCCTCGCCGGTCGAGACGACCTTGAACTCCTTCAGCTTGGCCTTGACCTCCGGCTGCGCCGCATAGGCCTTCGCGGTCTGAATCATCTGGATGCGCCAAGTATTGGCGATGTAGCCGTTCGCCAGTGCGATGCGGTACGGGCCCTTCTTGGCCGGAAACTTGAAGAACTTGGTGTCCGCGGTCCACGGCACCATGCATTCAGGCTCGGTCGCCGGTCCCTTGACCATCTCCGGCTCCGCCAGCGCCTTGCCGGCAAACGCCGTGACCAACACCAGCGATGCACAAGTGGCAAGGCATCGCGCCCTCATCGACTTGGACGACATTCGTGACCTCCCCTGTTGTTGTGGCGCCAAATCAATGACGCATGTGCGAGACGCCTCTTTGTTTCCGGAGGTTTGTGCGAGCATTGCTCGTCGTCTCGACCCGCCAAGCGTTACTGATCAATGACAGCGCTGTCAATTACCGTCGCGCGGCTTTTGCCAAGCGGCCGGTCGCATGTCATGAATATGGTTCGGACAAATCCGCGTGAATCAATGTTGCAAGGATCATGTCTCAGAAGCGTCGCACCACGCTGGAGGACGTCGCCCGCATCGCCCATGTCAGCGCTGTCACCGTGTCGCGGGCGCTGCGGCGGCCCGATATGGTGTCGCCGGAGTTGCGCAAGCGGATCGATGCCGCGGTCGACAGGCTGGCCTATGTGCCGAACTTCGCGGCGAGCCGGCTCGCCTCGACCCGCACGCATTCGATCGGCATCGTCGTGTCGTCGCTCTCCAACGGCATCTTCGCGGACTACCTGCAGGCGATCTACGACACCCTGCTGCCGCTCGGCTTTCGCCCCGTCGTCGTCAGCAGCCGCTATTCGGCGGAGGAGGAAGAGGGCGCCATCAGGACGCTGCTGGGCCAGAACATCGAGGCGCTGATCCTGGTCGGGGTGAACCAGACGCGGGCCGCGCGGCGCGTTCTCGAACGTTCGCGGATTCCGGTGGTGCAGACGTTCGAGCTGACCGACGATCCGATCGATCTGAATGTCGGACTTTCGCAGCGCCAGGGCGGCTATGCCGCGACCCGCTTCCTGATCGAGCTGGGACATCGGCGGATCGCCTACCTCTCCGGACAGCGCGACGACCGGGCACGAGCCCGGCTGGAGGGTTATCGCGCGGCGCTGACGGAAGCTGGTTTGGACGGCGAGTTGCTGGTTGCCTGGCTCCCGGCACAGACGACGATCTCGCTGGGGCGGAAGCTGACCGAGGAGATGCTCGCGAGCGGAGCTCCCGATGCGATCTTCTGCTGCGATGACAACATCGCGCTGGGTGCGTTGTTCGCCTGCCAGCAGGCGGGGCTGGAGGTCCCGCGCCGGATCTCGCTGATCGGCTTCAACGACCTGGAATTCGCGGCGGCCTCCAATCCGCCGCTGTCGACCGTGCTGACGCCGCGCGCCGACATGGGGCGCGTGGCGTCCGAACTGGTGCTTCAGGTGATCGCCACCGGCAAGCGGCCGAGAACGCGTCGGATCGACCTCGGCTTCGAGATCGTCGCACGCGGCAGCACCGGACCGCATCTCGTGGCTTCGTGATGATGGTCGCGCCCTTTCGGGCGCAGTGCTGCACGTGGTGCGGCCGAGCACCCATTGCATCACCCACGAGCAGGCCAATCTCTCGCAAGGAGGCAGCGGCCGCGCTGGGCGAGATCGCCGCGCCGGCCACGAGCGTTCCCGACCGCCTGGCGGACCAGGCGGTAAGCCAGATGACGAGCCTTGCGACGACCATGTCGCGGCCGATCGCGCGCGAGCCCCGCAGGGCCGCGCGCCGCACGTTCTCGTGCGCCCCACGTCCCGTTCTGGACGGCTCCGATATTGTCTGACAGAAACGTCGGACGCATCCATCGGGCATCATGACCGCTGCAGCGCAAACGGGGGAGAGCGGCCGGCCAATCCGGCCATGGTGACACGCCTCCGTTGCCTCGGCCGTCGCGCGGCCGCGTGGTGATGCACCGTGCCGAGGTCTGACATGACCGAGGACGAGCTGCAAGAGAAGCCGGAGAGCTGCCATGAACGCCAATGTCAAACTGCCTGCCGCAAAGGGCGTCTTCATCGACAACACGTGGCAGCCCGCGCGGTCGGGCCGCACCATTGCGATGCTTGCTCCGGCGACCGGCCAGGTGATCGCTTCGATCGCGGCAGGGGATGCGGCCGACATCGATCTTGCCGTGGCGGCGGCGCGCCGCGCGCTCGAAGGCCCGTGGGGCCGGCTCGCCGCGGTGGACCGCGGGCGCTTGCTGTCGAAGCTCGGCCGCCTCGTCGAGGACAATGCCGAGGAGCTCGCGAAGCTCGAAGCGGCGGACACCGGCAAGCCGATGAAGCAGGCCAAGGCGGACGTCGTCGCGGTCGCGCGCTATTTCGAATATTACGGCGGCGCCGCCGACAAGGTGCATGGCGACACCATCCCGTTTCTCGACGGCTTCTTCGTCACCACGGTCTATGAGCCGCTCGGCGTCACCGGCCATATCATTCCGTGGAATTATCCGGGGCAGATGTTCGGCCGCACCGTCGCGCCGGCGCTGGCGATGGGCAACGCGACCGTGATCAAGCCGGCCGAGGAGGCCTGCCTGGTGCCGCTGCGTCTTGCCGAGCTCGCGGCGGAAGCCGGCTTTCCGGCCGGTGCGATCAATGTCGTGCCGGGTCTCGGCGAGGAGGCCGGCGCGGCGCTGTCGGCGCATGACGGCATCGACTTCATCTCTTTCACCGGCAGTCCCGAGGTCGGCACGCTGGTGCAGACGGCGGCCGCGAGGAACCACATCGGCTGCACGCTCGAACTCGGCGGCAAGTCGCCGCAGATCGTGTTCGCCGACGCCGATCTCGATGCCGCGCTGACCTCGGTGGCCGCGGCGATCGTGCAGAACGCCGGCCAGACCTGCTCGGCCGGCTCGCGCGTTCTGGTGGAGCGTTCGATCTGGGACCGCTTCCTGGCCGACCTCACGCTCCGCTTCGAGAAGATCACGGCCGGCACGCCGGAGATGGATCTCGATCTTGGCCCGGTCATCAGCGCGGTCCAGAAGACGCGGATCGAAAACATGCTGGCGCGCGCCGAAAGTGGCGGCGCCAGGCGCGTGGCGTCCGGCAGGATCGCCGACGGCGTGCCGAGCGAGGGCTTCTATGTGGCGCCGGCGTTGTATCAGCACGTCGCGCGCGACTCCGAGCTGGCGCGCGACGAGGTGTTCGGTCCGGTGCTGGCGGCGATGCCGTTCGACGACGAGGCCGACGCCGTCAGGCTCGCCAACGCCACCGATTTCGGCCTGGTCGCCGGCGTCTGGTCGGGCGACGGCTCGCGGGCGATGCGCGTCGCCCGCAAGGTCAAAGTCGGCCAGATGTTCGTCAATGGCTACGGCGCCGGCGGCGGCATCGAGCTGCCGTTCGGCGGCATGAAGAAATCGGGACACGGCCGCGAGAAGGGGTTCGAGGCGCTGTACGAGCTTGCGGCGATGAAGACCCTGATCGTCAAGCACGGCTAGCGGATTCGCATCTCCGATCAATTCCGCCGTGCGGACGTCACTGACAACGCCGCCCGGCGTTGTTGTTGTCAGTCCGCGCGGCGAGGCGCTAGAGCATGATCCGGAAAAGTGGAAGCCGGTTTTCCGAAAAGATCATGCTCAGACAAAGAGCTGACATCAGGTTTGCAGAAGGAGACGAGCGGATGAGCGACGAAAAAGAATTGTTCGAGAAGGGCCTGAAGGTGCGCCGCGAGGTGCTCGGCGCGGCCTATGTCGATAGCAGCCTTGCCAAGGCCGACGACTTCATGATGGCCTTCCAGCACATCACCACCGAAATGTGCTGGGGCTATGCCTGGACCCGGCCAGGACTGGATCGCCGCACCCGCAGCATCATCAATCTCGCGATGTTGACCGCGCTCAGCAAGCCGAGCGAGCTGAAGCTGCACGTCAAGGGCGCGCTCACCAACGGCGTCACGGTCGACGAGATCAAGGAGATCCTGCTGCACGCGACCGTCTATTGCGGCATTCCCGCGGGGCTCGAAGCGTTCAAGGCCGCGCATGAGGTGCTGGTCGCGGAGGGCGCGATCGCCAAGAAGGACGGCGCAAAGGACGGCGCATGAGCGCGCCGGGAAAGATCCTGTTCGTCGGCATCGGCAACATGGGCTGGCCGATGGCCGCGCGCCTGCTCGGCGCCGGCTTTGCGGTTGCGGTCAATGATGCCGTTCCAGAACGGGCTGCGGATTTCGTGCACCAGGTCGGCGGCATCGAGGCGGGGGATCTCGCGGCGGCAGCGGCAGATGCCGACGTCATCGTCACGATGCTGCCGACCAGCAAGCATGTCGCGGACGCGGTCGGGACCCTGCGCGCCGGTCTGAGGCAGGGTCACATCGTGATCGACATGAGCTCCGGCGCGCCGGCCGCGACGCAGGCGATCGCGGCCGATCTCGCCCCGCTCGGCGTGATCATGCTCGATGCGCCGGTCAGCGGCGGCGTGCCGCGCGCGGTGACCGGCGAGCTCGCGATCATGGCCGGCGGCGAGCCGGCTGCGCTCGATCGCGTCGAGCCGCTGTTGCGCGCGATGGGCACGACGATCCACCGCATCGGCGGCCTCGGCTCGGGCCAGGCGATGAAGGCGCTCAACAACCTCGTCTCGGCCGGCGGCTTCCTGATCGGCATCGAGGCGCTGCTGATCGGCCAGCAGTTCGGCATCGATCCCGGCCTGATGACCGACGTGCTCAACGCCTCGACCGGCATGAACAACTCGACGCAGAAGAAGTTCAAGCAGTTCGTGCTGTCGCGCCAGTTCAACAGCGGCTTCGGCCTCGACCTGATGGTCAAGGACCTCTCGATCGCGCTCGAGGTTGCGCGTGCCAGCGGGGTCGCGGCCCCATTCTCCAATCTCTGCCGCGAGCTGAGCGCGAGCGCGCAAGGGCTGCTCGGACCCGGGCAGGATCACACCGCGCTGGCGAAGCTGAGCGAGGCGCTGGCCGGCATCGAGCTGAAGGGCTGACTACCCCTGGCGCCGCAGGAATCCGGTGATCGTCACCTTGTCCCAGATTCCGGCCGCGGCGAACGGGTCGGCGCGGTTGAAGGCTTCGACCTCGGCGCGGCCGGGTGCCTCGACCAGGAACAGGCTTCCGATCATCGTCGACCCATCGTCGGAGACGAGCGGGCCGGACATCACGATGGTGACGGGCAGGCGGGCGGTGTCACCGAGATAGGCCTTGTGCGCGTCGTAGTTGGCAAGCCGGACCGGCAGCGCGTCCGGCTTGTCGATCGCGTGAATCGCAAACAGCATGAATTCTCTCCGCAAGTTGAAGCCGGACGGCTCCATGCCGTCCTGCTTCCGGCTGATGGCTGATCCTATTTCGCGCTGAGCTTGCTCGCCTCTTCGAAGGTCGGGCAGGTCCGCTGCTCGAGCGGAACGTCGAACGGCTGGTAGTTGTCCTTGGTGATGACGGTCGGCTTCAGCACGATCTCGCCGACGACCGGCTGGCCGCGCAGCGAGCGGACGACCATCATGGTGCCGAGGCAGCCCTGGGCGAAGCCGTTGTAGTCGCCGCTGGCGAGCAGCTTGCCGGACTTGATCGCGTCGATCGCCTCCTTGGTGCCGTTGATGCCGATCACCTGGGCCTTGCGGTTGGCGCCGTCCAGCGCCTCGATGGCGCCGACGGCCATGGCATCGTTGGCGGCGAGCACGCCGTCGATCTGCGCATTGGACTGCATCAGGTTTTCCATCACCTGCAGGGCCTGCAGGCGCTGATAGTTGCCGGGCTGCGACGCCAGCAGCTTGGCGCCGGGATTCTCCTTCAGCGCGTCATTGAACCCGCGCACGCGATCGACATTGGTCAGCGAGCCCTTGACCCCTTCGATGATGACGATGTTGCCCTTGCCGCCGAGCGTCTTGAGCAGGAACCGGCCGGTCTCGAGGCCCAGGCTGTAGTCGTCGGCGCCGACGAAGGAGACGAACTTGCCGCCCGCCGAGCGGTCGGTGATGTTGACGACGGGAATCTTGGCGTCGTTGATCTTCTCGACTCCCGGCACCATCGCCTTGTAGTCGACCGGCGTGAAGACGATGGCGCTCGGCTTCTTCACCACCACGTCCTCGATCTGGCTGAGCTGCTCGGGGATCGAGTCCGGCTTGGTCGGGATGTAGTGCAGGATCTTGGCGTTCAGCACCTTCGCCATGTTGTCGGCGCCGACCCGCACCGTCTGGAAGAACGGATTGGTCTGGTTCTTGGTGAAGACGGCGATCGTCTCGCCGTCGGCGCGGGCCTGCGTCGTGACAGCCGTGATCAGGAGTGCGAGCGCGAGGCTGTGCGGTATCCGGTGTTGCATGGTGTTTCCATCCCTCGTTTTCTGAGTTTGCTTACTTATAAGCTCATTGCGTCGGGCGCCGCGTCTTCATGTCGAGCCAGACGGCGATGATGACGATGATTCCGGTGACGAGCGGCTGCCAGTTGGCGCTGATCGCGAGCAGGTTCATGCCGTTCAGCACCAGCGTCAGGATCAGGGCGCCGATGAAGGTGCCGAACACGGTGCCGACGCCGCCGAACAGCGAAGTGCCGCCGATCAGCACCGCGGCGATGGCCGGCAGCGTCAGGCTTTCGCCGATGTCGGCTTCGGCGGAGTTGAGCCGCGACAGGAAGATGATCGAGGCGAGGCCGGCCATGGTGCCTGAGACGGTGTAGACCAGCAGCAGCCGGCGCGCGACCGGAATGCCGGAGAGTCGCGCCGCGACCGGATTGGCGCCGATGGCGTAGATCTCCTGGCCCCATGTGGTGCGTTGCGCGAACAGCGTTCCGATCGCGAGGAACACCAGCAGCAGATAGACCGGGATCGGCAGCCCGAGCAGATAGCCGCTGCCGATCTGGCGGAAGCCCGCGGGAAAGCCGTGGATCGTCTCGCCCGCCATGTACCAGTAGGTGACGCCGTTCAGCACCCAGAGCATGCCGTAGGTGGCGATGAAGGAGGGGATGCGCAGCGCCGTGACCATGAAGCCATTGAGGAAGCCGACGCTGCCGCCGGCGAGCAGCCCGGTCAGGATCCCGAGTGCGGGCGAGCCGGTCTGATGGATCACGGTGCCGGCGAGACACGCCGACAAGGCAACGTTGGCGCCGACCGACAGGTCGAGGCCGGCCGTGAGCACCACCAGGGTGAGGCCGGAGGCGATGAAGAAGGTCAGGCTTGCCTGCCTGAGCACGTTGAGAATGTTGCCGAGGCTGAGGAAGGAGTCGCTCAGCACGGTCAGCGCGGCGCAGATCAAGAGCGCGGCGAGCAGCCGGTAGAACACCTGTGCCGCGTTCTGCGACAGGAACGACCGCGGCGGCAGGACGCTCTCTTTGGCGATGTCGGTCATGACCGGCTCCGCAGGCCGTCGAGGAACATCGCGACGATGACGAGCGCACCGACGCTCGCGACCTGCACGGAGGATGGCAGCGACACCAGATTGAGGCCGTTGCGCAGCACGCCGACCGCGATGACGCCGAGCACGGTGCCGAGCAGCCAGCCATTGCCACGCTCGAACGAGGTGCCGCCGACCGCCACCGCCGCGATGGCGTCGAACTCCAGCCCGAGTCCTGCGGTCGGATGTCCCGAATTCATCCGCGCGGTCATCAGCAGGCCCGCAATGCCGGCCATCGTGCCGCTGATCGCGTAGACCGCGATCAGCAGCCGGGTCGGCGACAGGCCGGCATAGCGGAGCGCCTCGCGGTTGCCGCCGAGCGCGAAGACGTAGGTGCCGAACCTGGTATGATAGAGCAGGCCGTGAAACGCCGCGTAGGTCAAAAGCCCCATCACGATCGGCACGGGGATGCCGAGCAGCGTCGCCGAATAGATGTCGCGCACGCCGTGGGGAATGCCGACCACGCTCTGGCCGTCGCTGACGATCAGCGACAGGCCCTGCGCCATGCCGAGCGTGGCGAGCGTCGCCACGAACGGCGGAATCCCGACGATCGCGACCAGCCAGCCATTGACGGTGCCGAACGCCGCGCCGACCAGCACCGCGGCGCCGAGGCCCAGCAGCACGGACTTGGTCGCGAGCGAGACGATGGCGACGCAGAGCGAGGTCAGCGTCAGCACCGCGCCCATCGAGAGGTCGAGCCCTTCGGTCATGATGATCAGGGTCATCGGCAGCGCGAGCATGGTCAGGATCGTCGACTGCACCAGCACGTTGGAGAGGTTCGCGGCCGACGGGAAGCCTGGCGCGATCGCGCCGAACAGCGCGATCAGCAGCACCAGGACGATCGCCACGCCCGGGATGCGCTGCAGCGAGCGGATCGGCGAAACGACGGCGGCGTCACTCATCATGCATCCCCAGTCGCACGATATTCTCCTCGGTCAGCTCGCCGCGCGCCAGGTGTCCGGCGATGCGGCCCTCGCGCATGACATAGGCGCGGTCGCAGACGTGGCAGATCTCGATCTGCTCGGACGAGATCATCAGCGCGGCGGCGCCCTCGGCGACCAGCCGGTCGATCAGCGCGAAGATCTCGGATTTGGCGCCGACGTCGATGCCGCGCGTCGGCTCGTCGAAGATGAACAGCTTGGCGCCGGCCGCCAGCCATTTGCCGATCACGACCTTCTGCTGGTTGCCGCCGGAGAGCAGGCCGACCGTCTGCCGCGCATTCGGCGTCGCGATCCGCAATTGCCGGATCAGCCCGTCCGCGGTGCGCTGCGCGCCGCGCGGATCGTAGAGGCCACTGGGAAACAGCTTCTTCAGCGCCGACACGACGAGGTTGTCGCCGACCGAGCGCAGCAGCGCCAGGCCCTCGCTCTTGCGGCTCTCGGGGATCAGCGCGATGCCGCGGCGGGCCGCGATGTCGGGCTCGCCCGAGATCGGCTCGCCGTCGAAGATGATCTCGCCGGCGCTGACCGGATCGGCGCCGAAGATCGCGCGCGCCACCTCGGTGCGTCCGGAGCCGACGAGGCCGCACAGGCCGACGATCTCGCCGCGCCGCACCTCGATGTTGATGTCGGCGATCCCGGTCGGCGCGCTCAGTCCCTTGACCTCGAGCACGAGCTCGCCCGGCGTTTCCGCGAAATGGCGCGGATAGCTCGTGTCGATATTGCGCCCGACCATCATGCGCACGAGTTGGTCGGGCGTGACGTCGGCGGGGCTGACATCGCCGATGCGGCGGCCGTCGCGCAGCACGGTGATGCGGTCGCCGAGCGCGAACACCTCGGCCATGCGGTGCGAGATGTAGATGATCGCCACGCCGTCCGCCTTGAGCCGCCTGATCAGCGCGAACAGCAGCTCCGCCTCGCGGTCGGACAGCGCCGCCGTCGGCTCGTCCATCACCAGGATACGCGCATTCTGGCTGATCGCTTTCGCAATCTCGACCATCTGCTGCTGTGCGACGCCGAGCGTGTCGACGATGACAGAAGGATCGATGTCGAAGCCGATGCTGTCGAGCACGCGCTTGGCGTCGGCCAGGATCCTGCGGCGGTCGATGGTGCCGGGCAGGCGGCCTTTCGGCTCGCGGCCGAGATAGATGTTCTGCGCGATGTCGAGGAACGGCACCAGCGAGAATTCCTGGAAGATCACGGCGATGCCGAGGTCTTGCGCATCGGCCGTCGAGGTGATCGCAACCTTCTTACCCTTGTAATAGACCTCACCCGCATCGGCGCTATAGGCGCCGCACAGGATCTTCATCAGGCTGGATTTGCCGGCGCCGTTCTCGCCGAGCAGCATGTGGACTTCGCCCGGGTGGATCGTGAACGACACATCATCCAGCGCCTTGACGCCCGGAAACTCCTTGCTGATGCCGCGCAGCTCCAGCAGCGGCGATGGAGATGCGATGGCGGCTGCGGCGCTCATGCCTGCGCTCCGGCGGCGAAGATCTTGCCCGGATTCATCAGGCCATCCGGATCGAGCGCGGCCTTGATGGCGCGCATCACCGCGACGGCTTCGCCGAGCTCGTCCCGGAGATAGTCGACCTTGCCGAGGCCGATGCCGTGCTCGCCGGTGCAGGTGCCGTCCATCGCGATCGCGCGCGCCACCATGCGCGACTGCAGCGCCTTGGCGCCGGCCAGCTCGTGCTCATCAGTTGGATCGATCAGGATCAGCATGTGGAAATTGCCGTCGCCGACATGGCCGACGATCGGTGCGAGGAAGCCGTTGGCGTCGGCGTCCCGGCGCGTTTCGGTCAGGCATTCGGCCAGCCGGGAGATCGGCACGCAGACATCGGTGATGACGGCGCGGGCGCCGGGGCGCAGGCCGAGGCCGGCGTAGAGCGTATTGTCGCGGGCGTGCCAGAGCCGGCTGCGATCCTCGGCGGCCTTGGCCGAGGCGAAGCCTCGGCCGCCATGCTCGATCGCGATCGCCTCCGCCGTCTGCGCCTGCTCGGCGACGGCGGCATCAGAGCCGTGAAATTCCAGGAACAGCGTCGGGGCTTCCCGATAGCCGAGCTTCGCATAGGCATTGATGCCGCGCATCATGACGTCATCGACGAGCTCGATGCGGGCGGCGGGGACGGCCGACTGGATCAGCGCGATCGCTGTGTCGACCGCGTCGTGCAAAGTCGGGAAGCTGCAGGTTGCGGCCGAGATCGCCTGGGGCAGGGGATGCAGCTTCAGCGTGATCTCGGTGATCACGCCGAGCGTCCCCTCCGATCCGACGAACAGCCGTGTCAGGTCGTAGCCGGCGGCGGATTTGCGCGCACGCTTCGCGGTGCGGATCACCCGGCCGTCGGCCAGAACCACCTCCAATGCGAGGACGTTGTCCTTCATGGTGCCGTAGCGCACGGCCATGGTCCCGGAGGCGCGGGTCGAACTCATGCCGCCGATCGAGGCATCGGCCCCGGGATCGATCGGAAAGAACAGGCCGCTGCCGCGCAGCTCGGCATTGAGCTGCTTGCGGGTGATGCCGGGCTGCACCACGACGTCCATGTCGGCGTCATGCACGGCCAGCACCTTGTTCATGCGGGCGAAGTCGAAACAGACCCCACCCGCGACAGCCGCAGCGTTGCCTTCGAGCGACGTGCCGGCGCCGAACGGCACGATCGGCGTGGCAGCCTTGGCGCACAGCCTGACGATGGCGGCGACCTCCTGCGTCGTCTCCGGAAACACGACGATGTCGGGCGGCATCGCCGGATAGTACGACTCGCTCCGGCCGTGTTGATCCCGCACGCCCCGCGCGAGACTCGCGCGCGGCCCGATCAGGTTCGAAAGCCGCTCGGCCAATGCACCGGTGCCGACCCGCAACTCCATCATTCCTCCCGTCCGCATTCTCGTCGATGACAGGACTCTTGACGGTCCTTGTCGCCCGCTCAGCTCAAACCTGATTGGCGCGCTCCGCAAGCCGTTTCAGGCCGAAATCATAATTGAGATGAAAATATCCGTCCGTCACCATGCGGCCATCTGGCGCACGGCCCGGCGGGCAGCGCGTGAAGTCGCGGATCAGGCTGTCCTTGACGCCGAACACGACGTCGGAATCGAGATACTGGTCGCCGGCGACGAACACATGCGTCACCAGCCGCTCGAAGCCCGGCGCCGAGATCATGAAATGCACATGCGCCGGCCGCCACGGATGCCGGCCCTGCGCTGCCAGCATGTCGCCGACCGGCCCGTCGTTGGGGATCGGATAGGCCGCGGGCTTGATCGACCAGAAATGGAAGCGGCCGTCGGCGTCGGTGTGGAAGCGCGCGCGCATGGCGAGATCGCCGATCTGCTCGAGCCGCTGCACGTCATAGTAGCCATCGTCGTCGGAGTGCCAGACGTCGACCACGGCGCCTGCCAGCGGCGCGCCGTCCGCGCTCGACACCGAGCCGGTCACCAGCAGCGGATCGCCTTTCATCGGTCCCGCGATATCGTCGCCGTTGGCGCGTTCCGGCGCCGCCTGGACGAAGAAGGGGCCGAGCACCGTGGTCTCGGTGGCGCCTTCCGGCACCGGATGATTGATGGCGTCGACCAGCATCGAAACGCCGAGCGTATCCGACAGCAGGATGAACTCCTGGCGCTTGTCGTCGCACATCTGGCCGGTGCGGGTCAGGAAGTCGATGCCGTATTCCCATTCCTGCTGGGTCGGACGGACCTCGCGCACGAAGGCATGGAGATGCCGCACCAGCGCCTCGCTGACCTGTTTGATCCGCGCATCACGCGCGCCCGCCAGGCGTTCGAGCACGGCATCTGTGATCGTGGTCTCGTTGAAGTTGCGCAAGACGCGGCTCCTTTCAGAGAGGCTCGCCGAGCCCGGACAGCCGCTCGACATGCCGGACGGTGGCGAGGAAGTCGGTGTCGGCATCGCCTGACGCGATCAGCGCGCCATAGGTCTCACGGACCTGCGCCGCGAGCTGCAGCGGCACGCCGACGGCATGGCCGGCGCCGAGAATCAGATCGAGATCCTTGGCCATCTGCGCGCAGGAGAACGTCGCGGCAAAGTCGCGCGCCAGCAGCGGCGCGGTCTTGTACTTCACCATCGGCGAGGCGACTGCGCTGTCATGCAGCACCTTCAGAATGTCGGGCCAGGCGATGCCGCCCTTGCGTGCGAGGGCGAGGCTTTCGGCCATCATCGCCGCCGTCGTCGCGATCATCAGGTTGACGGCGAGCTTGGCGTAGCGCGCCTCTTCCGCCGCGCCCAGATAGGTCTGCGCGCGCGTGAAGCCGGCCAGCACCGGCGTGATCAGGGTGAACGCCTCTCTTGGACCGGACACGAAGCACGTCAGCTCGCCGGTGTGGGCGATGCTGGCATTGCCGGAGATCGGCGTGCGCAGATAGGCGACGTCGCGAGCGCTCGCGGCGGCCGCGACCGCGCTCGACGCGTCGACACCCACGGTGCTGGTCTCGATCAGGATCGCGCCCGGCGCCATGGCCGCGATCAGTCCGCCGCTGTCCAGCATCGCCGCGCGCAGTGCGGTATCGTCGGGCAGTGACGAGATGACGACGGCATGGTCGCGCACCGCCTCGGCAGCGGACGACGCGGCGGCCATGCCGAGCGCACGTGCCTCGTCGAGCCGGGCGGCGTTGGGATCGAACGCCGTGACGTCATGGCCGGCCTTGGCGAGCCGCGCCGCGATCGGCAGGCCGATCTTGCCGATGCCGATGAAGGCGAGGCGCTTGTCAGGAAGTGACATGGGTGAGGTCCGCCGATTGCTTCATTTGCTGCGCCTGTGGCGACGCGATACTGCCTCGCAGGTTCGTCGACGTGAGGGGGCCGGTCACGTGCCGGTCGCCACGGGATAGTCGACCTGGAAGCGGCCGATCCTGAGGTCGCCGAGCTCGTCGCGGACGCGCAGGTGCTCCGGATGCGACGCATAGGCCTTCAATGCGGCGCTGCTGGCGAATTCGGAGAACAGGACGACGTCGCAGGCATAGTCGACGTCGCTGACATCGAGACCGACCTCGATGTGGGTCAGGCCGTCGATCCGGCCTTTCAAACTCTCGAACAGGGTCTTGACCTTGAGCCGGGCCGCGGCGCGCTCGGCAGCCGTCTCGGCGCGCAGCCGCCACATCACGATGTGCCTGATCGGCCCCGTCATTCGTGCGTCCCTCACCTGTGCTTGTTCTTGTCTGACGATTTTGCCTTGCAGGAAATGGAAATAAAGGACAAAAATTGTAACTCTGTTTTCCGCTCAGCGTAACAATGGACCGTCTGCTCCAACTCGAGGTGTTTTCCAAGACGGCCGAGCTGGGCAGCCTGTCCAAGGCCGCCGAGTCCTTGCGGATGTCCAACGCCGCGGCGAGCCGGCATCTCAGCGCGCTGGAGGAACGGCTCGCGGTGCGCCTGATCGAGCGCAACACGCGCCGGCTCTGGCTGACCGAAGCCGGGCAGGAGCTGCTGCAGCGCTGCGGCCCGCTGCTCAACGAGCTGGCCGAGGCCGAGGACGCCGTCAGCGACCGCGCGCTGTCGCCGCAGGGCATGCTGCGCGTCACCAGCTCGCTGTCGTTCGCGACGATCTATCTCGCGCCGATGCTGCCGGCGTTTCGCGCGATGTATCCAAAGCTGAGCCTGCAGATCATCGCCGCCAACCGCTACCCGGATTTCATCGAGGCGGGCATCGACGTGGCGATCCGCACCCGCGAGCATGAGCCGGACTCGGGCATCGTCGTTCGCCGCATCGGGCAGATGCGGCGCGTGCTGGCGGCCGCGCCGTCCTATCTCGCGAGCCGTGGCTGTCCCGTCGTTCCCGGCGATCTGGTGCGCCACGACATGCTGATCTACAATCTTGCCAATGATCCGTATTCCCTGTCCCTGCGCAACGGCACGACAGCCCAGAGCATTCGGATCGCGCCGACGCTCGACAGCAATGACGGCCAGGTGATCAAGGGCGCCGCGCTTGCCGGGCTCGGCATCCTGATCCAGCCGCTCTACATCGTGCAGAGCGACATTCTGGCCGGCCGGCTGGTGCCGGTCCTGCTCGACTGGGAGCTGCCGCTCTTGACGATGAACATCGCCTACCAGAACCGCGTCAGGCTGCCGGCCAAGATCAGGGTGTTCGCCGATTTCCTCGTCGATCACATCCGGACCCATTCCGACCCGGGGATCTGGATCGAGCCGCCCAAGCCGGATTGAGCCGATGCCCGCGTGCGGGGGAGGGCGGATCATGTTCTGAGAAAAATAATTACCTTGCTATTTTTCGGAAATCATGGTCTCCTGCGTGCATCCCGCCTCGAGCAGAGGGACGTACGCGTCGTCACGAACGTGGAGGTGGGCTGCGATGGACGTGACGGCTGTGCCAGACGAGCGCAGGCGGCGCGGACGGCGAAGTCGTGTGGTCCTGGCCTCTCGACGCTGAGGTCAAGTCCGTGGTCGTTGCTTGACGGCACGCGCGGGCGATGGGGGCAAGAACGCCGATCCCCAGGGAGAGCACGAAGGACACCGTTAACACCGTCGCGCGGGGAAGGCCGGGTCTGTCCGGCTGTACCTGTGGTACCTGCCGCCTGCATTCTTTTGAGCAGGCGGGCCACGGGCCTCAGCCGAGGTCCGGCCTTCCTCGCGCCCTCTCATGATCAGGAGGGACACGACGAACCCACACCTCGGGCCTCGTAGGCCGCGGGAACGCACGCGCTCATCTCCATGGCTGCTCATGTCGCCAACCCAATCCCCGGTGTCGTCCCGGACAAGCGCGCACAGCGCGCCGATCCGGGACCCATAACCCCAGGGCGCAGACGGGCATCCAGTACGCCGCGGCGTCTCGGCGGATCATGGCCGCCGGTGGTATGCTGGTTCGCCCGCCCGCGCGGGCGATGACGGCGGTGATGGTCTGTCCCCGGGGGGGGGGGAGCGACGCTCGCACGGACGCGAGGTGCCGCAGCCCGCCGCAATATGTCGGTTGGCCCGTAGAAATTCGGATTTGGATCGAAAGATCAATACTTATCAACGGCTTGTGACTGTCATCCGACTGTCATCGAACCTTTATAAAAGCCACACTGAGGCCCCGTAAAGCGGCCGGGGAAGCGCAATCGGGCGCAGATGGCGCTTCGCTTCCCAAGCATGGAGACCAGCTATGAATTTCGTCAAAGCTATCGTCGCTGCCGGCTTGGTCGCCGCATCGACGTCGGCCTTCGCTGCCGACATTACCGGTGCGGGCGCGACGTTCCCGTTCCCGATCTATTCCAAGTGGGCGGACGCCTACAAGAAGGAGACCGGCAACGGTCTGAACTACCAGTCGATCGGTTCTGGCGGCGGCATCAAGCAGATCCAGGCCAAGACCGTGACCTTCGGCGCCACCGACGCGCCGCTCAAGGCCGAGCAGCTCGAGAAGGACGGCCTGGTGCAGTGGCCGATGGTGATGGGCGGCATCGTGCCGGTCGTCAACCTCGAGGGCGTGAAGCCGGGCGAGATGGTGCTGGACGGCGAGACGCTCGCCAACATCTATCTCGGCAAGATCACCAAGTGGGATGACGCCGCGATCAAGAAGCTCAACCCCAGCGTCAAGCTGCCGTCCGATGCGATCGCCGTGGTCCGCCGCTCCGACGGCTCGGGCACGACCTTCAACTTCACCTACTACCTCTCCGAGGTGAGCGCCGACTGGAAGAGCAAGATCGGCTTCAACACCGCCGTCGAGTGGCCGGTCGGTGTCGGCGCCAAGGGCAACGAGGGTGTGTCCGGCAACATCGGCCAGACCAAGAACTCGATCGGCTATGTCGAGTACGCCTATGCCAAGCAGAACAAGCTCACCTACACCGGCATGATGAACAAGGCCGGCAAGACCGTGCAGCCGACCGTCGAGGCCTTCCAGGCCGCGGCCGCGAATGCCGACTGGGCCAAGGCTCCCGGCTACTACGTGATCCTCGCCAACCAGCCCGGCGACAAGTCCTGGCCGATGACGGCGGCGACCTTTATCCTGATGCACAAGGAGCCGGCCGACAAGGCGGCGTCCGGCGAAGCCATCAAGTTCTTCAAGTGGTCGTTCGAGAAGGGCGGCAAGATGGCTGAGGAGCTCGACTACATCCCGATGCCCGACAGCGTCGTGAAGCTGATCGAGAAGACCTGGTCGGCCGACATCAAGAGCTGAGCTGGACGTATCGAAAATCCCCTCTCCCGGCCTCCGGGGGAGGGACGCTACCGGGGTTGCGGCGTGTCCAAGGAACAGGGGGCAGAATTGGCAGAGATGGCGGTTCAGACCGAAGTCAGCGATATCGCGGCCGCTGCCGGACCCTATGACCGGGCACGCGCGCTCAACGCCTTCAAGCTCGGCGACGTGACCTTCTATTGGATCACGCGGCTGTCCGCGATCTCCGTCCTGTTGATCCTGGGCGGCATCATCCTGTCGCTCATCGTCGGCGCATGGCCGGCCATGAGAGAATATGGCTTCGAATTCCTGTGGACGCGGCGCTGGGCGCCGTCGGCCGATCCGCCGGTGCTCGGTGCGCTCGGCCCTATCTACGGCACCTTGGTCACGTCCTTCATTGCGATGCTGATCGCCATTCCGGTCGGTCTGGGCATTGCGATCTTCCTCACCGAGCTGTGCCCGCAATGGCTGCGCCGTCCGATCGGACTTGCCATCGAGCTGCTCGCCGGCATTCCGTCGATCATCTACGGCATGTGGGGCTTCTTCGTGCTGGGGCCGTTCCTGGCCTATACGTTCCAGCCGTTCATGATCAATCTCTGCGCCGGCATCCCCGTGCTGCAGGACATCTTCGCCGGTCCGCCGTCCTATCTCAGCCTGTTCAACGCCTCGCTGATCCTGGCGATCATGGTGTTGCCGTTCATCACCTCGATCTCGGTCGACGTGTTCAAGACCGTCCCGCCGGTGCTGAAGGAAGCCGCTTACGGGGTCGGCTGCACCACCTGGGAGGTCGTGCGCAGCGTCGTCATTCCCTACACCCGCGTCGGCGTCATCGGCGGCGTCATGCTGGCGCTGGGCCGTGCGCTCGGCGAAACGATGGCGGTGACCTTCATCATCGGCAACTCGTTCCGGATCTCATCCTCGATCTTCGCGCCGGGCACCACGATCTCGGCCGCCATCGCCTCCGAATTCCAGGAGAGCGACGGGCTGCACCAGTCGAGCCTGATCCTGCTCGGCCTGCTGCTGTTCGTGCTCACCTTCTTCGTGCTGGCGAGCGCGCGGCTGATGCTCATGCGGCTCGAAGCCAAGGCGGGAAAATAAGCCATGTCCAGCGCTGATACGCTTACACTCGATGCGCCGGTCAATCCGATCTATGCGCGCCGGCGCCGCAGGGACATCGTGATCCGCGGCCTCTGCGTCGCCGCCGCGATGTTCGGCGTCACCTGGCTGGCGCTGATCCTGTTCACGCTGTTCTATAACGGACTCGCCGGCCTCAGCCTGCAGGTTTTTGCCGCCGACACGCCGCCACCCGGCTCCAGCGAAGGCGGCCTGCGCAACGCCATCGTCGGCTCCTTGATCATGACGATCATCGGCGTCGGCATCGGCGCGCCGCTCGGCCTGTTCGCCGGCACCTATCTCGCCGAATACGGCCGCAACGACCGCCTGACCTCGGTGATCCGCTTCATCAACGACATCCTGCTGTCGGCGCCCTCGATCATCATCGGCCTGTTCATCTATGGTGCGGTCGTGGTGCCGATGGGCGGCTTCTCGGCACTCGCGGGTTCCCTTGCATTGGCGGTCATCGTGATCCCGGTGGTGCTGCGCACCACCGAGGACATGCTGCTGCTCGTGCCCAACCCGCTGCGCGAGGCGGCGTCTGCGCTCGGCCTGCCGCGCTCGCTGGTGATCCGCCGCATCGCCTATCGGGCGGCGCGCTCGGGCCTCATCACCGGCGTGCTGCTTGCCACCGCCCGCGTCGCCGGCGAGACCGCGCCTCTGCTGTTCACCGCGCTGTCGAACCAGTTCTGGAGCCTCAACCTTTCCAGGACGATGGCGAACCTGCCCGTCACCATCAACAATTTCGTCCAGAGCCCTTATGCCTACTGGAAGCAACTGGCCTGGAGCGGAGCCCTTCTCATCACTCTGGCCGTGCTCGCCCTGAACATCGGTGCACGCATTCTTGGCGCCGAGAGGAACACCAAATGACCGAACTGTCCGTCTCCGTCAGTCAGCCCAATCACGCTCTTCACGGCAAGGCGCTTCCGGATGCGCCGGCCAAGGTGACCGCGCGCAACCTCAACTTCTACTACGGCGACCATCACGCGCTGAAGAACATCAACCTGTCGCTGGGCACCAACCGCGTCACCGCGTTCATCGGCCCGTCCGGCTGCGGCAAGTCCACGCTGCTGCGCATCTTCAACCGGATGTACGATCTCTATCCGGGCCAGCGGGCGACCGGGCAGCTGATGCTCGACAACACCAACATCCTCGATCCCAAGCTCGATCTGAATCTGCTGCGCGCCCGGGTCGGCATGGTGTTCCAGAAGCCGACGCCGTTCCCGATGACGATCTACGAAAACATCGCCTTCGGCATCCGCCTCTATGAGAAGATCTCGAAGTCGGAGATGGACGACCGGGTCGAGAAGGCGCTGCGCGGCGGCGCGTTGTGGAACGAGGTCAAGGACAAGCTCAACGCCTCGGGCCTGTCGCTGTCCGGCGGCCAGCAGCAGCGGCTGTGCATCGCGCGCACCGTGGCGGTCCGGCCGGAGGTGATCTTGTTCGACGAGCCGTGCTCGGCGCTCGATCCGATCTCGACCGCCAAGGTCGAGGAGCTGATCCAGGAGCTGGCCGAAAACTATACGATCGCCATCGTGACGCATAACATGCAGCAGGCGGCGCGCGTCTCCGACAAGACCGCCTTCATGTATCTCGGCGAGCTGATCGAGTTCGACGACACCAGCAAGATCTTCACTTCGCCGAGTGATCGGCGGACCCAGGATTACATCACCGGCCGGTTCGGCTGACGCCGACGACATTGCCTTCAGGAGATCATCATGGCCAGTGAACATACCGCCAAGGCGTTCGACAGCGATCTGCAGGACCTGACCCGTCTGGTATCGGAGATGGGCGGCCTCGCGGAGCGGCTGATCGTCGATTCCGTCGATGCGCTGGTGCGGCGCGACATCGCGCTCGGCCAGAAGGTGGTCGCCACCGACGCCGAGGTCGACAAGCTGCAGCGCATCATCGAGGAGCGCGCCGTGCTCACGATCGCCCGTCGCCAGCCGATGGCGGTCGACCTGCGCGAGATCGTCGGCGCGATGCGCGTGGCGACCGATCTGGAGCGCATCGGCGACCTCGCCAAGAACATCGGCAAGCGCGTCGCGGCGCTGGAGAGCGACTTCCATCCGCTGAAGCTGATCCGCGGCCTCGAGCACATGACCGATCTGGTGCAGTCGCAGGTCAAGACGGTGCTGGACGCCTATGCCGCGCATGACCTGCCGGCGGCGATGACGGTGTGGAAGGGCGACGAGGAAGTCGACGCCATCTGCACCTCGCTGTTCCGCGAGCTCCTGACCTACATGATGGAGGATCCGCGCAACATCTCGTTCTGCATCCACCTGATGTTCTGCGCCAAGAACATCGAGCGCATCGGCGATCACGCGACCAACATCGCCGAGACTGTATTCTATATGATCGAAGGCCAGCAGATCATGGACAAGCGCCCGAAGGGCGACATGACGAGCTTCGCGACGACGATTCCCGGTAACTAAGAGAGACGGTTCAGACATGGGCGCCCGAATTCTGGTGGTGGAGGACGAGGAGGCGCTGACGACGCTGCTGCGCTACAACCTCGAGGCCGAAGGCTACGAGGTCGAGACCGTGGCGCGCGGCGACGAGGCCGACACGCGGCTGAAGGAGCGCGTTCCGGATCTCGTCGTGCTCGACTGGATGCTGCCGGGCCTCTCCGGCATCGAGCTGTGCCGCCGCCTGCGCGCGCGGACCGAGACCCGGCAATTGCCGATCATCATGCTGACGGCGCGCGGCGAGGAGAGCGAGCGCGTGCGCGGACTCGCCACCGGCGCCGACGACTACATCGTCAAGCCGTTCTCGGTGCCGGAGCTCCTGGCGCGCGTGAAAGGCCTGCTGCGGCGGGCGAGCCCGGAGCGGCTGGCGACCGTGCTGTCCTATGGCGACATCGAGCTCGACCGCGAGAAACGCCGCGTGGCGCGCTCGGGGCGGCCGATCGATCTCGGCCCGACCGAATACCGCCTGCTCGAATTCTTCCTCGAGCACCCCGGCCGCGTGTTCAGCCGCGAACAGCTGCTCGACAGCGTTTGGGGCCGCGACATCTACATCGACGAGCGCACCGTCGACGTCCATATCGGCCGCCTGCGCAAGCTGCTCAATCCCGGCCGCGAGCAGGACCCGATCCGCACCGTGCGCGGCGCCGGTTATGCGCTCGATGATCGCTTCGCCAAGAGCGAGCAGGTGTAAGGGCGATGGGCGTGAGGATGAAGAAGGTGTGAGGCGCGAGCGGGCCCGATTGAGGAGATCGCGGTCCGCTTTCCGCCACGCCGCCGCCGTCTTGATCGTGTCTGCTTCGTGGCCCGTCACGATGTTTCGGTCCCAGCGGACGCCCTTGATCAAGACCATCATCATATCTCTTGTCATGCTGCTCGGCAGCTTGGCGGGCGCCCCGGCCGCCGAGCTCGAGGACGCGGTCGCGGCGGCAGGCAACGGGCAGCATGCGGCGGCGATGCGACGGCTGCTGCCGCTGGCCGCCAAGGGCGATGCGCGGGCGCAGTTCGACGTCGGCTTCATGCAGGCGTTCGGCTGGGGCGTGCCGCGTAATCCGAGCGAGGCGCTGGCCTGGTACCGCAAGGCCGCCGATCAGGGGCTCGCCGTCGCGCAACATTATCTCGGCATCGCCTACGTCAATGGCGAGGGTGTTGCCTCCAACTACGGCGAAGCCAGTCGCTGGTTCAGCCGCGCCGCGGCGCAGGGCTTCGCCCAGTCGCAATACATGCTCGGCCTGATGCTGCTCGACGGCCGCGGTGTGAAACAGGACGTCGTGCAGGGCTATGCCTGGCTGGTGATGGCGGGCCGTAGTGGCGTGCGATCGGCCGGCCGCGACGTGCAGCGGGTCAGGTTGACCGAGCCGCAGCGCGTCCAGGCCCAGAGCGCCATTGCGTCCTGGCAGCCGAAACCGGAATCGGCGGATGCGGGCATTGCCACTCCGCGTCCGGAGCAATTGCTCGGGCTCGATCGCCACATCGGCGAGGTCGTCGATCCCACCTCCTGGCCGGCGTCGTCGATCGGCGTCGTCACCGTCGCGCAATACTCGAGCGGCGGCTGGTGCACCGGCACCCTGGTGGCGCCGCGCGTCGTGCTCACCGCCGCGCATTGCGTCTTCAACGGCGTGGCGCAGGTCAGCCCCGGCAATGTCCGCTTCCTGGCCGGCATGAACCGTGGCACGCCGGCGGCATCGTCGGTCGCCGACAAGCTGATCGTGGCGCCCGATTTCGTCCCGACCCGGCACGACAGATGGTCGCTCGACCGCTCGCCCGCCGATTGGGCGCTGATCGTGCTGAAGGATGCGCTGCCGTCGAAGCCGGTGGCGGTCAAGGCGCTGACCCGCGAGGAGCTCGCGGCTGCGACCACGGCCGGAACCATCTCCGAGATCGGCTATGGCCAGGAGCGGCGCTATTCGCCGACCGGCCAGCGCAATTGCAGCGCCGGCATGACCGGGGATGCCCGGCTGTTGACAGTGCATTGCCTGGCCAATTTCGGCTATTCGGGCTCGCCGATCCTGGCCGAGGTCGGCGGGGAGCCGGCCGTGGTCGGCATCTTCTCGGCGTTCCACGAGGAGACCCGGCTGATGTTCGCCGCCCCCGCGAGCCAGTTCGAGGCGGTCGTGCGCCGCGAGATCGCGGCGCAGAGTGCCTCGGCGCGGTGAGGGAAGGAGCGAGAGAGACGAGGTCCCGCCGCTGGTCATGATCTGTGCGTGACTGGATAGCGGGTTGCCAAGCGAGAGGGCGGTCCGGGAAGCGCCACCCAGGTTTTCCTGCAGCTTTCGCCTGCAGCGGGGCCTTTACCGAACTGGCCTAGCTCTTGCTATAGTCCGAGTATGACGATTGTTCCAATTGATCATCCTCGGGCCGCGCGGCTGCTGTGGTGGCGGTCGCAGCCCGGCCGCAACGTTGCGCTCGTCGGCGGGCTGGTCGCGGCCAACGCGCTCGCCTGGGCCTGGGCATTCGCGCTCTACGCCGACCGGCCCGCCATCGTCGGCACCGCGATGCTGGCCTGGCTGCTCGGGCTGCGCCATGCGGTCGATGCGGATCACATCGCGGCCATCGACAACGTCGTGCGGAAGCTGGTGCAGGACGGTAACCCTCCGCGCGCCGCCGGCCTCTATTTTGCGCTCGGCCATTCCAGCGTCGTCGTCATCGCCACCATCGTCGTGAGCCTCATCGCCGGCGCCGACCTCCTGGATGAAGAGAGTGCGATCAGGGCGATCGGCGGCGTCATCGGCACGTCGGTATCGGCCGGCTTCCTGCTGCTTATCGCGTTGGCGAACCTCATTCTGTTCGTGAACCTCTGGCGCCGCGCCGCACAGCCGCAGTCCGAGATGGAAACAGCCGGAAACAGCGGACGGGGCATCCTCATCCGCCTGCTGCGCCCCGTGCTCCGCCTGGTGGGACGCGCCTGGCACATGTATCCGCTCGGCTTCCTGTTCGGTCTCGGCTTCGACACCGCGAGCGAGATCGGGCTTCTCAGCCTGTCGGCGACCGAGGCTGCGCGCGGCGCGAGCCTCGCCCATGTGCTGGTATTCCCGGCGCTGTTCGCGGCTGCGATGGCCACCGTCGACACCGCCGACAGCATGCTGATGGTCGGCGCCTATCGCTGGGCGCTGACCGATCCCGCACGCAAGCTGCGCTATAACCTCGTGATCACCGGCGCATCCGTTGCCATCGCGCTGGTGATCGGCAGCTTCGAGGCGTTCACGCTGTTGGCGCCGCGGCTTGGCCTGACGGGGGGATGGGCTGACGTCGCCACCGCGCTGGGCGGCGACGTCGCCAATCTCGGGCTCGTCGCGATCGGCGTGTTCGGACTGATCTGGGCGGTCGCCATGCTGCTCGGTCGCAGTCAGCGCGGTTCCGAGGCGACGCCCGGCGAAGCGCTTGCCAGCGTTCGTGCGGGGGCGCTAAACCCGCCGGCGATACGAAGCGGAACGCATAAGACGGGCTAGGAGCGGGGCCTCATGATGGTCGGCTCGGAGGGAACGATCAGGATGCTGTGGCTGCAGGGCGCGAGCTGCGGCGGCTGCACGATGTCGATCCTGGAAAGCGGCGCGTCCGGCTGGTTCGACGAATTGCGCCAATCCGGCATCGATCTGGTATGGCATCCCTCCGTCAGCGAGCAGACCGGGGACGAGGTGGTGGAGCTGTTGGAGGCGATCCGCGACGGTCGCGAGCGGCTCGATCTGCTGGTGCTCGAAGGCTCGGTGGCGCGCGGACCTGGTCTGACCGGCCGCTTCAACATGCTCGCCGGCACCAACCGCTCGATCTATCACTGGCTGCTCGATCTGGCGCCGCTGGCCGACTACGTCGTTGCCGTCGGCAGCTGCGCCGCCTATGGCGGCATTCCCGCGGCTGGCATCAATCCGACCGATGCGGTCGGACTGCAGTTCGAGGGCAGCGATATCGGCGGCGCGCTTGGCGCGGCCTTCCGCTCGAAACGCGGGCTGCCGGTGATCAACGTCGCAGGCTGTGCGCCGCATCCGGGCTGGATGATGGAGAGCCTGCTGGCGCTTACCTCGGGCGATCTGACGGCAGACGGCCTCGACACAGTCGGCCGTCCGACCTTCATCGCCAACCACCTCGCTCATCACGGCTGCTCACGCAACGAGTTCTACGAGTTCAAGGCGAGTGCGGAAGCGATGTCAGAGCGCGGTTGCCTGATGGAGCATCTCGGCTGCCGCGCAACGCAGGCGGTCGGCGACTGCAATCAGCGCTCGTGGAACGGCGGCGGCTCCTGCACCAAGGGCGGTTATGCCTGCATCGCCTGCACCTCGCCGGGCTTCGAGAGCGCGCAGAACTATCTGGAGACGGCGAAGCTCGCCGGCATCCCCGTCGGCCTTCCCACCGACATGCCGAAAGCCTGGTTCGTCGCGCTCGCAGCGCTGTCGAAATCGGCCACGCCGCGCCGCGTCCGACTCAATGCGACGGCCGATCATGTCGTGGTGCCGCCGGGCCGTTCCGGCGACAAGCGCCGTCCATGACGCGGATCACGGTCGGACCGTTCAATCGTGTCGAAGGCGATCTCGAGGTCAGGCTCGATATCGAGAGCGGCCGCGTCGCGCGGGCGGAGGTGACGGCGCCGCTCTATCGGGGTTTCGAGCAGATCCTTGAGGGCCGGCCGCCGCTCGACGCCCTGGTGATCGCGCCGCGCATCTGCGGCATCTGCTCCGTGTCGCAATCGATCGCGGCCGCCGCGGCGTTGCGCCAGGCCATGGGCATTGCGGCAGCACCAAACGGCATCCTCGCGAGCAACATCGCGCACGCGGCCGAGAACGCGGCGGATCATCTGACGCATTTCTACATCTTCTTCATGCCGGACTTCGCCCGCGATGCTTATGCCTCGCACGCTTGGCATTCGGCCGCGGCCGAACGTTTCGCGGCGACGAAGGGCAGCGCTGCCCGCGATGCGCTGCCGGCGCGCGCGCGACTGCTGGAGATCATGGGCCTGATCGCCGGCAAATGGCCGCACAGTCTCGCCTTCCAGCCAGGCGGGACGACCCGCGCGATCGAGCTCGGCGAGCGCGTGCGGCTCAGCGCGATCGCGGCGTCGTTTCGCGGTTTCCTTGAGCGCGTCCTGTTCGCCGACAAGTTGGAGAACGTGCTCGCCTTGTCGACGCCGGACGAACTCGACCGTTGGCGCGAGGGCCGAGCCGGCGACTTCGCGCATTTCCTTCGGCTGGCCGATGCGCTCGCGCTGGCCGACCTCGGCAGCGGACCAGGTCTCTTGATGAGCTTCGGCGCGTATCACGACTTCAATGGAGCTCGTTTTCGCGCTGGCGTCCGCACGAGCAGTGGCGAGGTCCAGGCTTTGCCGTCGGACGGCATCACCGAGGACGTCTCGCACGCCTGGATGCACGATACGTCGCTCGATCCGTCCGAGAGCCGCACCGTGCCCGATGCCGACAAAGCCGACGCCTATAGCTGGTGCAAGGCGCCGCGTCTCGCGGGAGAACCGGTCGAGGTCGGCGCTCTCGCAAGGCAGGCCATCGACGGTCAGCCGTTGGTCACCGCGCTGCTCGCGAGCGGTCGCAGCAATGTCCGCAATCGTGTCATCGCCCGGCTGATCGAAACCGCGCAGCTCGCGCTGTCGATCGAGCACTGGATCAAGGCATTGCGTCTCAACGAGCCGTTTTGCGAAAACAGCGCCAGCGCGGTCGACGGCAATTTCGTCGGGCTCGTGGAAGCTGCGCGCGGCAGCCTCGGCCACTGGCTCGCAGTGCGCTCCGGCCGGATCGAGCGTTATCAGATCATCGCGCCGACGAGCTGGAATTTTTCGCCGCGCGACGCCAACGGCGTTGCGGGCCCGCTCGAGCAGGCGCTCGTCGGCACCGAGGTCGGCGATGCCGGCGCGCGTGCGGTCGGCATCCAGCACGTGGTGCGGTCGTTCGATCCCTGCATGGTCTGCACGGCGCATTGAGCGCGCTGCACACAGGCAGGCGGCAAGCGGAAACAAGATTGTCGGTGCAAAGCGCGTGATTTCCGATTGTCGCGCGCGATCCACCACCGAAGGCTCCGTCGCTGCGATCGCACCGCCTCAAGCATCTGAAATCATTATGATTCAAATCCAGCAATGATGCTGGCCCGCATCTTGCTGTCCTTCTCGCCAGAACGCGATCAGATGATCGCCAACGCGATGTCAGGGGAGGACTCATGGGCGCGGCAACGGAAACCTTTTACAGCGTCATCAGGCGTCAGGGCATCACGCGGCGCAGCTTTCACAAATTCTGCAGCCTGACCGCGACGAGCCTCGGCCTCGGCCCGGTCGCGGCGAGCCGCATCGCCAATGCGCTCGAAACCAAGCCGCGCACGCCGGTCATCTGGATGCACGGGCTGGAGTGCACGTGCTGCTCGGAGAGCTTCATCCGCTCGGCGCATCCGCTGGTGAAGGATGCCGTGCTGTCGATGATCTCGCTCGACTATGACGACACCATCATGGCGGCGGCCGGCCACCAGGCGGAGGCCATCCTCGACGAGACGCGTGCGAAGTACAAGGGACAGTACATTCTTGCGGTCGAAGGCAATCCGCCGCTGAACGAAGGTGGCATGTTCTGCATCGACGGCGGCAAGCCGTTCGTCGAGAAGCTGAAGATGATGGCCGAGGACGCCATGGCGATCATCGCCTGGGGCGCCTGTGCCTCCTGGGGCTGTGTGCAGGCGGCAAAGCCCAATCCGACGCAGGCGACCCCGATCGACAAGGTCATCACCAACAAGCCGATCATCAAGGTGCCGGGCTGCCCGCCGATCGCGGAAGTCATGACCGGCGTCGTCACCTTCATCACCACCTTCGGCAAGCTGCCGGAGCTCGACCGCCAGGGCCGGCCGAAGATGTTCTACTCACAGCGTATCCACGACAAGTGCTATCGCCGACCGCATTTCGACGCTGGCCAGTTCGTCGAGGAGTGGGACGACGAGGCCGCGCGCAAGGGCTACTGCCTCTACAAGATGGGCTGCAAGGGCCCGACCACCTACAATGCCTGCTCGACGGTGCGCTGGAACGGCGGCGTGTCGTTCCCGATCCAGTCCGGTCACGGCTGCATCGGCTGCTCCGAGGACGGCTTCTGGGACAAGGGCTCGTTCTACGACCGCCTCACCAACATCAAGCAGTTCGGCATCGAGCACAACGCCGACCAGGTCGGCATGGTGGCCGCGGGCACGGTGGGCGCAGCGGTCGCGGCGCATGCGGCGGTGACGGCCGTGAAACGGCTCGCCACCAAGCGCGACGACGCCAAACAAGATCATTGATCGCATTCAGGGCAGGCAACGATGGGCATCCAGACTCCCAACGGCTTCAATCTCGACAATTCCGGCAAGCGCATTGTCGTCGATCCGGTCACTCGCATCGAGGGACACATGCGGGTCGAGGTCAACGTCGACTCCGACAATGTCATCCGCAATGCGGTTTCCACCGGCACGATGTGGCGCGGCATCGAGGTGATCCTCAGGAATCGCGACCCGCGCGACGCCTGGGCCTTCACCGAGCGGATCTGCGGCGTCTGCACCGGAACGCATGCGCTCACATCGGTGCGCGCGGTCGAGAACGCGCTCGGCATCACCATTCCGGAGAATGCCAACTCCATCCGCAACCTCATGCAGCTTGCGCTGCAAGTGCACGACCACGTCGTGCACTTCTATCATCTGCACGCGCTGGACTGGGTCGACGTGGTCTCGGCGCTCTCGGCCGATCCGAAGGCGACGTCGACACTGGCGCAGTCGATCTCGAGCTGGCCGCTGTCGTCGCCCGGCTATTTCAGGGACCTCCAGACCCGCCTCAAGAAGTTCGTCGAGTCGGGGCAGCTCGGCCCGTTCAAGAATGGATATTGGGGCAGCAAGGCCTACAAGCTGCCGCCCGAAGCCAACCTGATGGCGGTGGCGCACTATCTGGAGGCGCTCGATTTCCAGAAGGAGATCGTCAAGATCCACACCATCTTCGGCGGCAAGAACCCGCATCCGAACTGGCTCGTGGGTGGCGTGCCGTGTCCGATCAACATCGACGGCACCGGTGCGGTCGGCGCCATCAATATCGAGCGGCTGAATCTCGTCTCCTCGATCATCGATCGCCTGATCGAGTTCAATGAGATGGTCTATCTGCCCGACGTCGCCGCGATCGGCTCCTTCTACAAGGACTGGCTCTATGGCGGCGGCCTGTCCGGCAAGAGCGTGCTCGCCTATGGCGACGTGCCCGAGCATGCCAATGACTACTCCGCCAAGAGCCTGAAGCTGCCGCGTGGCGCGATCATCAACGGCAACCTGTCCGAGGTGTTTCCGGTCGATCACGCCAATCCGGACGAGATCCAGGAGTTCGTGGTTCACTCCTGGTACAAATACCCCGACGAGACCAAGGGACTGCATCCCTGGGATGGCATCACCGAGCCGAACTACGTGCTCGGCCCCAACGCGAAGGGGACCAAGACGGACATCAAGGAGCTCGACGAGGGCGGCAAATATTCCTGGATCAAGGCGCCGCGCTGGCGCGGACACGCGATGGAGGTCGGACCGCTCGCGCGCTGGGTGGTCGGCTATGCGCAGAACAAGGCGGAGTTCAAGGACCCCGTCGACAAGTTTCTCAAGGATCTCGACCTGCCTCTGACGGCGCTGTTCTCCACGCTCGGCCGCACCGCGGCGCGTGCGCTGGAATCGGTGTGGGCCGGACGGCAGATGCGCTACTTCCAGGACAAGCTGATCGCCAACATCAAGGCGGGCGACAGCTCGACGGCGAATGTCGACAAATGGAAGCCCGAGAGCTGGCCGAAAGAGGCCAAGGGCGTCGGCTTCACCGAGGCGCCGCGCGGCGCGCTCGCGCATTGGATCAAGATCAAGGACACCAAGATCGACAACTATCAGTGCGTCGTGCCGACGACCTGGAATGGCTCGCCCCGCGATCCCAAGGGCAACATCGGCGCATTCGAGGCGTCGCTGATGAACACCCCGATGGCCAATCCCGAGCAGCCGCTGGAGATCCTGCGCACGATCCATTCGTTCGATCCGTGCCTGGCCTGCTCGACGCACGTCATGAGTCCGGATGGCCAGGAGCTGGCCAAGGTCAAGGTCAGGTAGCACGGGAGCAGGGTCATGATGGATGCAGTTGCACGCCCGCCCGAGTCGGGGACGGACATCGCCGCGATCGCAGCCGACGCCGCCGGCGAGCATGCGGTTGGCCGGCCCACGGTCTATGTCTACGAAGCGCCGGTGCGCATCTGCCACTGGGTCAACGCGTTCGCGATCATCGTTCTGATGATCACCGGTTATCTGATCGGATCACCTCTCCCGACGGTGTCGGGAGAGGCGTCGGCAAACTTCGTGATGGGCTATATCCGCTTTGCCCATTTCGCTGCCGGACAGGTGCTGGCGGTGTTCTTCCTCGCCCGCATCTTCTGGGCCTTCGTCGGCAACCACCATTCCCGGCAGATCTTCTACATTCCGGTGCATCGCAAGCAGTTCTGGAAAGAGGTGCTGCACGAGATCCGCTGGTACGCCTTCCTGGAACGTGAGCCGAAGATGTATGTCGGCCATAATCCCCTGGCGCAGACGGCGATGTTCATCGGCTTCACGCTGTTCGTGACCTTCATGATCGTCACCGGCTTTGCGCTCTATTCGGAAGGCACCGGGATCGACAGCTGGCAGCACAAATTGTTTGGCTGGGTGTTTGCGATCTGGCCGAACAGCCAGGATGTGCATACCTGGCATCACCTCGGGATGTGGGCGCTGGTCACGTTTGTGATGGTGCATGTCTATGCCGCCATTCGCGAAGACATCATGTCACGCCAGAGCATCATCTCCTCGATGATCTCAGGCGAACGGCAGTTCCGCGACTAGCAGGGGGCCGGCATGGTCGATGAGCGCGGGCGCGATCGCATTTTGGTGCTCGGGATCGGCAACATTCTCTGGGCTGACGAAGGCTTCGGCGTGCGGGTGGTGGAGGAATTCCACCGCCGCTTCACCGTGCCCGACAACGTCACGATCCTGGATGGCGGCACGCAGGGACTTTACCTCGTCAACTATGTCGAGGAAGCCGACGGCCTGATCGTGTTCGACGCCATCGACTATGGCCTTGTGCCGGGCGAGATCAAGCTCGTCCGCGATGACGAGGTGCCGCGCTTCACCGGCGCCAAGAAGATGAGCCTGCACCAGACGGGCTTCCAGGAAGTACTGAGCGCGGCCGACCTGCTCGGCCGCTATCCGCAGCGGCTTGCGCTGATCGGCTGCCAGCCGCTCGACCTCGAGGATTGGGGCGGTCCGCTGACTGCGCCGGTTCGTGCGCAGATCGCGCCGGCGATCGAGCTGGCCTGCGCCCTGCTGGCGGAATGGGGCGCGCCCGCCGTGTCGCGGCGTGAACCGCTCGCCGGCGACGAACGCCTGCTCGCGAACGACATCGACCATCACAGCTACGAGCTGCGGGCGCGCACGGCCGAGTAACCGCGCCGCGAGGGAATCCGACATGTGTCTTGGCCTGCCGATGACAATCCTCGAGACCGATGGCGTCTCGGCGCTGTGCAGCTTCGACGGCGAGGAGCGCCGCGTCTCGGTGCTGTTGCTGTCGAACCCGCCGGTCGGAGCCAAGGTGCTCGTCTATATCGACAACGCCGTTCGCCTGCTCGATGACGAAGAAGCGCGGCTGATCGGCGAGGCGCTGCGCGGCCTGCAGGCGGCCGTGAACGGCGAGAATTGCGACGACTTCTTCGCCGATCTGATCGGGCGCGAGCCGGAGCTTCCGGAGCATCTGCGGTAGCGGTGTGATGCCCTTGGGCGGGCGTCAGATTCCTGGCAACAAGATATCCATAAGTAAAGTAAGTTGCCGGACATTGTCTGGAAAGCGGCTTTCCGATTGATTGCGGAGCTCTTAATTTCAATAAAAATATGAGATATTTCAACGTATTGAGCGTTCCGCTGTCGCGCGGGCGTCTGGCACGTTGATTGCTAACATGGAGAGCACGGCAACGATAACTGGTCAGGGAGAAACGTCGATGGAAATGCAGCAGCGTGACCCCGCGCGCATGCGAGGCGGGTTGCCGGAGGTCGATGCCGGCACCGTCGACGCCTTTCTCGCCGAGGCCGATCGCGCCGGGCTGGTCGCCGTGCTGCTGTCGGCCGGTGATCCCGCGCGGTTTCCGGAGGCGCTCGATGTGGCCATCGTGCTGCCGGAGCTGATCACCGCGTTTCACGGCCGGCTGCGTGGCGCGGTCATCGCGCGCGACGCGGAGGCGGAGCTCGGGACGCGCTTCGGCGTGCGCGTGCAGCCGAGCCTGATCCTGTGCCGCGGGGCGGAGACGCTCGGCCTGATCGCCAAGATCCAGGACTGGTCTGTCTATGTCGATCGCATCTCGCGGCTGATCGACCGGCCGCAGGGCGCGACTGCAACGGTCGTTGCCAGCATCGTCCCAGTCCATCAGCCTGCGGGAGCCGAGCGATGAAGCCGGGATTCTGGATCGCGCCTGAAGGAGCCGAGGAGCCGGTCAACATCTTTCCGATCGGCGAAGAGGCGCTCGATACCTCGCACAAGGGGCTGACCGCGTCCGGGGCCCTGGCCAAGCTGGCCTCGCTCGACTCGGAGGCGTTGGCGCGGAGCTGCCCGCGGGCGGTCGAGCTGTTGTCGACGATTGCAGCGGCCATCGCGGCGCAGACCGCCGGCGCGCCGACGCAATTATTCCGGCTCGAGGGCCTCAACGATCTCGAGCGCCGGCTGATCGACGACGTGCTGGGCGAGGGCGAGGTCGCCGGCGTCGTGGCTCTTCCCGACGGCACGCTGGCTCAGATCCAGGAATCGGTGCTCGCCGGAATATGGCGGGTGCGGCTGGAGGCGGACGAGCGACACGACTACGTCGAAATCGGCGCCGTCCCGGAGATCGTATCGCGCGCCGCCGCCGATCTGACTGCAGGTGACATCGTGATCGGCCCTGTGCCCGAGGGCACCATGAACGCGCTGCCGGTGCTCGCCGAGATCCGCGAGCGCGCGCTGTCCTGGCGACCAGGTCAGCGCTCGCAGACCATCAACTTCACGCTGCTGCCGATGAGCCCAACCGACATGAGCTTCCTGCAGCAGACGCTCGGCAACGGTCCGATCCAGCTGATGTCGCGTGGCTACGGCACCTGCCGCGTGCTCGCGACCGGCATCCGTCATGTCTGGTCGGTGCAGTTCTTCAACGCCATGGACACGATCATTCTCGACACCCTCGAGGTCGGCGGTGTGCCGGTGGTCGCGCTCGCCGCGGCTGAGGATTTCGAGGATTCGGCCGAGCGTCTGACCCAGATCATCGAGGCCTATTTCACATGAGCGGCGGCTTCGAGAATTTCGGTGTCCGCAGCGATCTCGCTGATGACGTGCTGCTGGAGTGCGGCATCTGCTGGACGCGCTACGACCCGGCCGAGGGGGATGGCGTGGCGCAGATTCCGCCGGGCACGCCGTTCGCGGCCTTGCCGGATGACTGGCATTGCCCGAACTGCGATGCGCCGAAAGCCAAGTTCATGGTGGTCGAGCCATGAGCCCTGAGGCGGTCGGGCAGGGGACGTCGGACGTCACGCCGGCCGCGTGGGGCGCGCGTCTTGCCGGCGTCTATCGTGAGATCGGCGCTCGTGCGATGCGCGAGCTGCCGATCTATCACGACGCGCTCGACGTCGAGGCGATCGGATTTTCAGTGGTCGACGGCCGCATCCTCGGCATCGTCGTCACGCCCTGGTTCATGAACGTGGTCACTCCGGCCGCACAAGGCGCCGCGGGATCCGTCGTCAAGATCGTGCTTCCGGCCGGCTCGTTCGAATTCACGATCGGCGATGTTGCCGAGGTCGGTCGGATCGCGAGTTGCTCGCTGTTCTCGCCGATGTTCCAGTTCGAGGACATGGCCGCGGCGCGTGCGGCGGCGGAGGCTGCGCTCGCCGCGCTGATGACGGCGCCCGATGATGAGCCGTCGTCTGAACGCGCTGCGAAGGCATCGGGCGCGATCGATCGCCGTGCGTTCCTGCGCGGCACCCTCTCCGAGGGCCGCGCATGACCCTCACCTTTCGCAACCGCATCGACGTGACGCTGTCGGTCGCCGATCGGCTGATCACAGGCGTCGACATTCAGCCGCGCACGAGGCCGCCGCTGGGACGGCTGTTCGCTGGCAAGCCGGCCGAGATGCTGCTCGCGGCCCTGCCGCGGTTGTTCTCGCTGTGCGCCAGTGCGCACCGGGTCGCGCTGCTCTCGGCGATGGAAGCGGCGCGCGGCGAGCAGGCGCCGCCGTTGACCCGTCACCGTCGGATCAAGGCCGTGGTGGTGGAGCGCTTCGCCGAGCTTATGCGCGGTCTGCTGATCGCGCCATTTGCGCAAAATCGCAGTGACGCGCAGCTGGCGCAACGGCTCTTGCAGGCGGTCGCGTCGCTGCAGATGCATTCCGGCGCTGACACCCAGCAGCAATCTCGCGCTGCAACCTTGTCTCAAATCAAGACGGACATGGTGGTCCTGGGCATAGGCTTGCCAGCGGAGCCGGTTCTACCGGAAACTCCGCTTGCATCTCTGATGGACTCGGCCCGGAAAGCCGTCGACGATGGAGGATGGAGGCACATGCCGGCCGCGCACGACATCCTGTCGGCCGCCGACGATGACGTCATCGTCGCGCAATTGATGGACGTGGGATCTGCCTTTGCTGAGGCTCCGGAACTCGACGGCCGGGCTCCGGAGACCGGGGTCTGGGCCCGGTATGCGGAGCGCCATCAGTTGGCATCAGCCGGTCCCGTCGAACGCCTCTCAGCCAAGATCACCGAGGTTGCCGAGCTGTTCCGCTGGATCGAGGCCGGCGAGGCTGAGGACGAAGCGGCCGACCAGCATGCCATCGCGAGCTACGCGCTCGGGTCGCGGCGCGGCGGCGCCGCGGTTGAATGCGCCCGCGGCCGGCTGCATCACGCAATCGAGCTGGATGCGCACGGCGCGGTCTCGCGTTTCGAGTATCTGGCGCCGACGGAATGGAATTTTCACCCGCGCGGCCCTGTCGTGAGGAGCCTCACCGGGGCTGCGCTGCGCGGAACGGGCGATCGCGAGGCCATCAATACGATGGTCGGATCGTTCGATCCCTGCGTCGGCTATCACCTGGCATTCCGGGAGATGGCCGATGCATGAGATGGCGCTGTGCGAAGGCATCGTCGAGATCGTCGAGCAGGAGGCGCGCAAGGGCGCCTTCTCCACGGTGAAGACGGTGTGGCTGGAGATCGGTGCGCTCAGCCATGTCGCGCCGGAGGCGCTGCGATTCTGTTTCGAGGCGGTGACCGCGAAGACCCTGTTGCAGGGGGCGGCGCTCGAGATCATCGAACAGCCGGGCACGGCGTGGTGCCTGGGCTGTTCGCGCAGCGTCGAGATCAGCCAACGCTACGCGCCTTGTCCGGCCTGCGGCAGTCATCAGCTGCAGGTCACGGGCGGTGAGGACATGCGGGTCAAGGAGCTGGAGGTCGAGTAATGTGCACGGTGTGCGGCTGCAGTGACGGCAAGTCCTCCGTCGAATCCGGTGATCATCATCACGATCACGGTGAGCACCAACATGCTCATGGACATGATCAGTCCGGACATCATCATCATCACGGCCATCACTGCCATGATCATGATCACGAGCATGGTCACCATCACCATGATCATGACCATGATGATCACGGTCACGCGCATGACCACCATCATGATCACGCCGCCGACCGCATCGACTGCTCGGCCAACCCTGCGGGGCAGGAGGTTGCCGGTCTCTCCAGCGGACGCATCATCCAGATCGAACGCGACATTCTCGGCAAGAACAACCGGCTCGCGGCCGAGAACCGCGCACGCTTCGCCGCGCATGACGTGCTGGCATTCAACTTCGTCTCCAGCCCGGGCGCCGGGAAGACCTCGCTGCTGGTCCGCGCCGTCTCCGATCTCAAGCAGAGCCGGCCTGTCGCGGTGATCGAGGGCGACCAGCAGACCTCCAACGATGCCGAGCGCATCCGCGCCACCGGCGTTCCGGCGATCCAGATCAATACCGGCAAGGGCTGCCATCTCGATGCGGCCATGATCGGCGAAGCCTATGGCCGGCTGCCGGCACTGCGCGGCGGGCTGCTGTTCATCGAGAATGTCGGCAACCTCGTGTGTCCGGCCGCCTTCGATCTCGGCGAGGCCTGCAAGATCGTCGTGTTCTCGACCACCGAGGGCGAGGACAAGCCGCTCAAATATCCCGACATGTTTGCAGCGTCATCGCTGATGCTGATCAACAAGATCGACCTGGCGCCGGTGCTCGATTTCGACCTTGCGCAGACGATCGAATATGCCCGCCGCGTCAATCCGAAGATCGAGGTCCTGACGATCTCGGCCAAGACCGGCGAGGGCCTCTCGGCGTTCTACGCCTGGATCAGGAAGCAGTCGGACCGGATGCGGGCGAGCGCGATGAACGCGGTGCAGGGATGAGCACGCCCGGCCGGACATCGGCGGCGAACCATACGCGCCTCCGGCTCCGCGTCCGCGGTGCCGTGCAGGGCGTCGGCTTTCGTCCCTATGTCCATGGCTTGGCGATCCGCCATCGGCTCGGCGGCTTCGTCGCCAACGATGCTGATGGCGTGCTGATCGAGGTCGAGGGCGACGAGGTCGCCGAATTCGTCGAGGCTCTGCCGCGGCAGACGCCGCCACTGGCGCGCATCGACGACATCGCCGTCGAGCCGATCGTGGCCGACGCCGGCACGGGCTTCCGGATTGCCGAGAGCGTGAGTGGGCGCGTCACGACGCGGATCGTGCCGGACGCCGCCACCTGTGCCGCGTGCCTGGCCGAGTTGTTCGATCCCGGCAGCCGCTTCCATCTCTACCCCTTCGTCAACTGCACCCATTGCGGCCCGCGCTTCACCATCGCCGAACGCCTGCCTTACGATCGCCCGTCCACGGCGATGAAGCGCTTTCCGATGTGCGAGGCGTGCCGGTCCGACTACGAAGATCGCGCAGGGCGCCGCTTTCATGCCGAGGCGATCTCGTGTCCAAGCTGCGGGCCGCGGCTCAGCCATGGCATCGATGAGATCGCGGCCGCGCTCGCGAATGGCAGGATCGTCGCCGTCAAGGGGCTCGGCGGCTATCAGTTGCTCTGTGATGCGCGAGATGAGCAGGCCGTCCAGCGGCTGCGCGCCCGTAAGCAGCGCGACGGCAAGCCGTTCGCCGTGATGTTGGCCACGGCCGACGCTGCAACTGAGATTGCCGAGATCGACGCGCCTGAGCGCGCGCTGCTGGAGCAGGTGGCGCGGCCGATCGTGCTGTTGCGCTCACGCCAGCGTGTTGCGTCCTCGGTCGCACCAGGCCTCGCAAAGATCGGCGTGATGCTGCCGGTCGCTCCGCTGCATCATCTGATCTTCCATGTGCTGGAGGCGGGCCGCCGCGCGGCTGCCGACGGACCATGGGCGCTGGTCTGCACCAGCGCCAATCCGAGCGGGGAGCCGCTGCTGACCGACAATGATGAAGCGAGGAGCGGTCTGGCTGATATCGCGGATCTGATCGTTACCCATGACCGAGACATCGTCATCCGCGCCGACGATTCCGTGCTTGCTGTCGTGGCCGGCGTTCCCCGCTTCGTCAGGCGTGCGCGCGGCTATGTACCGGAGCCGATCCGGCTCGCACGTGCCGGGCCGCCGGTGCTCGCGGTCGGCGCTCATCTGAAGGCGACGGTGACGGTAACGCGCGGCGACGAGGCGTTCGTGTCGCAGCATCTCGGTGATCTCGACACGGCAGCCGCGATCCGCTTCTTCGAGGAGACGATCGCGCATCTCACCTCCATCCTCGACGTCGAGCCGGTCGCGATCGCGCATGACCTGCATCCGGACATGGCGTCGACCCGGTTCGCGCAGGCACGAGGTCTGCCGACGTTGCCCGTGCAGCATCACCATGCGCATGCGGCTTCCGTCATGGCCGAACAGGGCGTGACCGGCCCCGCCCTCGCGCTGGTGCTGGATGGCTACGGCTATGGCAGCGATGGCGGCGCCTGGGGCGGTGAATTGCTGTCGTGCGACGGCGCTGGCTTCCAGCGCCTCGGCCATCTCGCCCCATTGAAGATGCCGGGCGGCGACCGGGCCGCACGGGAGCCGTGGCGGATGGCGGCGTCAGTGCTGCACGATTTCGGTCGCGGTGACGAGATCGAGCGGCGTTTCGTAGCGCAGCCCCAGTCGCGCAACATAGTCACGCTGCTAGACCTTGCCGATACCGCGGTCACCACCAGCGCCGGCCGGCTGTTCGATGCCGTAGCTGGTTTGCTCGGTGTCAGCACGGTGCAGAGCTATGAAGGCGAGGCGGCCATGAAGCTGGAGGCGCTGGTGCGTGAACCGGCGACGCTTGAGCGCGGCTGGACCATTGCCGATGGCGTGCTGTCGCTGCGGCCGCTGCTCGCGCATCTGATCGCGCGTGATCTCGACACTGTCGAAGCGGCGGGGCTGTTTCACGGCACGTTGGCCGCGGCCTGCGTCGACTGGATCGCGAGAGCTTCGCGCGCGACTGGCATCGGCACGATCGTGCTGAGCGGCGGCTGCTTCCTCAATGCGCATCTGGCCGAGCAGGTCGTGCGCGGCTGCCGTTCCGCAGGCCTCGATCCGCTGCTGCCGCGCCGGCTGCCGCCCAATGACGGCGGCCTCAGCCTCGGGCAGGCCTGGGTGGCTGGTCTGCATCTCACACAAAGCAATGTGCTGTCTGGAGGGACCGTCTGATGTGTCTGGCCATTCCCGCCGAGGTGATCAAGCTCTTGCCTGACGACATGGCGATCGTCTCGATTGACGGCGTCAGCAAGGAGGTCTCGATCGCGCTGATCGAGGAGATCGCCGTCGGCGACTACGTCATTCTTCATGTCGGCCATGCGCTGGCCAAGATCGATCCGGAGGAGGCGCGCGAGACGCTCGACCTGCTCCGGCAGATGGGCGAGGCTGTGGCGGAGGTCAGGCCATGAAATATGCCGACGAATTTCGCGACAAGGAGCTGGCGACAGGTCTTGCGCGCGCCATCCGCGCCAAGGCCGATCCGGCGCGCGCCTATCGCTTCATGGAGTTCTGCGGCGGCCATACCCATGCGATCGCGCGCTATGGCCTCGAGGACATGCTGCCGGACAATGTGCGCATGATCCACGGCCCCGGCTGCCCGGTCTGCGTGCTGCCGGCCGGGCGCATCGACATGGCGATCGCGCTGGCCGAACGCCCCGAGGTCATCCTCTGCGTCTATGGCGACCTGATGCGCGTGCCGGGCTCGCGCGGGTCCTCGCTGCTCAAGGCGAAGGCGCGCGGCGCCGACATCCGCATGGTGTATTCGACGCTGGATGCGATCGCGCTGGCCGAGCAGAATCCCGGTCGCGAGGTGGTGTTCTTCGCCATCGGCTTCGAGACCACGACGCCGCCGACCGCCGTGATGATCCGGGCCGCCGAGAAGAAGCAATTGTCGAACTTCACCGTGTTCTGCAACCACGTGCTGACGCCGCCGGCGATGCGCGCGATCCTCGACAGCGACGACACGGTCGAGATCGACGGCTTCGTCGGACCGGCGCATGTCTCGACCGTGATCGGCACCGAGCCCTACGCGCCGTTCGCGCGCGATGACGGCAAGCCCGTCGTGATCGCGGGCTTCGAGCCGCTCGACATGATGCAGGCGATCCTGATGCTGATCGAGCAGGTCAATGACGGCCGCCACGAGGTGGAGAACCAGTATCGTCGCGCCGTCACCGGCAGCGGCAACCAGCGCGCCATCCGCGAGGTCGCCGAGATCTTCGAACTGCGCGACCAGTTCGAATGGCGCGGCCTCGGCAGCATTCCGGCGAGCGCATTGAAATTGCGGCCCGGCTTTGCGCATCTCGATGCCGAGCTGCGCTTTGCCATGTCCGAGCTGGTGGTGGCCGACAATCCGGCCTGCGAATGTCCGGCCATTCTGCGCGGCCTGAAGAAGCCGGTGGACTGCCGGCTGTTCGGCACCGCCTGCACGCCGGAGACGCCGATCGGCTCCTGCATGGTGTCGTCGGAAGGCGCCTGCGCGGCGCATTGGACCTATGGCCGCTTCCGCGACCATCAGCGGAGGCTTGCATCATGAGCATGCATCAGCGCCGGCTCGACCTGAAGAATGGCTGCGTCGATCTCTCGCACGGCGCCGGCGGCCGCGCGATGGCGCAACTGATTGCCGGCCTGTTCCACGAGGCGTTCGGCAACGAATGGCTGACGCGAGGCAACGATCAGTCGGCGTTCGACGTTGCGGCCGGCCGCATGGTGATGACGACCGATGGCTATGTGGTGTCGCCGCTGTTTTTCCCCGGCGGCAATATCGGCTCGCTGGCGGTGCACGGCACGGTCAACGACATTGCCATGGCCGGCGCCAGGCCGCTGTATCTGTCGGCGAGCTTCATCATCGAGGAGGGGGTTCCGTTTTCCGATCTGAAGCGGATCGCCGATGCGATGGGAGTGGCGGCGCGCGAGGCCGGCATCGCGATCATCACCGGCGATACCAAGGTGGTCGAGCGCGGCAAGGCGGATGGCGTGTTTATTTCGACGGCCGGCGTCGGCGTGCTGCCGGAAGGCCTCGATCTCTCAGCCGACAAGGCCAGGCCCGGCGACCGCGTGCTGCTGTCCGGCAGCCTCGGCGACCACGGCGTCGCCATCATGTCGAGGCGGCAGAATCTCACCTTCGACACCGAGATCATCTCGGACTCGGCCTCGCTGCACGGTCTCGTCGCCGACATGGTTGCGGCCGGCGGCGCCGGCATCCGGCTGATGCGCGATCCCACGCGCGGCGGGGTTGCGGCCACGATGAACGAGATCGCCCAGCAGTCCAATCTCGGCTTCCGCCTGCAGGAGGAATCGATTCCGGTGAAGCCTGCGGTCGCAGCCGCCTGCGAGCTGCTGGGGCTCGATCCGCTGCATGTCGCCAACGAAGGCAAGCTCGTCGCGGTGGTCGCGCCCGAGGTGGCCGGCGCAGTGCTCGCCGCCATGCGGGCGCATCCGCTCGGCCGCGATGCCGCCGAGATCGGCGAAGCGGTGGCCGATGATCACCGCTTCGTCCAGATGGCGACGGGCTTCGGCGGCGGCCGCATCGTCGACTGGCTGTCCGGCGAGCAGCTGCCGCGGATCTGCTGAGACGCGCGATGGGCATCCAGGGAACGATACTGGTCGTGGATGACGAGGTCCGGTCGCAGGAGGCGCTGCGCCGCGTCCTCAACCAGGATTTCGAGGTCTTGTGCGCGGGCAACACGAACGATGCCGAGAAACTGCTCGAAGGCGAGATCGTGCATGCCGTGATCTGCGACCAGCGCATGCCGCAGGAGTCCGGCGTCAGCTTCCTGAAGCGCGTACGCGAGATGTGGCCCGACCCTGTACGGATGATCATCTCCGGCTATTCGGACTCCGAGGACATCATCGCCGGCCTCAACGAGGCCGGCATCTATCAGTACATCACAAAGCCCTGGCAGCCGGATCGCCTGATCGAGATCGTCCGCGAGGCCGTGCAGCTGTACCGGCTGCAGAAGGAGACGGAGACCGCCGGCGTTGACGTGAAGGCCACGCCGGCCCATATCAAGAAGGTGGTGTCGGTCAAGCGCGGCGCCGCCAAGCAGCTCTACGATTTCGACCGCATCGTGCATTCGGCCGCGAGCCCGATGCGCAACGTGATCGAGCTCGGCCGGCGCGCCGCCGACTACGACATCTCGGTCTTGATCACCGGCGAATCCGGCACCGGCAAGGAGCTCTTGGCGCGCGCGATTCACTACGGCTCCGCGCGGGCCACCAAGGCGTTCGTCGTCGAGAATTGCGGCGCGCTGCCGGATGAGCTGCTGGAAAGCGAGCTGTTCGGCTGCAAGAAGGGCGCCTTCACCGGCGCCTATCAGGACCGCATCGGCCTGTTCGAGGTTGCCGATGGCGGCACCATCTTTCTCGACGAGATCGGCGAGACCTCGCCGGCATTTCAGGTCAAGCTCCTGCGCGTTCTGCAGGAGAGCGAGATCCGGCCGCTCGGCGCGCAGCGCGTGCGCCAGGTCGACGTGCGCGTGGTCGCCGCCACCAACCGGGATCTCGAGGCCGAGGTCGAGGCCGGCCGCTTCCGCCGCGATCTCTACTACCGACTGGCCGCGTTTCCGGTGCACATGCCGTCCTTGCGCGAACGGCCGATGGACATTCCGCTGATCGCCGAGGGTGTGCTGTCGGCGGTGAAGACCTCGTTCAACCGGCCGGATCTGCGTTTCGCACCGGCGGCGCTGGAGGAATTCTCCCGCTATCACTGGCCCGGCAATGTCCGCGAGCTGCAGAACGAGATCCAGCGCATGGCCGTGCTGGCCGATGCCGACGAGCTGCGCTGTCCGCCGTTCGCAGCCCGGCGCAGCGCACGCCGCGCCGCGCCCGCGATACCCAATGGCAAGCTCAATGGTTCCGGGAGCCTGAAGGACAGGGTCGAGGATCTCGAAAAGACCATCATCGTTCACTGTCTGGAGAAATATGATGGTAACATCAGTCGCGTCGCCAGCGAGCTCGGCCTGTCGCGGGTGGGGCTCCGGAACAAATTGTCGAGATACGATCTGAAGAAACATGGCAAAGGCCACTCACTCTCCTGAGTCCGGGGCTGACACGCTGCTCAAGCTGATCGCGAGCAGCAGCACGCTCGAACTCGACAGCGAGCGCGAAGGCGTGTGGATCGAAGTGATCCGCAAGATGGACGAGGTCTATTCCGACCTGCTGCGCTACGAGGTCGATCTCGAGCACAAGAACGCCGAGCTCGAGGAAGCCCAGGCGTTCGTCACCAATGTCATCGAGTCCGTCTCCGACATCCTGGTCGTCTGTGACGCCAGGGGCACGGTGCAGCAGGCCAACTCCGCCTTTCTGCAGACATCGGGACGGGCCTTGGCTGACATCGCCGGTCGCGATATCGCCGAGATGATTGATCCCGATCATCGGCCCAAACTTGTCTCGCTGCTGAAGCCGCGCAGCAGCGCCGAAGTGGTCGACGGTGAATTGCGCTTTGCCGCGGCGGCCGGCGTCAGCTCCGACCTGTTCGCGATCAACAGCTCGCCGCGGCATGACCATCGCGGCCGCTTCATCGGCGTCGTGCTGACGGGCCGTCCGATCGGCGAGCTGCGCCGCGCCTATGAGGCCCTGCACAAGGCGCATCAGGAGCTGCAGCGGGCGCAGCGGCAATTGGTCGAGCAGGAGAAGATGGCAAGCCTCGGCCGGCTCGTCGCGGGCGTGGCCCACGAGCTGAACAATCCGATCAGCTTCGTCTATGGCAACATCCACACCCTGATGCGCTACCGCACCTCGCTGGTCGGCTATCTCGATGCCATCCATGAGCAGCCGGTCAGCGAGGACATCGCCGCGCTTCGCTCGGATCTGAGGATCGACGCCATCCTGGAGGATTTCGGGCCGCTGATCGACGGCACGCTGGAAGGTGCGGTGCGCATCAGCGAGATCGTCAAGAACCTGCGCCGCCTGTCGTTCTCGAAGCTCGGCGAGGTCGAGCGCGTCAACATCGAACGGCTGATCAATACCGCCGTGCTGTGGGCAGGGCGCACCAAGCAGCATCGTGTCGACATCCAGATCGAGGTCGAGCCGGATCTGTGGATCTCCGGCAACGAAGGCCAGCTGCATCAGGTGATCGTCAACCTCGTGGAGAACGCGATCGACGCGATGCGATCGACCGACCTGCCGCGTCTTCTGGTCGCGGTGGCGCGCCAGGGCAACGAGATCGCCTTTCGCATCACCGATAACGGCCCCGGCATCGACAAGGATCACCTGACCCGCATCTTCGAGCCGTTCTTCACGACCAAGCGCGTCGGGGAGGGGACGGGGCTCGGGCTGTGGATCAGCTACGGCATCGTCCGCGAGCACGGCGGCGAGCTGTCCGCGACCAACGAGCCGCAGGGCGGCGCCACGTTCTCTTTCAGCTTGCCGGCGGCTTGACCATAGCGGCGGGGCTGCTGCCGACGCTGAAGTGGGATGCTGGGTATCCCTTCGAAACGATGCTGGGGTTCCTGACGGCGGTGCCGTCGGATGTTGCGGGCCGAAGCCAAGCCCGAGGTGATCAGGACGCCGTCGCGACCGGCACGCGCTCGCGCTGATTGGTCAACCGCGCCAGCAGCACGGTTGCGGTTCGCGTGATGTGTTGCCGTGCGAGATCCTCGGCCTTCTGCGCATCGCCGGCGATCACCGCCCGCAGGATGTCCTCATGCTGATCCCAGATTCGCCGCGGCGTCTCGTCGCGCATCAGCACCTCGCCCATCAGCCGGCGCAGATGCAGCCAATGCGGCAGCGTGGTGTCCTGGATGACGGAGTTGCCGGAGATCTCGTAGAGGAATTCATGAAACTTGACGTCGGCCTCGATCAGCTTCTCGACCGAATGCTCGCGCTCGGCGCTCCGGCCCTGCTCGATCAAATTCGGGCCTTCCTCGGCCGCTCGCTTGGCGCCGCGGGTCGCCGCGAGCCGGCAGGCGAGGCCCTCGGCGACGGCGCGTATTTCATAGAGGTTGCGGATGAAGTCGGTGTCGATCGGTGCGACTTCCAGGCCGCGGCCCGGCGCCTCGCGCACAAAGCCGTGATTGCGCAGCAGCAGCAGCGCCTGCTGCACCGGCTGGCGCGATACGCCGAGGTCGCGGGCCAGATCGTCCTGAATGAGGCGGGCCGATTCCGGCAGTTCGCCGCCGACGATGTCGGAGAGAATGCGCTCGTAGACGCGTTCGGTCAGGCTCGGCTGTGTCTTCAGCGGCGGCACACGGCCTCCACGGGATCAGGTGTGATGTCCGGTCGCGAATGTGGAGCTGCCGTGCCGGAGCCCGGCGCTCGCATTGCGGCCGATGTCGGTCTGAACGGGGTCATAGCGAGAATTTCCGCGCAGTGAGCGTTCGCCGCTGCTTGGGCTTGCTGTCCTGCTGGATTTCGAGGTGATGGATGAACACACTGGCCGCGCGTGAAATGTGCTCGCGGCTCAGCCGTTCGGCCTCGTCGCTGCGGCCCTCGATCACGGCTGCAAGAATGTCCTCATGCTCGTCCCAGACCATCCGGGACATGCTCTGCTCCTTTTGCAGCACGTCGGACATCACGCGCTTCAGGCAGGGCCAATGCGGCGCCATCGTCTCGCCGATCAGCGCGTTGCCGGAGAGGTCGCCGAGGAAGCAATGGAAGGCGATGTCGGTCTCGATCTTGCGGTTGACGAGCCCGCTCTTCACCGCCTCGTGGCCGGCCGCGATGTACGCCGGACCTTCGCGCGCGGCGCGATCGCTCGCGCGCTCGGCGGCCAGCCGCGCCGCGAGGCCTTCGAGCACCGCGCGCATCTCATAGAGGTCCCGAACGAAGCCGGGGTCGAGCGGCGCCACGATCAGGCCGCGGCCGGGCGCGCTCTGCACCAGCCCGCAGCCGCGGAGCAGGATCAGCGCCTGCTGAACTGGCTGGCGCGATACCCCATAAGCCTGGGCCAGATCGTCCTGGATCAGCCGCGAGCCCGGCGTGAGAACGCCGCTGACGATCTCGTCAGTGATCGCTTCGACGACCTGGTCGACCAGAGAGGGAGCGGCGGGCACGATTCGCATGGGTCACCACATTTTGCCGCACATTAGCATGTCAAGTCCGAAAATCCATTTGCGAAGGTATTCGAATTCAGAGTACGAATTCAAAAAAAGGACGCTGCGTTAAGGCAAGTTAAAAAGCGGCCAAATAGGGAGGGACTCCGTTGTCGGAAGATCCGACCAGTCTGGAGCGCGAGCAGGTTTGGTCTGCGCGCTCGGAGGGCCGCGTGCGCGCCGGCGTTATGCTGGCGGTGTCGCGGGCATTGCTGGTGGCCTCGGTCGCGTCGTTCGCCGCGATGGCGCCTGCGCTCGGGGCGGCCGGAGAAGGCCTGACCTTGTCCGATGCGTGGGTGCCGGCGGCGCCCGAGGTGGGACGCGACATCCCGTTGCTGATCACGATCAAGAATGACACGACCGCGCCGGAAGCCTTGATGCGCGTGCGTTGTCCGATCGCCAATTTCTCGGAGCGGCACACCGTCGACCGCGGCGAAGGCGCGCCGGCGATGCGCTCCATTCCCAACATTCCAATTGCCGCGGGCAGCACGCTGGTGCTGCTGCCGACCGCCTATCACGTGATGCTGCTGCAGACGCGGGAGCCGCTCGAGCCAGGCAAGCGCTTCACCTGCACGATCGTATTCCAGAAAGCAGGATCCATCGAAACGGAGGTCGAGGTTCGCAAGTCGCCTTGAAGCGTGTTTGTCGCCTGCTGCCCTCCGCCTTCGGGCTTGGCGGAGTGGTATTCGCTCCAACTCATAATCAATATAATGGGAGAAGGAAACGATGAGGACTAACGTCAGGTCGACCCTGCGGGCGGTGCTGCTGGCCAGCGCAGCCTTCGCCTGTTTCCAGCTTGCATCGCCGGCGCAGGCCGCCGACGAGATGACCCCCGAGCGGCTGCTTAACGCCGACAAGGAAGCCGGCAACTGGCTCCACCATCACAAGAACTATTCGGGCACACGGTTCTCGGCACTGAAGGAGATCAACAAGGATAACGTCAAGAACCTGAAGGTCGCCTGGACGATGCATCTCGGCGGCGTCGAGGGCGGCGGCATCTGGAGCCACGGCGGTCTCGAAGGCACGCCGATCGTCGAGAACGGCATGATCTACGTCACCGACGGCTGGGGCTCGGTCTACAAGATCGACGCGCGCGGTGGCAAGGGCCAACTGGTCTGGAAGATGGATCCGAAGACGGATCACGACTGGGCCGGCGCCATCGCCTGCTGCGGCGTCGACAATCGCGGCGTCGCGCTGTGGGGCGATCTGGTCGTCTCGCACACGCTCGACGGCCGCCTGATTGCGACCAACAAGGAGACCGGCCAGGTTGCCTGGCAGCGCCAGGTTGCCGATCCCGACAAGGGCGAGGTCATCACCGGTGCGCCGCTGATCGTGAAGAACATGGCGATCTCGGGCGTGGCCGGCGCCGAATACGGCATCCGCGGTTGGATCGCGGCGACCGATCTCGGCACGCAGAAGGAGGTCTGGCGCACCCACACCATTCCGGGGAAGGGCGAGCCGGGCAGCGAGACCTGGAAGGACAGCAACGACGCGGCTGCGGCCGGCGGCGGCTCGACCTGGGTCACGGGCACCTATGATCCGGCGACCGACACCATCATCTGGGGCGTCGGCAATCCCGGTCCGGACTGGGACAACGCCTATCGTCCGGGCGACAACCTCTACACCGACAGCTCGCTGGCGCTCGATGCCAACACCGGCAAGATCAAGTGGCACTATCAGCACACGCCGAACGATCCCTACGACTACGATAGCGTCGCCGAGAACGTCCTGGTCGATGTGCCCGCGCCGAACGGCTCGACCCTGAAGCTCGCGCTCGAAGCCGACCGCAATGGCTTCGCCTATGCGATCGACCGCACCAGCGGCAAGTTCGTCTGGGGTCTGCCCTTCGTCAAGAAGGTCACCTGGACCAAGGGGCTCGATGCCGAGACCGGCAAGCCGATCGAGTATGATCCGAAGAACCCGGTGCAGCGCTACAATGCGTCGGTGACGCCGCATCGCGAGAACAAGGTCGCGGACATCTGCCCGGGCAACATGGGCGGCAAGAACTGGCCGCCGACCTCCTACAATCCGGACCTGAAGCTCTGGTACATCCCTGTCATCGAGAGCTGCAACCGGATCACCGTCGAGGAGGCGACCAAGGACAAGCTCAAGCCGCGCGAATTCTGGACCGGTGGCGGACCGAGCCAGCCGTTCAAGATCACGGGCAGCGTGACCGCGATCGACGTCACCACCGGCAAGATCGCCGGCAAGTTGGAGACGCCGTTCCCGAACCTCGGGGGCATGCTTTCGACGCCTGATCTCGTCTTCACCGGCCAGCCCTCGGGCGAGGTGATGGCGCTCGATGCCAAGACGCTGCAGAAGCTGTGGGAGTTCAACACCGGCGGCGGCGTCAATGCGCCTCCCGTGACGTTCTCGGTCGACGGCAAGCAGTATGTCGCGATCCTGGTCGGTCTCGGCGGCGCCTGGGACAAGTGGTTCATCGAATCCACGCCCGAGCTGAAGAAGATCCAGCCCGGCTCGATGCTCTACGTCTTCTCGCTGTGAAGTCGATTGCGGAGCGGAGGCATAGCCTCCGCTCCGTCCTCACCCCCTGTTCGACAAGAAAAACAGATGAAACTCAGTGCGATCACACTCGCTGTGGCGTCGGCTCTCGTCCTCGGCTCCGCTTCGCTCGCATTGGCGCAGTCTGCGGCGCCGGCAGATCCGACCGATGCCGGCAAAGCCGTGTTCAAGCGTGCGAACTGTGTCGGCTGCCACAAATGGCACGGCAATGGCGGCGGCGGCTACGGCGGCGACGCGCTGTCGCTGCGCAAGACCGAGCTCGACCGCCAGCACATCGTCGAGACCGTCACCTGCGGCCGTCCCGGCACGGGCATGCCGTACTTTGCGCGAGGCTCCTATGACACGGCGAAGTGCTACGACCTGAGCCGCCAGGATGTCGGCGAGCGCATGCCGCCCGAAGGCGGCGTGTTCCTGCGGCCCAACGATATCGAGGCGGTCGCGGACTACGTGCTCGCGCACATCAAGGGACGCGGCGAGCCGAGCTACGACGAGTGTACCGCCTTCTTCGGCAACACGTCCCGGGTCTGCGATATCTACAAGGCGAATGCCAGCAAGCCTGCAAGCGAGCCATCGAAATGAAACGGCCAACCTGCGCTGCGATCTTCGCCACGTTCGTGCTGTCCTTCTTGACGTATGCGGCCTCCGCGCAGGCCGTGCCGAACTACGATCTGCGTGACATCACCGTCGGCATGCCGGTCGGCGACCTGCCTAGTGAGGGCTATGTCAATCTGACCTGCGCCAAGGATCCGAATCGCAAGCTCAATGCGTGGTCGGCGTGGCGCGATTGTCCCGCGGACGAGCAGGCGCGGCATGCGGTGCGTTTCGATTTCGATCCGGAGACCAGCCAGGACGGCACCAAGGTGGCCGGTCATCCCGTGCTGCTGACGGTCCTGGTCGACGACAAGGGCACCGTCACCGGCCTGACGATCGAGACCGATCCGAAGGCGCGGCTCTATATTCGCAAGAAGGCGTTCCTGCTCGGCAACCAGGTGAAGTCGCGCTATGGCGCCGAGGGCTGGGACTGCAAGGAGCAGCAGCCGACCGCAGGCGAGCAGCCCGTCGGCGGCGTGTTCCTGCGCGAGGTCTGCAAGAAGACGGTGCCCGGCCGAACGCTGACGGTCGAGCGCGAGCTGTTCCGCAAGCCGGATCAGGACGCCAAGAGCTTCGTCGATCAGACGCTGGTGCGGATCACCAAGGATATCAACTAGCCCGCCGCCGACCTTCATCGCGCTCCGCTGGAGGCGCGCCAGTCGGCGTCGTGAACCCGGTTGGCGGGAGGAAACGACGATGAGGGATCTCTTGAATTTCGGGCAGATGCTGTCGGCCCATGCGCGCATGTCGCCGGAGCGCACCGGTGCCCGCGATCTCGAACGTGCGATGAGCTTTGCGCTGTGGAATGAGCGCACGTGCCGGCTCGCCAACGCGCTGCTCGGGCTCGGCCTTGCCAAGGGCGATCGCGTTGCGATTCTTGCCTACAATTGCGTCGAATGGTGCGAGATCTATGCGGCCACAGCCAAAGCCGGGTTGGTGGCGCTGCCGATCAATTTCCGCCTCACCGCGTCCGAGGTGCAGTTCATCGTCCAGAACGCCGAAGCGGCGGCGATGATCCTGCAGGACGAACTCGTCGGCCTGGTCGAGGAGGCGCGCACGGATCTCGGCATCGCCGATGACCGCTTCATCCATTTCGGCGCGAAGCCGCGTCCGGCAGGCTATCGCGGCTATGAGGACATCATTGCGATGGCCGCGGATCGGGAGCCCGACCAGCAGGTCGCGCTGTCCGATCCCTGGACCTTGATGTACACCTCCGGCACCACCGGCAAGCCGAAGGGCGTGCTGCGCAGCCATCGCAGCGCCGTCCTCCTGTCGATGGTCACCGAGATCGAGCTGAAGCTGAGCCGCAATGACGGCGCGCTGCTGGTGATGCCGATGTGCCACGCCAACTCGCTGAACTTCTTCGGCGCGTTCGGTTATATCGGTGGCGTCAACTCGATCTACTCGCGCAAGAGTTTCGATCCCGAGCACGCCGTGACGACGCTTGCGGACGGCGGCTCCACGTTCACCTCGCTGGTCCCGACGCACTACATCATGATGCTGGATCTGCCGCGCGCGGTGCGCGCGCAGCATGATTTCAGCGCGGTCACCAAGCTGATGATCTCCTCGGCGCCGGCCCGCCCGGAGACCAAGCGCGAGGTGATGGAGATGTTCCCGAAGTCCGGGCTCTACGAGCTTTATGGCGCGACCGAGACCGGCTGGGTCACTATGCTGCATCCGCATGAGCAGTTCACCAAGCTCGGCTCGGTCGGGCGCGAATGCGTCGGCGCCGCGCCCATCCGCATCTTGGATGACGCGGGACATGAGGTGCCAGACGGCGAGGCAGGCGAGCTCTATTCCTCGAACGCTCACACCTTCGACTGCTATTGGCGTCTGCCGGAGAAGACCAAGGAGGCGTTCCGCGGCGACTACTGCTCGGTCGGCGACATGGCCCGTCGCGATGCCGACGGCTACATCCATCTCGCCGACCGCAAGAGCAACATGATCATCTCGGGCGGCGAGAACATCTATCCCTCCGAGGTCGAAGCGCAGGTCGGCGCGCATCCTGGTGTCAAGGACATCGCGGTGGTCGGCCTGCCCGACGACAAATGGGGCGAGCGCGTCCATGCCGTGATCGTGCCCCGCGACGGCATGGCGGTGAAGGAGGGCGATCTGGCCGAATGGGCGAAAGAACGGCTCGCCGGCTTCAAGCGGCCGCGCTCTTACGCCTTCATCACCGATAGCGAGATGCCGCGCAACGCGACAGGCAAGATCCTGCATCGCGAATTGAAGAAGAGATTTACGCAGTGAGTCGCTGCAATGCCGTACGGTCTGATATGTAGCTGCGATGCAGGCCGTCCTCAATTCCGCTCTTCCGATCTTCGCGCTGATCCTGACCGGATTCCTGTGCGGCTGGTTCGGTGTGTTCGACCGCACCGCGACCGACAATCTCAACCGCTTCGCGGTCTATCTGGCGCTGCCGGCGCTGATCTTCACGGCGATGTCCAGGATCGGCGTCGAGCAGGTCAGCCAGTTCGGCTTCATCGGCGCCTTCTGCGGAGGCATTGCCGCGACGTTCGCGACCGGTTTCGTGATCAGCCGTCTGCGCGGCCGTCGCGTTGCCAACGCCAGCATCGAGGGACTGGACGCCGGCTACAGCAATGTCGGCTTCATGGGCATTCCGATGTGCCTCCTGGTGTTCGGTCCGGACAGCGCGCCGGCCTCGATCATCGCCACCTTGTTCACGGCCTGCGTGCTGTTCCTGTTCGCGATCGTGGTCGTCGAGATGGATCTTCAGAAGGGCGCCACGCTCGGGGCGACGGTCGCCAAGGTCGCGCGTTCGCTGCTGACGAGCCCGTTGTTCATCGCGCCCGTGGCCGGGCTCGCGGTGGGCCTCAGCGGCTTTGCATTGCCGGCGCCGTTCCTGAGCTTCACGACGTTGCTTGGTGGAGCAGCATCGCCGGCGGCGCTCGTGTGCATCGGCCTGTTCCTGGCGCAGGAACGGGTGGTGACGCACGATGCGGCTTCGATCGGCATTCTCGTATCGCTGAAGCTCGTGATGCAGCCGGCGGTCACCGCGCTGCTTGCCTTCCACGTGTTCTCGATGCCGCCGCTGTGGTCGCATTCCGCCGTGATCCTGAGCGCGCTGCCGATCGGCTCCGGGCCGTTCACGATCGCCAAGCTCTATGGTCTGGAGGCCGGCGTCACCTCGGGCTCGATTCTCGTCTCGCACATGTCAGCCGTTTTCACCGTCTCGCTGCTCGTGGCCTGGCTCGCGCCGGGCTGATCACGTCACCATCCGCAGGAGTCGTCAGATGAAGATCTCTCCCGACAGTGCCGCCGATCTGATCGCCCGCCTGCTCAAGCGCCGCGGCGTCAGCCGCGTGTTCGCGCTGTGCGGCGGCCACATCATGCCGATCTGGATGCGGCTCGATGCGGAAGGCATCCGCATCATCGACGTGCGCGACGAGCGCGCCGCCGTGCACATGGCGCAGGCGCATGCCGAGCTCACCGGCGAGCTCGGCGTCGCGCTGGTCACCGCGGGGCCGGGCGTGACCAACGCGATCACCGGCATCGCCAATGCCCACGTCTCGCGCGCGCCCGTGCTGGTGATGTCGGGCGGCAATCCGCGGCCGCAGGAGAACCGCGGTGGCCTGCAGGACATGGATCACACCCAGCTCGTGCGCTCGATCACGCGCTATGCGCGCACCGTGCGCGAGCCGTCGCTGGTGCTGCAGGAGCTCGACGAGGCGATCTCCCGCGCCGTCGGCGACGGCGGCGAGCCGGGGCCTGTGTTCATCGATTTTCCCGTCGATACGCTGCGCGGCGTCGTGCCGAAGGCACTGCAGCTCGAGGAGCATCTCGCGCCGAAGCCGCGCGCGGCGACACGGCCTGATCCGGCCGAGGTCGAGAAGGCGGTCGAGCTGTTGTGGTCGGCGCGCCGTGTGCTCGTCATCTCCGGCCGCGGCGCGCGCGGCGCCGGGCCCGAGCTGATCGCGCTGCTCGACCGGCTCGGCGCCGTTTATCTCGACACCGGCGAGAGCAGGGGGCTCGTGCCCGACGATCATCCCTCGGTCGTCGGTGCGATGCGCGGCGCCGTGATGGGCGATGCCGACGTGGTGCTGACGGTCGGCCGCCGGCTCGACTTCCAGCTCGCCTACGGCTCGCCTGCCGTGTTCAAGGACGCCAAGTTCGTCCGCATCAGCGACTCCGCTACGGAGCTGCGCGACAATCGACGTGGTGCGGCCGAGATCCTGGCGACACCAGCGGAGACCTTGCGCGCGATGGTGGCGCTGGCGGGCAACCGCGAATCGGCCGTCGATCGGCAATGGGCCGCAAAACTGCGGGCCGCGCATCAGGAGCGCGCGGCCAAGCTGAAGCAGAGCATGGCGACGGCGCCGGCCGGCTCGGACGGGCGGCTGCATCCGAATCGCGTGCTGTCGGCGCTGCAGGAGGCGATCGGCAATGACGCCGTGGTCATCGCTGACGGCGGCGATTTCCTGTCCTTTGCCCGCGTTGGCCTCAGCGCGCCCTTGATGCTCGATCCCGGCCCGTTCGGCTGCATCGGCATCGGCGTGCCCTATGGCATCGCTGCGAGCCTCGCCTTTCCCGACAAGCCGGTGGTGGTCGCGACCGGCGACGGTGCGTTCGGCTTCAATGCGATCGAGGTCGACACCGCGGTGCGCCACAAGGCGCCGGTGCTGATCGTCGTCGCCAACAACGGCGCCTGGCAGATCGAGGTGCACGACCAGGCCGTGACACATGGCAAGGTCGTCGGCACGAAGCTGCAATTCGCCGATCACGCCGCCATGGCGCGCGCCTTCGGCATGCATGCCGAGCGCGTCGAGACCGAGGAGCAGCTCGGCCCCGCGATCCAACGCGCGCTGGCCAACCGACCGGCGCTGCTCGACATGGTGGTGACGCCGGAGGCGGTCTCGTCCGACGCCAAGACCGGACTCGCCTGGGTCCCGGACCTGCAGCCGCTCGCGGCGTGGGACGAGGCCGAACGCAAGTGGCGGGGCTCGTAGCGCCCTACACCTGCTGCAGCTGCCGCGGCGCGCTGAGCCACAGCGCGAGTAGGGTGCAGACGGCGCCGGACAAGAGATAACCGCCGGCCGAAATCAGGCCGAGATAGGCGGCCAGCAGCAGGGCGGCGAGCGGCGCGAAGCCGGCGCCGAACAGCCAAGCGAGGTCGGCGGTCAGGGCCGAGGCCGTGTAGCGATAGGTGCGCGCGAAGTTGGCGGCGATCGCGCCCGAGGACTGGCCGAACGACAGGCCGAGCAGGATGAAGCCGAGCACCATGTAGATGGTCTCGCCGACCGGGCCGGCGTCGAGCAGTTGCGGCGCGAAGCCCGAGAACACCGCGATTGCGATCGCCGAGCCGATCAAGAGCGATTTGCGTCCGATACGGTCGGCCAGCATGCCAGACGCGACAATGGCGACGACGCCGAACACCGCACCGACGGCCTCGATTAGCAGGAAGCGCGCCGGCGTCTCCTTGGTGAACAGGAACACCCAGGACAGCGGAAACACCGTCACCATGTGGAACAGCGCGAAGCTCGCCAGCGGCGCGAAGGCGCCGATCACGATGTTGCGGCCCTCGTGCCGAATCGTGGTGATGACGCGTGCCGGCTGCAATTCGCGCGACTGGAACAGCTCATCATACTCCGGCGTCACGACCATGCGCAGCCGCGCGAACAGCGCCACGACGTTGATGGCAAACGCCACGAAGAACGGGTACCGCCAGCCCCAGTCGAAGAAGTCGGCCGCGGAGAGATAACCGACGAAGAACGCGAACAGCACGCTGGCGACGATCAGCCCGAGCGGCGCGCCGAGCTGCGGAATCATCGCGTACCAGCCGCGCTGGTGCTCCGGCGCATTCATCGCGAGCAGCGACGCCAGCCCGTCCCAGGCGCCGCCCCAGGCGAGACCCTGGCCGATCCGCGCCAGCGCCAGCAGCCAGATCGCCGCCGCACCGACGGTGTGGTAGCTCGGCAGGAACGCGATCGCGGCGGTCGAGGTGCCCAGCAGGAACAATGCGGTGATCAGCTTGGCGCTCTTGCCGTAGCGGCGGTCGATCGCCATGAAGATCACGCTGCCGAACGGACGCGCGAGGAAGGCGAGCGCGAACAGCGCGAACGAATACAGGGTCTGCGTCAGCTCGTCCGCAAACGGAAACACCAAGCGCGGAAACACGATCACCGAGGCGATGGCATAGACGAAGAAGTCGAAGAACTCCGACGTCCGCCCGATGATCACGCCGATCGCGATCTCGCCCGGATGCGCCTCATGCGTGCGGGAGAGATGGGTTTCGCCGTCGGCGGTCGCCGCTGCCTGTGTCATCGCGCTGCCTGCAGTCCTCTCGTACTCTATTCGCGCTCCGTAATTGTCGTCCTCGGCGCCGCTCCGGTATTGGACAAATTGTCCAATGTCGGCCGTGTCGTCCGGTCGCTAGGTGAGGCCTCGTTCAGAGATCCGCCGTGCGACGAGGTTAAGCGTGCGTTACTGGAAATCCTTGGCTCTGCTGCCGCTGGGGCTCGCGCTCGGCGGCTGCAATCTGGTCGTGCTCGCCCCCTCCGGTGATGTCGCCGCCCAACAGCGCGATCTCGTGATCATCGCGACCGTGCTGATGCTCCTGATCGTGGTGCCCGTCATGGCGGCGACGGCGATCGTGGCCTGGCGCTACCGCCAGTCGAACCAGGCGGCGACCTACACGCCGGATTGGGATCACTCCACCCAGCTCGAGCTTCTGATCTGGGCGGCGCCGCTGCTCATCATCATCTGCCTGGGCGCGGTCACATGGATGGGCACGCATCTGCTCGATCCCTACCGCACGCTCGGGCGCATCGCGGTCGATCGTCCGGTGACGCCGCTGGACAAGCCGCTCGAGGTCAACGTTGTCGCGCTCGATTGGAAGTGGCTGTTCATCTATCCCGAATACGGCATCGCCACCGTCAACGAGCTCGCCGCACCGGTGAACCGGCCGCTGGATTTCAAGATCACCTCGTCCTCGGTGATGAACTCGTTCTACATCCCCGCTCTGGCCGGCCAGATCTATGCGATGCCGGGCATGCAGAGCCGGCTGCACGCCGTCATCAACAAGCCCGGCGTCTATCGCGGCTTCTCAGCCAACTATAGTGGTGCCGGCTTTTCCAGCATGCGCTTTGCCTTTCATGGCCTGTCGGATGTGGAGTTTTCCGGCTGGATCGAGAAGGCGAAGGCCAGTGGCAATCACCTCGGCAAGCCGGATTATCTCGTGCTTGAGCGTCCCAGCACCGACGAGCCGGTCCGCCATTTCGCCTCGGTCGATGCTGACCTGTTCCGCGCCATCCTCAACATGTGCGTCGAACCGGGCAAGATGTGCATGAGCGAGATGATGGCGATCGACGCGAGAGGCGGCATGGGCCTGGCCGGCGTCCGCAACACGCTGCCGCTCGCCTACGACAAGTTCGCCGGCCGCGGCACGGTGTTCGGTGGCGAGCCGAGCTACGTCGCCGGCGGCGTCTGCCTGCCGGGCGACCAGGTCACGCGCATGGCTGCGGAATCGTCGCCCACCGTTCTCGCGCCGCTCGATTGGACGCCGCTGCAGGGCCGCGGCCTTGAACGGCCCAGCCTGCTGCGGCCGTCGAAGGCGTCTTTCATCACGGGGCCAGCCTCCAAGTCGGATTCGTGAGGGTCACATCATGTTCGACACGTCAGATCTCACCCGATTGATCTTCGGCCGGCTCACGCTGGAGTCGCTGCCGCTGCACGAGCCGATCATCATCGGCACCTTCGCGATGGTCGCGCTCGGCGGCATCGCGCTTTTCGGCGCCATCACCTATTTCCGGCTGTGGGGCTATCTCTGGAAGGAGTGGTTCACCACGGTCGACCACAAGCGCATCGGCATCATGTACATGGTCCTCGGCATCGTCATGCTGCTGCGCGGCTTCGCCGACGCGCTGATGATGCGCCTGCAGCAGGCGATCGCGTTCAACGGCTCCGAGGGCTACCTGAACTCGCACCATTATGATCAGGTGTTCACGGCGCACGGCGTGATCATGATCTTCTTCGTGGCGATGCCGCTGGTTACCGGTCTGATGAACTACGTCGTGCCGCTGCAGATCGGCGCCCGCGACGTGTCGTTCCCGTTCCTCAACAATTTCAGCTTCTGGATGACCACGTCGGGCGCCGTGCTGGTGATGTGCTCGCTGTTCGTGGGCGAGTTCGCGCGCACCGGCTGGCTGGCCTATCCGCCGCTGTCGAACCTCTCCTACAGTCCGGATGTCGGCGTCGACTATTACATCTGGGCCCTGCAGGTCGCCGGCGTCGGCACGCTGCTGTCCGGCGTCAACCTGATCTGCACCATCGTCAAGATGCGTGCGCCCGGCATGACCATGATGAAGATGCCAGTCTTCACCTGGACCTCGCTGTGCACCAACGTGCTGATTGTCGCCTCCTTCCCGGTGCTGACGGCGGTGCTAGCGCTGCTGTCGCTCGACCGCTACGTCGGCACCAACTTCTTCACCAATGATTTCGGCGGCGACCCAATGATGTACGTCAACCTCATCTGGATCTGGGGCCATCCGGAGGTCTACATCCTCATCCTGCCGGCTTTCGGCATCTTCTCCGAGGTGACCTCGACCTTCTCGGGCAAGCGCCTGTTCGGCTACACCTCGATGGTCTACGCCACGGTCGTGATCACGATCCTGTCGTACCTCGTCTGGCTGCACCATTTCTTCACGATGGGCTCCGGCGCCAGCGTGAACTCCTTCTTCGGCATCACCACGATGATCATCTCGATCCCGACGGGCGCGAAGATGTTCAACTGGCTGTTCACGATGTATCGCGGCCGCATCCGCTTCGAGCTGCCGATGATGTGGACGGTCGCCTTCATGCTGACCTTCGTGATCGGCGGCATGACCGGCGTGCTGCTCGCGGTGCCGCCGGCCGACTTCGTGCTCCACAACAGCCTGTTCCTGGTCGCGCATTTCCACAACGTGATCATCGGCGGCGTGCTGTTCGGCCTGTTCGCCGGCATCGCCTACTGGTTCCCGAAGGCGTTCGGCTTCAGGCTCGATCCATTCTGGGGCAAGCTGTCGTTCTGGTTCTGGACGGTGGGCTTCTACTTCGCCTTCATGCCGCTCTACGTGCTCGGCCTGATGGGCGTGACCCGTCGGCTGCGCACCTTCGACGATCCGAGCCTGCAGATCTGGTTCGTCGTCGCCGGCATCGGTGCATTCCTGATCCTGCTGGGCATCGCGAGCTTCCTGATCCAGATTGCGGTCAGCATCCTCCGCCGCGAGCAGCTCGCCGACGTCTCCGGCGATCCCTGGAATGCGCGCACCCTGGAGTGGGCGACGTCGTCGCCGCCGCCGGCCTACAACTTCGCCTTCACGCCTGTGGTCCACGACAATGACGCCTGGTGGGACATGAAGCGCCGCGGCTACACGCGTCCGCTCGCCGGCTTCAAGGCGATCCACATGCCGAGCAACACCGGCACCGGCGTGATTCTGGCGGGGTTGAGCACCACCATGGCGTTCGGCCTGATCTGGTACATGTGGTGGATGGCGGCCGGAAGTTTCCTGGCGCTGCTCGCGGTCGCGATCGGCCACACCTTCAACTATCACCGCAGCTTCCACATCGCGGCCGATGAGGTCATAAGCGTCGAGCGCGCGCGCACCGAGCTGCTCGTGGCAGGAGCCAAGTCATGACCGTTGCGATGGGCACCCTGAAGGCCGGGGAACCGGTCTTCTATGTCGTCGACGAGCACGAGCATCCCGAAGGCAGCAGCACGATGCTCGGCTTCTGGATCTATCTGATGAGCGACTGTCTCATCTTTGCGATCCTGTTTGCCGTCTATGGCGTGCTCGGCGCCAAGTACGCCGCCGGGCCGGCGCCGAAGGATCTGTTCGACTTGTCGCTGGTCGCGGTCAACACCTCGTTCCTGCTGCTGTCGTCGCTCACCTATGGCTTCGCGATGCTGTCGATGCAGCGGAACCGCGTTGGCGCGATGCAGGCCTGGCTCGTGGTGACCGGGCTGTTCGGCCTCGCCTTCCTCGGCATCGAGCTGACCGAGTTCGCGCACATGATCCACGAGGGCGCGACGCCGCAGCGCAGCGCCTTCCTGTCTTCGTTCTTCACGCTGGTAGGAACTCACGGCCTGCATGTAACGTTCGGTCTGGTCTGGCTGGTCACCCTGATGGTGCAGGTCAGGACCCACGGCCTGATCGAGGCCAACCGCCGTCGGCTGGTCTGCCTCAGCATGTTCTGGCACTTCCTCGACGTGATCTGGATTGGTGTCTTCACCTTCGTCTATCTGATGGGGATGCTTCGATGAGCTCTGATGCACATGCGCACGGTTCGGCGGACGACCATGCCGGCACGCGCTCGGGCCAACTGATCGGCTTCGGCGCCTCCGTCGTCCTGACGGCGATTCCGTTTCTGCTGGTCATGAACGGTTCGCTCGACAAGCAGGCCACGGCGCTGATCATCATGGCGTTCGCGGCCGTGCAGGTCGTCGTCCACATGGTCTTCTTCCTGCACATGAACACCAAGGCCGAGGGTGGCTGGACCATGATGGCGCTGATCTTCACGATCATCATGGTGGTGATTGCGCTCAGCGGCTCGCTCTGGGTCATGCATCACCTGACCGCGAACATGATGCCGGTGCACGAGATGGGCCAGACGCCGTGATGTCAGCTCCTGCCAACGGGGCAGGGGAACGCGACGAGGCCGGCCGCCGGCGATCCGGCGCGCTGCGGCTCGCGATCGGTGCGGCGTGGCTTGCCTGCGTCGCGATGCTGCTGGCGCTGGGCGTCTGGCAGATCGAGCGGCGGGCCTGGAAGCTCGACCTGATCGATCGCGTCGAGCGCCGCGTTCATGCCGCGCCCGTGCCGGCGCCGAGCCCGGCGGATTGGCCGGCCATCGATCGCAGCGACGACGAGTACAAGCTGATAACGTTGAGCGGCCGCTTCCTCAACGACCGCGAGACGCTGGTCCAGGCGCTGACGGTCGAGGGCTCCGGCTATTGGGTGGTGACGCCGCTGCAGACCGCCGGCGGCACCGTGCTCGTCAATCGTGGCTTCGTGCCCGCGGATCGCCGTGCGCCGGCGAGCCGCAGCGCCGGGAACCCCGATGGCACGGTCGACGTGACCGGATTGCTGCGGATCTCCGAGCCGGGCGGCGGCTTCCTGCGCCACAACGATCCCGCGGGCAATCGCTGGTATTCACGTGACGTCGTGGCGATCGCGGCGGCGCGCGGTCTGTCCGACGTCGCACCGTTCTTCGTCGATGCCGATGCGACCCCGAATCCCGGCGGGCTTCCGATCGGGGGACTCACGGTGATCTCGTTTCCGAACAACCATCTGGTTTACGCGCTGACCTGGTTTACATTGGCCCTCATGCTGGCCGGCGCCGGGCTGCAGCGGCTCCGCCGCGGGCAGAGTGAGCGCGAGGCGCCGGCGGCGCAGGATGTGGAATGGGATCAGCGGCGGCAGGACATGGGTGGATGCGGGGCGGCGTCTTGAGGGATCGAAGCTCGCCGTTCTGTCGGCGGAGATCGGACGTGGCCTCATGAGAAGCGAGGCCCCTAATCTGCCGTTCGGAGCCGTGGCCGCGATCGCCACACCCGAGATCAACGCGCCGCTGCCGACGAAGGACGCGACCAACCGCAAGAACATGGTGCTGCTGATCCAGCTGCGCTGGATCGCCGTGGTCGGTCAGATCGTCACCATCGGCTTCGTGACCACCTGGTTCGGCATTGCGCTGCCGCTGCTGCCGATGGCGGCGATCATCTGCGCGCTGGTGGCGCTCAATATCGCAAGCCATATCTGGCTGCGCACGCATGACGACGTCGGCAATCGTCACCTGCTGATCGCCCTGATGCTCGACGTCGTGGCGTTGACATCGGAGCTCTATCTCACCGGCGGCGCGTCGAATCCGTTCACGTGCCTCTATCTGCTGCAGGTCACGCTGGGGGCCGTGCTGCTCGATGCGCGCTCGTCCTGGTCGCTGGTCGCGCTGACGGTGCTCAGCTTCATCTGGCTCACCATCGAGTACCGTCCCCTGCAACTGCCGCAGCATCACGTCAGCGATGCATTCACCCTGCACATCACCGGCATGTTCGTCGGCTTCGTGCTCGACGCCGTGCTGCTCGTCGTCTTCGTCACCCGCATCAACCGGAACCTGCGCGAGCGCGACGCCAAGCTTGCCGATCTGCGCCAGCACGCTGTCGAGCAGGATCACATCATCCGCATGGGCCTGCTCGCCTCAGGCGCCGCGCATGAGCTCGGCACGCCGCTGGCGTCGATCTCGGTGATCCTGAACGATTGGCACCGCATGACCGCGATCTCTGCCGATCCGGCGCTCGCGGAGGATTTCACGGAAATGGAAGCGGCGGTGCAGCGCTGCAAGTCGATCGTCACCGACATCCTGGTCTCGGCCGGTCAGGCGCGCGGCGAAGGCTCGGCGCCGACAACGTTGAAGGCGTTCCTGACGACGCTGGTCGCCGAATGGAGCGCGGTGCGCTCGGCGCGCAATCTGATGTTCCGCAACGAGTTCGGCTCGGACCCGGCGATCGTCTCCGACGTCGCGCTAAAGCAGGCGATCGTCAACGTGCTCGACAACGCGTTCGAAGTCTCGCGCGAGTGGGTGGAGTTCGTGGCCGAACGAAATGGTGATCAGCTGCTGCTCAGCGTCAGCGATCGCGGGCCGGGCTTTGATCCGGCGATGCTAGGTCAACTCGGACGTCCCTATCAGTCGAGCAAGGGCCGCCCGGGCCGCGGCCTCGGCCTTTTCCTGGTGGTCAACGTGATCCGCAAGCTGGGCGGCAGCGTTTCGGCCTGGAACCACCGGGGACGTGGGGCGACCGTGCGGCTGTCACTGCCGTTGTCGACGCTTGTCATTGGAGAGCGCGATGGCGAATGACCTGTCCCTCTTGATCGTCGAGGACGATGACGGTTTTGCGCGCACCCTGAAGCGCTCGTTCGAACGGCGCGGCTACGAGGCCGTCGTCGCCGGCTCGCTCGAGGACGTCGACGAGATCCTCAAAGAAAAGACGTTCGGCTATGCCGTCGTCGATCTCAAGCTCGGCGGCGCCTCAGGTCTCGTCTGCGTCGAGAAGCTGCATGCGCATGATCCGGAGATGCTGATCGTGGTGCTCACCGGCTTCGCGAGCATCGCGACGGCGGTGGAGGCGATCAAGCTCGGCGCCTGCCACTATCTGGCCAAGCCGTCCAACACCGACGACATCGAGGAGGCGTTCCGCAAGGCGCAGGGCAATGCGCAAGTGGCGCTGGCCGAGCGCTCCACCTCGATCAAGACGCTGGAATGGGAGCGCATCCACCAGACCCTGATCGAGACCGACTTCAACATCTCCGAAGCTGCAAGACGGCTCGGCATGCATCGCCGGACGCTCGCGCGCAAGCTGGAGAAACGCCCGGTGAAGTAGATCGATCCGGTTGTTGTCCGGAGGAGTAGAGCTCATTCTTTCCGACCTACTCCCTTGCCAGCGCCGTTGCCGGATCGAGCCGCGAGGCGCTGCGGGCGGGCATGTAGCCGAAGCCGATGCCGATCGCCATCGACGTGACGGCGGCGCCGACCATTGCAAGCGGCGAATAGATCAGCTGGAAGCCGACGTCGAGCGCGTTGAAGACCGTGCCGAAGCCGACCGCGAGCGCAAGGCCCAGCGCGCCGCCGAGCAGGCAGACCAGCACGGCCTCGATCAGGAACTGCATCAGGATGTCGCTGCGCCGCGCGCCGACCGCCATGCGCACGCCGATCTCGCCGACGCGCTCGGACACCGACACAAGCATGATGTTCATGACGCCGATGCCGCCGACCAGCAACGAGATCACGGCGATGGCTGCCACCAGCAGAGTCAGCACCTGCGTCGTGCTCTCGACGGTCTTGCGGATGTCGTCGGTGTTGAGCACGAAGAAGTCCTTGGCGTTGTGCCGCGCCGTCAGCAGCGCCGTCGCGGCGCGCTCGGCCGCGGCCATCGGCGTCGCCTCGTCGACGCGGACGCTGATGCTGCGCAGCACCTGGTTGCCGAGGAAGCGCGCCTGCACGGTGGTGTAGGGCAGGTAGACGATCGGCGTGGAGCTGGAGCCGAAGCCGGCCTGCTGCTGCTTGGTGATGCCGACGACGCGGCAGGGCACCTTGCCGATCAGGACCACGCTGCCCAGCGGACTGACGTCGGGATCGGGAAACAACGCCTTGCGCGCATTGTCGTCGATCACGGCATCCTGGGCGTAGGAGCGCACGGTATCGGCATCGAGATAGCTGCCTTCGGCGAGCTCGGTGTTCTTGACCCGGAAATACTGCTCGCCGACGCCGGAGATCTGGGCGCTGACCTCGATCGCGCCGAACCGCAACGTGCTGGTGGTCGAGACCGTCGGCGAGATGGCGTCGACATAGGGCTGTTGCGCCATGACCTTGGCATCGGCGAGCACCAGCGTCCTGATCTTGCTGGAGCGCGTATCGCCGAAATCCTTGCCGGGAAAGAATTCCAGCGTGTTGGTGCCGAGCCGGTTGATGTCCTTCAGCACCTTGGCCTGCGAGCCTTTGCCGAGCGCCAGCACCAGGACGACCGAGGCAACGCCGATGATGATGCCGAGCATGGTGAGGAACGCGCGCATCCGGTGCGCATTCATGGCGAGCAGCGCCATCCGCGCGGCCTCGCGGAAACGGTCGAGCTGGCTGCGCCACCACGACGCCGCCGCGGCGGTATGGTCTTCGGTCGCTGCGGCTGGCGCGGGTTCCGAAGTCCGCGGATTGAGCCGGTCGGAAATGACGCGGCCGTCCTCGATCTCGATGATGCGCCGGGCGCGCTGCGCGACGCTCGGATCGTGGGTGACGATGATGACGGTGCGCCCGGAGGCGCTGATCTCGTCGAGGATGCGCAGCACCTCCTCGCCGCTGGCGCGGTCGAGGGCGCCGGTCGGCTCGTCGGCCAGGATCACGTCGGGATCGTTGACCAGCGCGCGGGCGATCGAGACCCGCTGCTGCTGGCCGCCCGAGAGCTGACCCGGCTTGTGGTCGGTGCGGCTGCCCATGCCGAGCCGCTGCAGCAGCGCCGCCGCCTTCCGGCGCCGCGCATTGGGGCCGAGCCCGGAATAGACGGCCGGGACCTCGGCATTCTCAGCGGCCGTGAGTTCGCCCAGCAGATGGTAGCGCTGGAAGATGAAGCCGAAATGCTCGCGCCGCAACGCCGCCAGCTCGTCCGGATCGAGCGAGCCCATCTCGCGGCCGGCGATCCGGTAGCTGCCGGATGTCGGGCGGTCGAGGCAACCCAGAATGTTCATCAGCGTCGACTTGCCGGAGCCCGACTGGCCGATGATGGCGACCATCTCGCCGCGCGCGATCTGGATGTCGACACCGCGCAAGGCATGGACGGTACTCTCGCCGGAGGCGTAGCACCGCCCGACGTTCTGCAGATCGATCAGCACCTCCGCCATCACGGACCTCCGGAGGAGGCCGGCGGCGGCATCACGGTTCGCTTCGGCCCCTCGTCGGGCGTCGAGATGACGACCCGCTCGCCCTCGCGCAGGCCGGACTGCACCTCGGCCCGGATCTTGTTGTTGAGGCCGATGTGAGTGGTGCGCTTCTCCAGTGTTCCTGCGCCGGTCAGCACGCGCACCGTGTAGCTGCCGTCGGGATTGGCGTTGCCAAGCGCGGACGACGGAATGGTCGGGACCTTGCGGGCCTCGCCGAGAAGGATGTGGACCTCGGCCGTCATGTAGGTCATCAGCCGCCCGTCCGGATTGGCGATGTCGAACACGCCGTTGTAGTAGATCGCCGACGACGTGGTGGACGAGGACGAGCTGCTGCTCGACGTGGTCGTCGTGCTCGACGAGAAGCTCGAATCGCTCTTGATCGATTCGGGCGCCGGCTCGATCGATCCGAGCGTGCCCTCGTAGCGATGATCGGGCTCGCCCAGCACGGTGAAATAGACGTTCTGTCCGGGCCGGACCTTGACCACGTCGGCCTCGGAGATCTCCACCCGCACGGTCATCGTCTCGACCTGGCCGAGCACGACGATGGTCGGTGCCGACTGCACCGCATTCACGGTCTGGCCCTGCTGGGTGACGATCGACAGCACGGTGCCGTCGATCGGAGCCGTGATCTTCGTGTAGCCGAGATTGACGCGCGCGGTCTCGATCGCCACCTCGGCCTCGACGATCTGCGCGTCGAGCTGCGCGATCTGGGCCTGGGTCTGCTTCGCGGTCGCCTCGGCGCTGTCGTAGTCGGCGCGCGACGACGCCTTCTGCGCCAGCGTAACCTGCTGCCGCGCCAGGTTCGCCTCGGCCAGCGCCAGGGTGGCGACCTTCTCGTCACGCTGCGCCCGCACGCTCCGCAGGCTCGCCTCGTTGGTGCGCAGCGTGTTCTGTTGCGTCAGCGAGTCGATCTCGGCGATGAGGTCGCCGGCCTTCACTTTCTGGCCGAGCTTGACGTTGAGCGCGACGAGGCGCCCCGAGGCCTGGGCACCGACCGCAACGAGCTTGACCGGCTTCAGCGTGCCGGTGGCGAGCACGGTCTGCTCGATGTCGCCGGTCGTGACGGGTGCGGTGACGAGATTGGCGTTGGGATTGCTGGTCAGCCTCATGACCAGCACGATCGCGGCGGCCAGAACGACGAGCGCTCCCACGATCAGCAGCGGCCAGCGGCGCGGCCGCTTGGGCTTCGGTCCCGGCGCGTGGCCGTCATCGACCGCGACCGCTCGGGGCATCTGGGATAGGGGTGCGTTCATCGGATCATTTCGGAAATACGTTTTGGAATTCAGGACGTGGGCTATTTGGGGTCGACGGACTGCGCGAGATGCGGCCCGGTGCCGCTGTCGACGACCTCGGGCCGCGAGCTGTCGATCGCGCCGGTCCAACCGCCGCCCAAAGCCTTGGCCAGTGCGACGTAGTTTTTCGCCAAGGTCGCGCGGCTGGCGAGCAAATTGTCCTCGGCCGTGAATTGCGAGCGCTCGGCGTCGAGCACGTCGAGGAAAGTGCTGGACCCCGTCTGATAGAGCGAGCGCGACAGCCGTGCAGCCTCGCCATAGCGTCGCGCCGACTCCGTCAGGCTGCGGATGCGGATGCGTTCCTGGGCGAGATTGACGATGGCGTTCTCGACGTCCTCGAGCGCGCTCAACACGGCGCTCTGCCAGGCGACGTGGTACTCGTCGCGCTGCGCCTCGGCGATCTCCACCGCCGCCTGCAGCTTGCCGCCGTTGAAGATCGGCACCGACACGCTGGGGCCGATCGACCAGCCGATGGTCGAGCTCCTGCCGAGATCGCCGAGCTTCAGCGCGCTGGTCGAGACCGAGCCGCTGAGGCTGACATCCGGATACAGCGCAGCCGTCGCTTGTCCGATCTTCGCGGTGAACTGTGCGAGCTGCCGCTCGGCCTTGCGGACGTCCGGCCGCATCACCAGCACGTCGGCCGGGATGCCCTTCGGCAACGGCAGGCGTGGCGCCGGGATCGCCGCAGTGCGCGACAGGCGCAGGCTCAGTGCGGCCGGGTCGCGGCCGAGCAGCACGCCGAGCCGGTGCACGGCCTGCTGATAGCTGCTCTCATAGGTCGGGATGGTGGCTTCGGTGCTGGCGGCGAGCGCGGAGGCCTTGGCGGTGTCGACGGCCGACGCCGAGCCGGCATTCTGCTTGCGCTCGGTCAGCGCCGCGGTCTCGCGCTGCGAGGCAGCCGTGCGCCGCGCCAGCGCCGCCCGCGCCTGGTAGGCGCGCGCATCGATGTAGTTGGAGGCGACGTCGCCGACCAGCGTCAGCAATGTCGCGCGGAGATCGTCCTCCGCGGCGTCGACGCCGTAGGTCGCCGCCTCGACCGCGCGGCGGTTGGCGCCGAACAGATCGAGCTCCCAGCTCGAATCGAAGCCAGCCTGGTACTGGCTGTAGGTGGTAGGAGCGATCGCGATGCCGCTCGTCGAGCTGCCGGCGCTGCGGGTCTCCGTCGCCATGCCGGTGGCGCTCACTGTGGGAAACAGTGCGCCGATGGCCTGGCGCTGCGTCGCCCGCGCCTCGCGGATGCGCGCCTTGGCGGCGGCGACGTCGAGATTGCCGCTGACGGCGTCTGCGATCAGCTGATCGAGCATCATATCACCGAGGCTGCGCCACCAATGTGCGAGCTTCAGCGCTTGCGTGGGCTTGTTACGGTCGCTGCTCCAGCTCTGGGGCATGCCGAAATCCGGCTTTACGTAGTCGGGCCCGACGGCGCAGCCGGCGAGCAGCGGTGTGGCCAGGCAGAGTGCGAGCAGGAGAGGCTTCACGGTGGCTGAGACGATCGCGGTTCGGAAGAGGGCCGCGCCGGCTGAAGAGCCATGCCGCAGGACTTCCCTGTTGATGCTTGTCTGATGCGTAAAGCCTAGGCGTGATACCAATTTCGCAGGATTAAGTCGCGTGAAGAAATGTTTCCGCCTTAACAATACAGCTTACTTTTGCCACGATCGGAGCTCGCTTCGGGCTGTTCTTTTGGACTCAAATCGACCATGTTCCGCGCATGATGTCGTCACACAATACCGCCGTGGCCGCAGACGCAAACATACCGGCAGCTGCGCGCATTCTCTGCGTCGAAGATGACCGGGAGATTGCGGCGCTGCTCACCGAGCTGTTGCAGGAGCACGGCTTCGCGCCGCGCTTCGTGTCCTCCGCGGCCGCGATGAACGACCTCCTGCAGCGCGAGCAGGTCGACCTCATCATGCTCGACGTGATGCTGCCGGACGATGACGGCATGAGCATCTGTCGCCGCCTTCGCCAGATCTCGACCGTGCCGATCATCATGGTGACGGCGAAGGGCGAGGACATCGATCGCATCCTCGGTCTCGAGCTCGGCGCCGACGACTACGTCGTCAAGCCGTTCAATCCGCGCGAGCTGGTGGCGCGGATCCGCGCGCTGCTGCGCCGCTCGCAATTGCATCCCGCCGTGATCGCGGCGCGGCAGGCACCGATGACTTTCGACGGCTGGCGCATCGAGCCGGCGACGCGCACGCTGTTCGATCCCGACCGAGTCAAGATCACGCTGACGAGCGCCGAGTTCGGCATTCTCCTGGCGTTCTGCCGCAACGCCGGCCGGGTGCTGTCGCGCGAGCAACTGATCGAGCTGGCGCATGGCGGGCAGGCCGGGCCGGTCGAGCGCAGCATCGACGTTCACATCAGCCGCATCCGCCAGAAGATCGAGCCCGGCGCCAGGAGCTGGACCCTGATCAAGACGGTGCGCCTCGGCGGCTACGTCTTCACGCCAAGAGTCGAGACCATCGATGACGCCTGATAGCAAGCCGTGCCCGCGCCTCGGCCTCACCACGCAGATCGTGACGCTGGCGTCGCTGTCGGTGCTGTTCGGCATGGTCGTGATGATCGCGGCGGCGCTGCTGTTCCTCGATCCGCCCGACGAGCAGGAATCGCCGGCCTACGGCATCGCGCGCGTGGCCGAGGCGGTGCACTTCGTCCGCGCCGCGAACGACCCCGTGGCCGTCGACAGCAGCCTGTCGAGCCTGCGCAGCTCCGGCATCCAGGTCGAGCTCGTGCCGCTGACCTCGCTCACGCTGCTCGCCAAGCCGGTCAGCGACGTGCCATGGACCTCGCGGCTGGCCCGCCGTCAGCTCAGCGTGCTGCGTGACGTCACCTTGCTCCACGGCGTCGGCTATGGCGCGTCGCCGCCGACCCAGATCATCGTCCAGGTCGACGGCGAGCGTGCGCTGGTGTTCGACGACGTGCCGCGCCTCGAATTCTGGTCGATGGTGCTGAAGCCGACGGCGGTGTTCCTGTTCCTCATCCTGATCCTGGGCGTGCTGCTGTCGATCTACGCGGCGCGGGCGATCATCCGGCCGCTGTCGGAGATGGCGCGCGCGGCGGCGGCGTTCGGCCGCTCGCCGGGAGCGCAGGAGCCGCTGAGCCGGCGCGGGCCCCGGGAGATCGCCCAGGTCGCCGAGGCGCTGAACGAGATGCAGGCGCGCATCCGCGCGCTGCTCGACGACCGCACGCGCATGCTGGCCGCGATCAGCCACGATCTGCGCACGCCGCTGACGCGGCTGCGGCTGCGCTCGGAGCGCATCGCTCAGGTCGAGATGCGCAGCGCGATGCTGCGCGACATCGACCAGGTCAGCCGCATGCTCGACGAGACGCTGGACTATCTGCGCGACGACACCAAGGCCGAGCAGCCGGCGCGGATCGAGCTGTCGAGCCTCTTGGAGACGATCTGCTGCGACTTCGCCGATGTCGGCCACGCCGTGACCTTCGATGGACCGTCGCGGCTGGTCTGCGAGGGCCGGGCGCGGGCGCTGTCGCGCGCCGTCACCAACGTGGTTGAGAACGCGGTCAAGCACGGCAGCGAGGTCGTGGTCAGCCTGTCGACCCTGGCCGACGGCATGATCGCGATCGAGGTCGCCGACGACGGTCCGGGCATTCCTCAGGCGCTGCAGGCGCGCGCGCTGGAGCCGTTCGTCAAGCTCGACCAGGCCCGCTCCGCCGGCGGCTTCGGCCTCGGGCTGTCGATCGCGCAGGAGATCATGAAGAAGCATGACGGCGGTATCGCGCTGATGCCCAACGCCCCGCGCGGTCTGCGGGTGCGGCTGTCGCTGCCGCTGCGCATCGCGATGCCCGCGGCGATCCCCGCCAAGGTGGCGTAGCACACGCCACGAGAAGGAAGCCCCGCCGGTGCTGATCCCGGCGGGGCCTTTGCGTTTGCCGACGTCGAGGGACGGCGATCAGCTCACGCGCTTCCAGGTCTGGCCGCCGCAGAACAGGCCGCCGAACGCGCAGCCCTGGACCCGCAACGTGTTCGGATTCTTGAGCACCACGGTGGAGTCGTAGTTGCCGCCGCCGTCCGGATCATGGATGCGGCCGACCCATTTGCTGTCCTTCGGCTTCATGTTGATCAGGATCTTCTCGCGCGTCTTCTCGGCAAAGCCGCAGATGTTGGCGCCGCACGGCTCGATCACGACGTTGCCCTTGCCGCCCTCGGTGGCCCACAGGCCGAGCGGCGAGTTCGGATCGGCTGCAGCCGGAGCCGGCTGAACGGCGGCAGGCGCCGCGGCGACGGTGACCGACGCGGGTGCCGGAGCAGGTTGGGGAGCAGGCGTGGTCGCAGCGACCGGTGCCGGCGGCACCGGCATCTGCCCCGTCCTGGATGGCGCGATGGAAGCGGGCGCTGCGGGGGCCGGCGCGGCCACGGCTGGCGCGGCGGCGACGGGCGCGGGCGCATTCACGACCGGCGCAGCGGGCGCCGCGGCGGCGGGAGCCGGAGCGCTGGCCGCAGGCGCGCTGCTCGCCGGCGCATCATCACCGAGCTTGGACGATGTCAGCCCGCTGAGGTCGATGCCCGACACCTGCAGGCAGGACAGCGACTGGCAGTTGCGCGGCACGGTGACGCGGATCTTGTGTCCGTCGAAATTGAACGCGATCGAGCTGCCGGCCTGCGCGGCGCTGCTCGCGATCAGAACGGCTGCTGCGGCCAGAAAGACGGTCTTCATGGATGAGCTCCCTCGGGACGGCGTCGTGAACCTGAGGGACCTGTTAAACGCGGGCGCCGGCGCGATCTGTGACAGAGATCACAGCCGACGGATGCGTGTCTGAAGACGACAACTCCGCGCGGGAAGGTGGGCGATGGCACGCCGCCGGCCGACAGCCGCCCGTCGATTGATCGAGATCGGATCTCAGCGATCAGATCATCCCGACGACGATGGCGCCGACGAATGCAAACACGATACACGTGACCACCATGCTCAGCCGATCGGCAGGGCTCATGGGACGGCTCCCGGTTTCGTATCTCTCGCGCACCTGACGTGCGCGTCGCTTCTGACGCAGGCGTTCCGCGGAGCGCGCGCCACACATATCCGATCGGCATCGGCAAAAAAGACAGCGCGGTTGTCGCTTCCCCGCAAATGGACTGCCTTTCACGTCACGATGGTTTGCGCGCCGTAAATGGACGGCATTGACAGGTCCTTAAGCAAATTGCCGCAAACCTCTGCATATGACGCGCGGAGTTCGTTTGTATCTCGTCGGCTCCATCGTCCTTGTCTCGCTTGCGGGTTGCGGCCGTGGATTCTTCCAGGAGCGCGAGCCGTGGCGGGCCGAGGCCGAGATCGCCTGCCTGAAATCGGGCGCGGTGAAGGAGAGCGCGGATATCGTCCGCATCAATCCGATCTCCGGCCCCGGCATGTGCGGCGCCGACTATCCGCTGAAGGTGGCAGCGCTCGGCGAAGCGACCACGAGCTATGGCTTCGCCGATGAAAGCCTGCGTCCACCGGCCGCGATCGGCGGCCAGCCGCGCTGGCCGATCAACCAGCCGCCGCAACGCTACACCCCGCCCGCGACCTATCAGCCGCAGGCCGCGCCGCAGCCGGCCTATCCCGCGTCGAGCGCGGCCTATCCGAATTCGGCATCGCCGTCCTATGGCGCTCCTCCCGGCGCGCCACTGCAGCTCGAGCCGCCGGTCGGCGAGGACGACGTCGATCAGCCGGCCGACGCGGCCTATTCGCCCTATCGCGGTCAGCCGGCCGCTCGCACCGCCTATCCGCCGCAGGAACCGCCGCCGCGGCTCGGACCGTCGCGCGATCCGGTCGGCACCGTCGGCCCGGTCGCGGTGAAGCCGACCGCGACGCTCGCCTGTCCGATCGTCTCGGCGCTCGACCGCTGGCTTGCGGAATCGGTGCAGCCGGCGGCCCAGCGCTGGTTCGGCACCAAGGTCGTCGAGATCAAGCAGATCTCGGCCTATTCCTGCCGCGGCATGAACGGCAATCCGAGCGCGCATATTTCCGAGCATGCCTTCGGCAACGCGCTCGACATCGCCGCCTTCACGCTCGCCGACGGCCGTCGCATCAGCGTCAAGGATGGCTGGATCGGCCTGCCGGAGGAGCAGGGCTTTCTGCGCGACATCCAGGGTGGCGCCTGCCAGCAGTTCACCACCGTGCTGGCGCCGGGCTCCAACGTCTATCACTACGACCACATCCATGTGGACCTGATGCGCCGCGCCAGCCGCCGCCTGATCTGCCAGCCGGCCGCGCAGTCCGGCGAGGCGGTGGCGGCGCGCGCGCAGCAGCGGCGCTATGGCTACGGCCAGCGCGAGCCCGACGTGACCAGCTCGATCCCGTCGCGCAAGCAGCCGCGCAGCATCGGCCAGCTGATCAACGAGGAAGACGAATTCCGGGACTATTGAGAAGCAATGGCGAATAGCGCGTCGCATCTCCCGGCCCGACCATCTCCTCACCCTTTGTCGTTCGCTTCGCGCTGTGCGCGGCTGTGGATTTCTTTCGCCGTCAGCCGCGCGTGAAGGCACTCTGTCCCGCCGCGAAACGGAAACGCCGATGTCACGCGCTGCGCATTAGGAGTCCGTTGACCAGTTTTGCCGTCCGCCATTGGCCGACACTAGACCTGCCACAGTCGCCAGGAACAAGGCGCGCGGGGTTCTGGTTGCTGCCGGATTGGGAGAGGCGGAGATGGTATCGTATCGCATCAAGGCGATTGGGGCGGGCTTCGAGGTCGGCACCGCCGAGCAGGCCGTGCTGGTCTGCCGTTCGCTGAAGATCGCCCGCCGCGCCGTCGCCGACGCGCAGCGCCTGGAGCGGATGCCGCCGAAGCCGATTCCCTGGCGCACGCCGCCGCAGAGTGAGACCTCCGCTGGCGGAGCGGACGATGCCGCGCGCAGCGAGGATACCGACATCGAGGTTCTCGTCGTGTCGGATGGCCCGCCTCTGTGCTGCTGACTAACCGGCGCGGAAGCGGCAGAACTGGAACTGCTGCGTCGAGTCCCATGGCGTGCGATGCGCCTCGGTGCAACTGTCCTCCAGCGTGAAAGCAGGACCCAGCGCTGCGGCCAGGCTGTGGGCGTCGTAGCGGACGACCGGCAGTCCGCTGCACCTCTCGGGACCATCGGGCGCGAACGTGCCGATGATGACGGCCCCACCGGGCACCACCGCCGCGCGCAGGCGGTCGACGTAGGCGGCGCGGTCCTCAGGCGCGGTGAGGAAATGGAAGGCGGCCCGGTCGTGCCAGACGTCGTAGCGCGCGTCCGGCGTCCAGGTGGTGACGTCGGAGGCGATCCACGTGACCCCGGCTGCCGCCGCGCCGAGCCTGCGGCGCGCCGTCGCCAGTGCCGCATCGGAGATGTCGAGCACGGCGAGCGCGCTGTAGCCGGCCGCGAGCAGCGCATCGACCAGCCGCGAGGCGCCGCCGCCGATATCGATGATCCGCGATGTCGGCGTCGCGCCGGCCTCGCGGATCAGCCGCAGCGAGGTCGCCGGATCGTCCTGGTACCAGCTGACCTCGGTCTCGGCCTTGGTGGTGTAGACGTTCTGCCAATGGGTGGTGCGGTCGGACATGGTTTCGGTCCCGAGGAGAGGCACACATTATAGCACGCGACGGCTCGAACTCTTGCCCAGGCGGTGGTGGGCTCCCCTCCTCCTTGCGGGGAGGGGTCGGGGGTGGGGGTCCCCACGCGCTGAACGAGGTGAGATCCCCACCATCTGTCGAGAACTCATGGGGTGCGTAACGCGACACGCAACGAAGCGTCGTGCCTGTCGGCGCGCTGGCTCTCATCAACGGCGGGACCCGTGAATACCAACCCCCAACCCCTCCCCGCAAGGGGAGGGGAGCGCACCGCCTGCGCGGCGATAGCGTGCCTTGAACGAGCTGCCAGAACGGTCATGCCGCTACGACGATCAAGTCCTCAAAACGTCCCCGCCACCGTCACCCGGAACGTCAGCGGCTCGATCGGGTGCAGCACGCGGTCCATCACGCCAGTCCGGCAGACCTGCGCCGGCACCGGCGTCGCGGGCGGCGACACATAGCAGTCCTTGTAGAGCTGGTCGGTCGGCAGCAGCGAGCCGTAACCGTAGGAGATCTGGCTGGCCTTGGTGTTGAGCAGGTTCAGCACGTCGAGCTGGATGCGCCAGCCATTGGCGTCGCGGAAGCCGATGCGGCCGTTGAACACGCTGGTCGCGGTCGAGCGGAAATAGTTGTCCTCGGTCAGTGGCGTCGATCCGAGATAGCGCCAGCGCAGGCCGCCGAACCAGCCGGTCTTCTCGCCCAGCGTGATGCCGGCCGAGGCGATCATCGACGGCGCGTTGGGGATGTAGTTGCCCGGTGCATTGCCAAGCTGTGCCTGGGGGTAGCCGGCGAGCGAGGTGTAGACCGCCGCCTGGTCGGTGTTGTCGCCGACGAAACGCGCATGCGTCATCGCCAGATCGGCATCGATGTCGATCCACGACGCCGGCCGGTAATGGTTGGTCAGCTCGAAGCCGTAGCGCCGGCTCGGCCGGCTCGCCTCGGTGTCGCCGGCATCGCCGGAGAACAGGATCTCGGAATCCTGGTTGAGCATGAACACGCTCAGCGACGAGTCGAGTCCCGGAATGATGCGCGTGCGCACGCCGACCTCGGCGCCCTTGGTGCGGACGAGAAGCGGCGAGGAGGCGAGCTTGTTGGTCGGATCGGCCGGATCCTCGGTGGTGGTCGCGCCGCGGGCATCGTTGCTGTGCATGCCATAGCCGGCGCCGACGAAGAACTCGGTCTTGTTGAACGGCCCGATCGCCATCCTGAATTTCGGGCTGCCGAGGCTGGCTGCGGCGTCGCCGGTGTTGTTGCCATTCGTCAGCGAATACACGTGGGTCTGATAATAGTCGCCGCGATAGCCGACCGTGGTGCGCAGCCAGTCGGTCCAGCGCACGGTGTTCTCGACGTAGATCCCGACGCTGCCTTCGCCGACCTTGTCCGCGCGGACGACGCCGGTGCTGTTGGCATCGATGTCGGAGAGCAGCACCCGCTGACGGGTGTTGGTCAACGCCAGCGCGATGTCGTCGTAGCGCGTCTGGATGCCGACGGTCGTCTCCATCGGCTGGCCGGCAAAGCTGCCGTTCAAGGTGCGCGACGCGTTGGCGCCGAGCATCAGCCGGTCGTCATGCTGGTGGAACTGGTCGCCATTGACCGGGTCGCGCAGCGCATAGGTGAAGTTGTTGTAAAGATCGAGCTGGCTCTTCACCACATAGGCGTTGGCCTTCCACGAGCCGGCATCGTCCGACCCGGCGACGCGGCCAGACAGCGCGAAGCGGTTGGTCTTGCCGCCGTCGGTCGGATCGACCGCATCGTAGCGGCCGAGATATCCCGAGGTGATGGCGCGCTCCGGCACCTGGTCGGTCGAGGTCCAGCGGTTCGCATAGGCCATGCCGGTGATCGAGAAGCCGTCGGTCGCGGTGCCCTGCGAATACCGCATCAGGCCGTTCAGCTTGTTGGCATCGTCGGGCGTGGTCCAGGGACCGTCATAGCGGCCGGCCTCGCCGGCGATCAGCAGATGGCCGTCGCCGACATGCACCGAGTCCATGCCGAAGAAGCGGCGATAGCCGAAGCTGCCCGCCGTCATCTGCGCGATCGCCTTCGGCACGCTGTCGACCAGCCCGATATGCACGCTGCCGGCCGAGGCGAAGTCGCCCTCGTCGGCGAAGTAGGGCCCCTTGCGCACGTCGACCCGGCCGATCGTCTCCGGCATCAGCCAGTTGAGATCGGCATAGCCCTGGCCATGGGCATGGGTGCGCATGTTGACCGGCACATCGTCGACGAAGAGCGCGAGATCGGTGCCGTGGTCGAGATTGTAGCCGCGCAGGAAATACTGGTTGGCTTTGCCCTCGCCCGAGTGCTGCGTGACGATCAGGCCGGGCACCGCTTCGAGCACCTCGCCGGGCCGCGTGGCCGGGCGGGCGTTGATCTCCTCGCCGGAGATCACGACCTCGCTCGCCATGCCCTGCGGCTGCGCCGGGCCGGAGCCGACATTGGGCGCGCCGGACGGTGCAGCCGCGGCCGTGGCGGCCGAGATCACATTCGCAGCCGCACCGGCCGCGCCCGGCTTCGGCCGCTGCGCCGCGCGCCGGACCTGCGGCTTCGGCTTGGCCGTGCGTCGGGGGGCATCCACGTCGACCGTCGGCAACTCGGCAGGGGCCCGTTCCGGATGGGCGTGTGCCTGCTGCGCCAATGCCGCCATCAGCACGCCAACACTCGCCCCACGCCACCGCATCGTCACGCCCCTAGAGCTCGCCACAGGGCATGCATCGTCAACTGCCGCGCGCCTTCGTTGGCCCGCGTCATGCTCGCTTGGATCGCCCTACTGTCGAATGTTAAAGAACGCTAAGGTGACACCGGTATGATGTCAACGTGAATACATCATACTCATGCGGTGGATAGGCGCTTGCCGCGCAGCTCAGGGAGACGGGACATGCAGCGCCTGACGATCACGATCGACGACGATCTGCTCGCCGAGGTCGACGCCTTCATGGCCCGGCGCGGCTACGACAATCGTTCGGAGGCGTTTCGCGATCTGCTGCGCAGCGGCTTAGAGACGGCTGACGCCGGCGCCAGCGACAGCCGCCACTGCATCGCGACGCTCAGCTACGTCTACGACCATGCCGCGCGCGAACTGCCGAAGCGACTCACCCAGGAGGCGCACGACCATTCCGGCCTCGCCCAGGCGACCCTGCACGTCCACATCGACCAGGAGAGCTGCCTCGAGGTCACCGTGCTCAAGGGCGAGCGCCGCGAGGTCAAGGCCTTCGCCGACCACGTCATCGCCGAACGCGGCGTCCGCCACGGCCACGTCGCGATGATGCCGATCGATCCGGCGCACGATCATGAGCACGCGCACAGCCATTCGCATTCTCACAGCCACAGCCATTCGCATTCCCACACCACGAAGAGCGGGAAGAAGTAGAAGCGGCTCGGCAAGGACAGTAGGGTGGGCAAAGGCGCGCCCCCAATCCTGCTGATCACACTCGATGCATCACGCGCCGTGCCCACCGCGGCGCATCGGCTGAGAATGGTGGGCACGGCGCCGTTGCATCGTCACCCGCGGCTGCGGCGGAGCAAGGCGTCCTTGCGCCGACGTGTCCCCAAGCCGATCAGGCGGAGGCAATCGAGAGTCTTGGCGCGGCCCCTGGATCGCGTCGCTTCGCTCGCGATGACGCCGTGCTACTGCGGTCGCGCGCCCTAGAATGCCGTCGCTCGTGCCGGTGATGACAATGGTACGAGATGCCGCAGGTACTTTGGCAGCGGCGGGGAAGGTTTAATCCTGAAACGCGTCAACTGGTGCATTCACGACAGCAGATATTCCGTCGCTGTTGCGCCCAGAATCCCATTTTGTCCCGAAGCGGACATTGTTCATCGTGGGCTTATCGAACGAAACGCAATCCATCTAGCCGCCGACGATCGTTCGAGCCAAACCTTCATACGCTCGCTTACCCAATGGAGCGTATGCTCACGAGCGATGTCCGTGCCCGGATGTCGATCTGCGCGGAAGGAATGTGTGCCCTGGACCTGCAATTCGGGCGTAGGCCGGACGGCGAGAGCCCACAACCGAGGCATCTGCGCCAGAAGAGTGGGTTCGTGGGAGCATCCCAAAATGTAGTCCTCTGGTTCGCCTGTCTCGGGATACGACATCGGCTCATTGGTATCCGTGCTCCAAGTCTGCCAATCGAGGCGGACGACTTTCCCATACTGAGTCTGCTCGAAGTCAAAGCCAGTCAACTGGCTGCGTTCAAGGTCACGTCGAAATTCGTCGGTGACGATGATGAAGCCGAATGGCTGGGTCATCGGCGGCACATATGGGCCAGTGCGCAAGATGCGGATGATCGGCGGTCCGACGCACTCGGTCGCTTCAACGAGGCCGTTCAAAAGAATATCGCCGTAGTCACCCCAGGGAGATCTGACGGATTCCATAGCGAAGAACTTTGACATGGTAGGCCCAGGATGCGCGGCTGCCGAGCTTCGATTGCCCCAATCCGCAACCGCTTGCAAGGTCGGCTCGCGCCCCTTCTCGGACGCTAGGCTTCTTCCGCGGATACGGCGCCGTGGTATCGTCGCCCGCTGCTGCAGCGGTCGCGCGCGGTTAAAGCCGGCTGCGCGCAGAATCCGATTTCGTTTGCCCGATCAAGCTGATTTGCCCTGTCCAGTCCCTCGCGCAAAAATTTTCATCTTCCATTTTTCCGAATTTCATGGTTGTCTACCGCCATCCCGCCTCGATCGAAGAGGGACGTTTCGCGGTCGTCACGAGCGTTGGAGGCGGGGAGTGGTGGCCTGTCGGCGCGCAGCGCGCTGGAATCGCGAGCGGACGAACGCGACCGGCAGGACGATGAAGTCGTATGGTCCTGGCGCCCCGATGCTGGCGTCAAGTTCGCAGCAGATGCTCGCGCATCTGCGCGGGCGACGGTGGCTACAAGCCCGGACACCGGGGAGATTACGTATAAATCGTAAGCCCATCGCGCGGGGAGGGCCGGGTGTGTTCGGCCAGACCTGTGGTACCTGCCGCCTGCATTTTTTTGAGCAGGCGGGCCACGGGCGCGGCCAGCGCCCGGCCTTCCCTGCACCCTCCGATCGATCCGAGGGTGATCCGAACGCAAAGCTCGGGCGTCACCAGCCGCGAGAAGGAGAGCGCATGTCTTATGCTGGCATATCTCGGGCTGACATGTCTTGCGCCGATATCTGTTGTGCCGACATCGCCGCGCGCATCGCTGCGGTCAGCGGCGTCTCAACTCTTGATGCCGTAGGTCGCGAGGAACATGCGGACGGCGCTCGCCACCACTTTGTGTACCTCGTCGGGCGAGGGGGCGGGGGCTCCCTGAAAGATGAAGGGCAGGAACAGCGTGGCCTGGCACATCAGCTGGAATTGCGATGCGGCGAGGTGGCAGTCGTCGATGGCGAGCTCCCCGGCATCGACGCGCGCCTGCAGATAGGCGGCGAGCCGGCCGATCGTGCCCTCGATGACGCAATCATAGTAGCGCCGCCCCACCTCCGGCATGCGTTCGGCAATCGCCATCACGGTGCGGATCGCCGATCCGCCGCCGGGGCGGCAGACGACCGCGATCCAGGCGGTGCCGAATTCGTACAGCACGGTTGCGGCGTCGCGGGCGGGATCGAAGCTGAAGTTCGAGGCGCCCCGATGCACGGTCTCCTCCGCGACGATCGCCTCGAACAGGCGGAATTTGTCGGCGAAGTAGACGTAGAGGGTACCCTTGGAGACGCCGGCCACGCGCGCGATCTCGCCCATGCTGGCGCCGTCGAAGCCCATGTCCATGAACACCTTGCGGGCGCCTTCGAGGATTTGCCGGCGCTTCGAGGAATCGTCGTCCGACGTCGCTTGGGTGGTATTGTGGTCCGCCTCAATCATTGGTTTAGGCTGTTCCCGAAGATTTGGCCGGCGCCAACGTCACCAAGGCATCCGCGCGGATATGTTGCGATAGCGAAGATGTATATTGACCGAACGGTTCGGTCAATGGTAGATGTGGATTGACCGTACGGTTCGGTCGGGATTTTCGGGGCCTGAGCGGCCCCGCTGTCATGGGTGGGAGTCTCTGATGGCCGCTGCGAGAGATCAGGCTGTACGGGCGCGCCGTCCGGACGCCGAGGAAGCGTCGAAACAGCCGAGCGCTGAGTCGGTCCGGCCGCAGCCCAGCGACATGGCGCAGCGCAAGCCGGCTGATGCCAAGCCGGCTGAGCTGAAGGCAGACGTCAGCACCGAGGCGCCATCCGAACGGCCCGCGCCGGCCGGCGCTCCTGCCGCAGCGAAGCCGCAAGCCGCGCCCGCCGCCGCGCCGAAATCCGGCAAGCGCAAGCGCGTGCTCGCCAGCATCGGCGTGCTGCTCGCGCTCGCCGCCGCCAGCTATGCCACGCACTATTATCTGGTCGGCCGCTTCATGGTTTCGACCGACGATTCCTATGTCCGCGCCAACAACACCATGCTGGGCGCGCGCGTCTCCGGGCACATCCAGGAGATCGTGCCGCGGGACAATTCGGTGGTCCGCAAGGGCGACGTGATCTTCCGCATCGATGACGGCGACTACAAGATCGCAGTCGACGCCGCGCGCAGCAAGATCGCCACCCAGGAGGCGACCATCGCGCGCATCGGCCGCCAGGTCGCCGCGCAGCAGAGCGCCGTCGAGCAGGCGCAGGCCAATCTCACCTCATCCGAAGCCGCGATGAAGCGCGCCGGGCTCGACTATGAGCGCCAGCAGGCGCTGAGCAGCAAGGGTTTTGCCTCGCATGCGACCTTCGAGCAGTCGGAAGCCACGCGCGATCAGGGCATGGCCGGGGTGCGCGCAGCGCGCGCCGCGTTCGACGCCGCCCGCGACAATGTCGAGGTGACGAAGGCGCAGCAGGTCGAGGCCCAGGCGCAGCTCGCCGAGCTCAAGACCTCGCTCGCCAAGGCCGAGCGCGATCTCGAATTTGCCACCGTGCGCGCGCCGGTCGACGGCACCTTCTCCAACCGCCTCGTCAACACCGGCGATTTCGTCGCGGTCGGCCAGCGGCTCGGCAACGTCGTGCCGCTCGACGACGTGTTCATCGACGCCAACTTCAAGGAAACCCAGCTCAAGCGTATCCGTCCGGGCCAGCCGGTGACCATCAAGGTTGATGCTTACGGCGCGCGCGGCTTCAAGGGCGTGGTCGACAGCATCTCGCCGGCCGCGGGTTCGGTGTTCACCCTGCTGCCACCGGACAACGCGACCGGCAACTTCACCAAGATCGTGCAGCGCCTGCCGGTGCGCATCCGCGTGCCGAAGGACGTGGCGCGGCAGAACCTCTTGCGCGCCGGCATGTCGGTCTACGTCACGGTGGACACCACCGACGGCGCCAAGGATGCCGACAGTGACGGAGATCTCGACGCGCCGGCGACGGTGCAGGGGAAGTAGCAAGTTGATCTAACCGGCGCGATTGCATTCGCTGTCGCGTCATCGGAAGTCAGCTCCCTCCCCCCTTGCGGGGAGGGTTGGGGTGGGGGGTCTCCGGGCGAGACCGCCGTTGGGGACCCCCACCCCCGACCCCTCCCCGCCTAGCGAAGCTCCGCTTCGCGCGGGGGAGGGGAGCGCACCTGTGACGCGGCGCGGTCATCGACTCCAGCGGACTCATTAGACCATGGCCACCGCCACCACAGCCAATCCCACCATGAGCGCACCGGCGGCGCCGTCGGACCGCATCGCGCCGCGGCGGCTGATCGCGTTCCTGATCATGGTGTTCGGCATGTTCATGTCGATCCTGGACATCCAGATCGTGTCGGCGTCGCTCAGCGAGATCCAGGCCGGACTGTCGGCGAGCTCCAGCGAAGTGTCCTGGGTGCAGACCGCCTATCTGATTGCCGAGGTGATCGCGATTCCCTTGTCCGGCTTTCTGTCGCGCGCGCTCGGCACGCGGCTGTTGTTCGCGATCTCGGCCGCGGGATTCACCATCTCCAGCTTCCTGTGCGGCTTCGCGTCCTCGATCGAGCAGATGATCGTATGGCGCGCGCTCCAGGGCTTTCTCGGCGCCGGCATGATCCCGACCGTGTTCGCCTCGGCCTACACGGTGTTCCCGCGCTCCAAGTTCAACGTCGTCGGCCCGATCATCGGGCTCGTCGCCACCCTTGCGCCGACGGTCGGCCCGACGGTCGGCGGCTACATTACCGACGCGATGTCCTGGCATTGGCTGTTCTTCGTCAACATCCCGCCGGGCATCCTCATCACGGTCGGCGTGCTCGCCTTGGTCGATTTCGACGAGCCGCATTTCGAGCTGCTCGACCGCTTCGACTGGTGGGGCCTGCTGTTCATGGCCGGATTCCTCGGCTCACTCGAATACGTGCTGGAGGAAGGGCCGCAATATGAGTGGCTGCAGGACACGTCGGTGGCGATCTTCGCCGCGGTCTGCGCCGTCTCGGCGGTGTGCTTCTTCTGGCGCGTGCTGACGGTCGACGAGCCGATCGTCGACCTCTATGCGTTCGGCGACCGCAACTTCACGGTCGGCTGCCTGCTGCAGTTCTGCATCGGCATCGGCCTCTACGGCCTGACCTACATCTATCCGCGCTATCTCGCCGAGGTGCGCGGCTACAGCGCGCTGATGATCGGCGAGACGATGTTCGTGTCGGGCGTGACCATGTTCCTGATGGCGCCCGTGGTCGGCCGGCTGATGGTGAAGATCGACATGCGCCTGATCATCGCCTTCGGCCTCGTCATCTTCGCCATCGGCTCCTACCAGATGACCGGGATCACCCGCGACTACGATTTCTGGGAGCTGTTCGTGCCGCAGGTGCTGCGTGGCGTCGGCATGATGTGCGCGATGGTGCCGACCAACAACATCGCGCTCGGCACTCTGGCGCCGGACCGCGTCAAGAACGCTTCGGGCCTGTTCAACCTGATGCGCAATCTCGGTGGCGCGGTCGGACTCGCCGTGATCAACCAGGTGCTGAACGACCGCACCGACCTGCACATTTCGCGCCTGCACGAGCGGGTGACCTGGGGCAATGCGACCGCGGTCGAGACCCTCAACATGCTGCAGCAGAAGCTGCAGGGCATGGGCGATTCCGCGCTGATGGCGATGAAGCAGCTCTCGCAGATCGTGCACCGGCAGGCCGTGGTGATGGGCTATGGCGATGCCTTCTTCATGCTGACCTGCTTCTACATTGCGCTCAGCTTCATGGTCATGCTGCTCAACAAGCCGAGCTCGCCGATGGCGGGCGGCGGCGACGCACATTGACGTGAGCGGCTCCTGCGCGCGCCGCGGGTTGCCAAATCATACCGTCGATGGTATGGAGCAGGAATTGTCGCTCGAACCGGGGAGATTTGCATGACCACATCGCATCTGCAGATCGCATGCACCCGCTCGATGCCTGTCTTGGTGTTCGGCCGCTCGCTTTGAGCACCATCGCTTAACTTCCCAACGCCTGATTACTTATCCGCAGACCGCGCCTGCCGCGTCCGTCTGCCTCATTTGGAGCCGGCCTGGCGCGACGAGCGCGGCCGGATGATGCCATGACCGTCGACGTCTCCGGCCTGAAGGCCGACAAGCGTCCCGCCGCCATCCGCGTCGTGATGCCGTTCGTGTTCCGCCACTGGCTGAAGCAGCCGCGCATGACCCTCGGCATTGCGTGCGCGCTGCTGGGCGCCACCGCCGCCGACCTGTTCATGCCGCTGTTCTCCGGCCGGCTGGTCGATGCGCTCACTCTGGGCCCAGGCAATGCCGATGCACGGCACAGCGCGCTGGTGGCGTTCGCCGCCATCGTAGGCCTCGGCTTCGCCTCGATCGTGCTGCGATTGTCGGGCCTGCAACTGATCGTGCCGTTCACGCTCCGCATCATGTCCGATGTCGCGCGCGACGCGTTCGTGCGCGTGCAGCGGTTCTCGACCGACTGGCACGCCAACAGCTTCGCCGGCTCGACCGTGCGCAAGATCACCCGGGGCATGTGGGCGCTCGACCTCTACAACGACACCATCCTGCTGGCGCTGCTGCCGTCGCTCTCGGTGCTGCTGGGCTCGATGGTGCTGCTCGGGCTGCACTGGGGCGCTCTGGGCGGAGTGATCGCGATCGGCGCAGTGCTCTATGTCGCGATGACCGTCGTGTTCTCGACCCGCTACATCGCCCCGGCCGCGCGCATCTCCAATGCCTGGGACACCAAGGTCGGCGGCACGCTGGCCGACGCGTTGAGCTGCAACGCGGTGGTGAAGTCGTTCGGCGCCGAGGCGCGTGAGGACGGTCGGCTGATGCGCGTCGTCAGCCGCTGGTCCCGGCGGGTCAATCGCACGTGGCTGCGCTACAACACCACGGCTGCGGTGCAGCTCGGCGTGCTCTTGTGCCTGCGCTCCTCGGTGATCGGCGGCGCCGTGCTGCTGTGGATGGCAGGCAAGGCCTCGCCGGGCGACGTCACTTATGTGCTGACCAGCTATTACGTGATCCATGCCTATCTGCGCGACGTCGGCATGCACATCAACAACCTGCAGCGCGCGGTCAACGACATGGACGAGCTGGTGGCGATCCATGGCGAGCCGATCGGCATCGTCGATGCGGCGGACGCGAAGCCGATCGCGGTGACCGGCGGGCACATCGTATTCGATGCGGTGACGTTCCACTATGGCGGCCATCGCAGCTCCCTCTACGACAGGCTGTCGGTGGACATCCGGCCGGGCGAGCGGATCGGGCTGGTCGGGCGCTCGGGCTCCGGCAAGACGACCTTCGTCAAGCTGGTGCAGCGGCTCTACGACGTCAGCGGCGGCCGCATCATGATCGACGGCCAGGACATCGCGCACGCCAAGCAGGACTCGCTGCGCAGCCAGATCGCGATCGTGCAGCAGGAGCCGATCCTGTTCCACCGCTCGCTGGCCGAGAACATCGCCTATGGCCGGCCCGGCGCCAGCCAGGCCGAGATCGAGCAGGCGGCGCGGCTCGCCAACGCGCATGAGTTCATCGCGCGCCTGCCCAAGGGCTACGGCACGCTGGTCGGCGAGCGCGGCGTCAAGCTGTCGGGCGGCGAGCGGCAGCGAGTGGCGCTGGCGCGGGCGTTCCTGGCGGACGCGCGCGTGCTGATCCTGGACGAGGCGACGTCGAGCCTCGATTCGGAATCGGAGGCGCTGATCCAGGAGGCGATGGAGCGGCTGATGAAGGGCAGGACGGCGATCGTGATCGCGCATCGTCTGGCGACCGTGCGCAGTCTCGACCGCATCCTGGTGTTCGATCGCGGCCGCATCGTCGAGCAGGGCAGCCACGCCGCGCTGGTCGGCAGACCCGGCGGGCTCTATCGCAGCCTGTTCGAGCGCCAGGCCACCGAGTTCGGCCAGCTCTCGGCGGCCGGATGATCAAAATGGTGAGGGGCCCGGCGCTGTCGGCGCCGAGCCCCTCATGAACATATCAGCCGGCCTGTAAGCCGGGTTCTGTAGGGCACCGTCAAGCTTGCGCATGACGATACGTGACGGCCATTCCTCTGGGATCGCGCTTGCGCGCGACCTCGGGCAACCTACCCGGACGGCGAGCCTGACATCGCTCCGGCGGACGTCATCGCCTTGGCATCATCTGCCTTGGCGATTGTCTCCGCGTGGCCATCCCTATTCGGTTTTGCTCCCGGTGGGGTTTACCATGCCGGTTCCGTTGCCGGCCCCGCGGTGCGCTCTTACCGCACCTTTTCACCCTTACTGCCTCCCTCGCGGGAGGAAGCGGTTCGTTCTCTGTGGCACTATCCCTGGGGTCGCCCCCGCCGGACGTTATCCGGCACCGCATGTCGATGGAGCCCGGACTTTCCTCCCCGGCGGCCTTTCGGCACCTGCCGGAGCGGCCGTCCGGCCGACTGATGCAGCTTGAATGGGGCTTCTCGACCAGCACGTCAAGCCATCGCCATGCCGGCGGAAAATATTATCCTTCGCGTGTCGTTCCGTGTCGACGCCGTTCGACTGGATGTCGGCGATCCAGCCGAAGAGAGGAGCAAGTCCGATGCAGTATCTGTTGATGATCTACCTGAATGAGGCCGAATACGCGAAGATCGAGAAGGAGGCTGAAGGCAAGATGCTGGCGGAGTACCAGACGTTCACCCAATCGATCATCTCGAGCGGCAATTACAAGGGCGGTGACCGGCTGCAGCCGACCTCGACGTCGACGACCGTGCGGGTGCGCGACGGCAAGATCCTCACCACGGACGGTCCGTTCGCCGAGACCCGAGAGCAGCTAGGCGGCTACTACATGATCGAGGCCAAGAATCTCGACGAGGCGATCGGGATTGCCGCACGTATTCCCGGCGCCCGTTTCGGCTCGATCGAGGTGCGGCCGGTCTGGCAATACAATCATTGAGACCGGTGCGGCTCGCTGCCGAGAAGGTCACCGATGACGCCTGATGCGATCGACAGGGTGTTCCGTGATGAGGCCGGCCGCGCACTCGCGACCTTGATCCGGCTCGTCGGTGACTTCGATCTGGCTGAGGACGTGCTGCAGGATGCGTTCGCTGCGGCGCTGCTCAAATGGCGGGGGTCCGACGCCCCCGCCAATCCGCGGGCGTGGCTGGTCAACGTCGCCCGCAACAAGGCGATCGACCGGATCCGGCGGCGGAGCAATTTTCGCGACAAGGAGGCGGAGATCGTTCATGCGATCGAGCGTGACGCCGCCAACGACGACGCGCCGTCCGATCTCGACGATGACATGCTGCGGCTGATCTTCACCTGCTGCCATCCGTCGTTCGCGCCGGAGGTTCAGGTGGCGCTGACGCTGCGCACGGTCTGCGGCCTCACCACCGCCGAGGTCGCCCGCGCCTTTGTCGCCGGTGAGGAGGCGATGGCGCAGCGCCTCGTGCGCGCCAAGCAGAAGATCCGCCTCGCCGGCATTCCCTATGAGGTGCCGGGACGCGACGCGCTCGAGGAGCGACTGCGCGGCGTCCTGACCGTGATCTATCTGGTGTTCACGGAGGGCTATCTCGCGACCTCAGGTACCGAGCTGATTCGCGAGGATCTCGCGCGTGAGGCGATCCGGCTGGGTCGCCTGCTGCTTGGCTTGATGCCGGAGGCGCGCGACATCAAGGGCCTGCTCGCGTTGATGCTGCTGCACGATGCGCGGCGCGCCGGCCGTACCAATGCGGCGGGCGACATCGTCCTGCTGGAGGAGCAGGACCGCGCGCTGTGGAATCGCGAGCAGATCGCTGAAGGGCTGGGGCTGGTCGAACAGGCCCTGGGCATGAAGGGGCTCCCGCAGCCCTATACGGTCCAGGCGGCGATTGCCGCGCTTCATGCTCAGGCCTCCAGCTACGCTGAAACGGATTGGCGGCAGATCGTGGGGCTCTACGAGGTTCTGCTGCGGATCGCGCCATCGCCCGTGATCGAGCTCAATCATGCAGCCGCCGTGTCGATGGTCGATGGCCCGGCGCGGGCGCTGGCGCTGGTCGATGCGCTGGCCGCGCGCGGCGGATTGAAGCAGTACGATCTTCTACCGGCGGTGCGGGCGGACCTCCTGCGGCGGCTCGGTCGGCGCGACGAGGCGCGCGCCGGCTACCGCGAGGCGAGCGCAGCCACGCAGCTCGCGCCGCTCAGGCGTCTGTATGCACGGCGGCTCGGTGAGCTCGACGCTGAGGCCTGACGTGTCAGACGCGCGGCGCCTGATCCTCGGCCGGCAGGCTCGTCAGCAGCGCATGCAACGTCCACAAGGTCGAGCGGTCGGCGATGCCGTCGATCTTTTCGGGGCGGAAGTGCCGTTGGAACGCGGTGACGACATCCATGGTGATGCCGTCGAATTTGCCCGTGATCGGCACGCCATAGCCGTATTTGGCGAGCGCCTTCTGCAAGCCCTTGACGTCATCGCCGATGCTGCCGAGCTTCAACGTCTCGCCCTTGGTGATCGCCGCCGGCTGCACCCAGTGGCCCACGCCCGAATTCGCCAGCGAATGCCACGGGAATTTCTCGCCGGGATCCTTCTTGCGCGCGGGCGCCACGTCGGAATGCCCGAGCACGCGATGCGCCGGCACATTGCGGCGAAGCATGATGCCTCGGCACAGCGCGATGACCGCCGCGATTTGCCGCGGTGGGAAATCCGGATAGCCCCAATCGTGGCCGCGATTGACGATCTCGACACCAATCGAGCAGGAATTGATGTCCTCGTCGCCGCCCCAGGACGAGAGACCCGCGTGCCAAGCGCGGAAGGCCTCCGGTACGCACTGGACGATGCGTCCGTCCTCAAGCACGACGTAATGGGCGGACACCTCGCTGCCGGCGGTGCAAAGCTTGGTGATCGCCCCTTCGACATCCGGCATTCCGGTGTAATGAAGAATGATCATGTCCGGCTGGCGCCCACCCTTGCGCTCGCCGAAATTGGCCGACGGGATCACGTCGGAGGCGATCGACGAGTCCGGCGTGAAGACCGGCAGGTCGGAAACGCCCTTGGGGATCGGCAGCGCACGGGGACGCTTCGATTCCGGCTTGTCGGATGGATTTGGCATGAACGACTCGAAGCGGACGGCGGCGGCGATGGCTCAAACCGAATATGGGCAGGCACTACTCTTTTACATGTCCCAGCCGCAATCGAAATCGCATGCGAGCCCTCGCTATTGAGCGGACCGTTGTATGGCGATTGCCAGTCCGCCGAACGGCGCGACGGCGTGCAGGACGAACGGTCTACCGGGCAGCTCCGCCTCGCGGTCCAAGTGCCCAACATCCGCCACAGACCGTCAACTGTTTGTTAACGCTAAACGCCGTTACTGAGTGGTGAAGAGCCAAGCCGGCTTTCGGGACGGCAAGCCGCCACGATGCAAGGTCCTGCACGGCAGATCACGATCGAAAGCGGTTCCGGGGCGCTCCGGCGCCGCGCGATCGCTGTCGGATCGAGGGTCTCGACAAGGCCGGATCGTGCCGCTGATGTGGGGACGGCTCGACGGATGACCGACCGTCCCGGGAGATGGCTTGGCGAATTGACGGGCGCGAGGATCGAAGGCGCGATGGGCTCGCTGCCGAACAAAGTCAGTCTGAAGCAACGGCGCGCTTGCGGAGCGGCCGCGTGAGCACGGCTGACCAGCGACACGTCCCGGTGCTCGGCCCCGAAGCGGTCGAGATGCTGGCGCCGCGCGCCGGCGGAACCTATGTCGATGCGACCTTTGGCGCGGGTGGCTATACGCGCCTGATCCTGGCGACGGCGGGAACACGGGTGATCGGGATCGATCGCGACAGCACCGCAATCGCCGGCGGCGCGAGTCTCCTCGCCGAAGCGGGCGGTCGCCTGACACTGGTCGAGAACCGCTTCTCGGCATTGGCCGACATCTGTGCATCGCAAGGCCTCACACATGTCGACGGCGTCGTGATGGATGTCGGCGTATCCTCGATGCAGCTCGACTCCGCCGCGCGAGGCTTCTCGTTCAGGTTCGACGGCCCGCTCGACATGCGGATGGGCGGCACGGGGCCGACGGCTGCCGATGTCGTTGCGCACGCTGCCGAGCGCGATCTGGCCGACGTCATCTACATCTTTGGCGAGGAGCGGCACTCCCGCGCCGTGGCGCGGGCCATCGTCGCCGCGCGCAAGGAGCAGCCGATCACGACGACGCGGCAGCTCGCCGACATCGTCGCGCGCGTGGTGAGATCGAAGCCTGGCGACATCCATCCGGCGACGCGCACGTTCCAGGCGTTGCGCATTCTCGTCAACGAGGAGCTGGACGAGCTCGAACAGGCGCTGGCGGCAGCGGAGCGCGTGCTGGCGCCGGGCGGCCGCCTCGCGATCGTCTCGTTCCATTCGCTCGAGGACCGCATCGTCAAGACGTTCCTGGCCGAGCGCAGCAGGACTGGCGGCGGCTCCCGCCATCGGCCCGAGGTGGCCCAGGAGGCACCCAGCTTCCAGCTGCTCAACCGCAAGCCGGTGGTGGCCGCGGAGACCGAGACCGAAGCCAATCCCCGGGCACGCTCCGCCAAGCTGCGCGGCGCCGAACGCACGGCCGCGCCGGCGCACGCCTCGGCATCATCATCCCCCTGGCCGCGCCTGGCCGACGTCCTGCGAGGAGGGTGACCGATGCGCCTCCTGCACCTCGTCGTGATCTGCTCGCTGATCTTCGCGGCGGCCTATGTCTATCGCATCAAGATGGACTCGACGGCACGGGTCGAGCGCGTGCTGCAATTGCGCGCTGAGATCCGCGAGCAGCGCGAGGCCATCGCAGTGTTGCGCGCGGAATGGGCCAAGCTCGACGCGCCGCTGCGGCTGCAAGGGCTGGTCGAACGGCATCTGCCGCTGAAGCCGCTCAACGCCACACAATACGACAGCCTGAAGAATCTGCCGGAGCGGCCGCCGCGATTTGCGCGACCGGACAATCCGGATCCGATCGGATCGATGATCGATGCGATCGACGCGATCAACGAAGAGCCCCCCGTGACCGGATCGGTGCGTCGCCCGGAGGATCAGCAATGAGCGATCAGCGTCGGCCTCACGTCAAGCCGCAGGAGCCCTGGCGGCAGCGACTGGTGCGCACGCTGCTGTATGGGCGCGATGTCGATCGCACTGCGAAGGCGCGCGTGCGCGTCGGCCTCGCGATCGTCGCCTTTGCCGCGGTCTACGCGATCATCGGCGGCCGCCTCGTGATGTTCGCGATCGGCTCGGATGGTCCGAGCGCGCGGCGTGCCGCGCAGCAGGACGCCATCGCCACCGCGCGGCCCGACATCGTCGACCGCAACGGTGCCGTTCTCGCCACCGACGTCAAGACGCCGAGCCTGTTCGCCGAGCCGCGCCGTCTCATCGACAAGGACGAGGCGATCGAGCTTCTGACGGCGACCTTGCCGGATCTCGATACGGGCGAGGTCCGCGACCGACTGCTGTCGCGCAAGGGTTTCGTCTGGTTGAAGCGCGAGATGACACCGAAGCAGCAGCAGGACATTCATCGCCTCGGCCTGCCGGGCATCGGCTTCCTGCGCGAGAACAAGCGCGTCTATCCGACCGGCAACGAGGTGGCCCATCTGATCGGCCTGGTGAACATCGACAACCAGGGCATCGCCGGTATGGAGAAGTGGCTCGACAATCAGGGCCTCGCCGACCTCCATCGCGCCGGCTTCGCCACCGATCGCCTGCAGCGCCCGATCGAGCTCTCGGTCGATCTGCGCGTCGAGCACGCGCTGCGCGATGAGCTGCTCAAGTCCAAGGACAAGTTCAAGGCCAAGGCGGCTTCCGGTCTCGTCGTCAATGTCAGGACCGGCGAGATCATCGCCATGGTCTCGCTGCCGGATTTTGATCCGAACAACCCGAAGGAAGCGCACGATCCCGATCGGATCAACCGCCTGACCACGGGCGTGTACGAAATGGGTTCGACCTTCAAGGCCTTCACCCTGGCGATGGCGCTCGACAGCGGCAAGTATGATCTCAACTCGCTGTGGGATGCGCGCGGACCGCTGCACTACGGCAAGTTTACGATTCACGACGACGAACCAAAGGGCCGCTTCCTCAACATGCGGGAAGTGTTCTACTTCTCGTCCAACGTCGGTGCTGCCAGGATCGCGTTGGCGCAGGGCGTGGACGCGCACAAGGCGTTCCTGCGCAAGATGGGCCAGTTCGACCGGTTGCGCACCGAGCTGCCGGAGAGCGCCTCGCCGATCCTGCCCAAGCGCTGGGCCGAGTTGAACACGGTCACGATCGCGTTCGGTCACGGCATGGCGGTGGCGCCGCTGCAGGGCGTGATGGGTGTCAGCGCGCTGGTCAATGGTGGCTATCTGATCCCGCCGACTTTCATGAAGCGCACCGAGGCAGAGGCGATGCAGGTCGCCAAGCGCGTGATCAAGCCGGAGACCTCGGAGAAGATGCGCTACCTGATGCGTCTGAACGCCGAGGTCGGCACCGCGCGCAAGGCCGACGTGAAGGGCTATTACATCGGCGGCAAGACCGGCACCGCCGAGAAGGTCATCAACGGCCGCTATGCCAAGAAGAAGGTGCTGACCCTCTTCACCGCCGTGATCCCGGCAGACAAGCCAAAATACCAGCTCCTGATCATGCTGGACGAGCCGCAGTCATTGAAGGAAACCTATGGCTTCATCACCTCCGGCTGGAATGCCGCGCCGACGGCTGGTGCCGTGATCTCCCGGATCGGGCCGCTGCTGGGAATCGAGCCCCGCTTCGACCTGCCGCCGTCCGACCGCCAAATTCTTGCAGCATCGCGGCTGACACAGTAAGCCGTCGTCGAATCGCGAGCTTTGGAGCTGCCGCCGCCCGGGGCGGGGCCAGGACTGGCACGGAACCAGGATGAAACTTCAGGACCTCCTGGGCGATCAGGCGACGCTCGACGCCCGCATCGCCGCTGTCGAGATCTCCGGCCTCGCGGTGGACAGCCGCGCCGTGCGGCCCGGCGACCTGTTTTTTGCTCTGTCCGGCACCAAGACCGATGGCACCCGCTTCATCGCGGCGGCGATCTCGGCCGGCGCGGTCGCCGTGGCCGGCGCGGCGGGCCCTGGAACGGAGCTGGCCGTGCCATTCATCGCGCTGCCAAACCCTCGGCGGGCGCTCGCGCTCGCTTCATCTCGGTTCTATCCGCGCCAGCCGGCGACCATTGCCGCCGTCACCGGCACCAGCGGCAAGACGTCGGTCGCCGCCTTCACGCGCCAGATATGGCAGCGCCTCGGCCACAGTTCGGCCAGCATCGGCACCGTCGGGCTGGTGTCGGACAAGCGCACCGTCTACGGCTCGCTGACGACGCCGGATCCGATCGCGCTGCATCGGCAGATCGACGAGATCACGCAGGATGGCGTCACCCATCTGGCGTTCGAGGCCTCGTCGCATGGGCTCGATCAATTCAGGCTCGATGGTGTCAGGGTCTCGGCCGGCGGGTTCACGAACCTGTCGCGCGACCACATGGACTATCATCCGGACATCACGCACTACCTCAACGCCAAGCTGAGGCTGTTCCGCGATCTCGTGCCGCCGGGCGGCCCTGCCGTGATCTCGGCCGATCATGAGTGCTCGCCGGAGGTCATCGCCGCGGCGCAGACACGCGGTCTTCGCCTGATGACGGTGGGAACGCATGGGGACGGCGCTGGAGAGGGCATCCGGTTGGTGGCCACTGCAATCGACGGCTTTGCTCAGCAGCTCCAGATCCAGCATTGCGGCCGCATGCATGCGGTCCGCCTGCCGCTGGTCGGCGCGTTTCAGATCGAGAATGCGCTGGTCGCGGCGGGCCTTGCGATCGGCACCGGCAGCGATCCGCAAGCCGTGTTCGAATCTCTCGAGCAGCTCGAGGGCGCCAGGGGCCGGCTCGAGCTGGTCGGCGAGCACAATGGTGCACCCATCTTCATCGACTACGCGCACAAGCCGGACGCGCTTGCCAAGGCGCTGCACGCGCTGCGGCCCTATGCTGCGCGAAAACTCGTCGTCGTGTTCGGCGCCGGCGGCGACCGTGACACCGGCAAGCGCCCTTTGATGGGCGCGATCGCCGCTGAAGGGGCCGACAGCGTCATCGTCACCGACGACAATCCGCGCAGCGAGGATCCGGCTGCGATCCGCGCCGCGATCCTGGCCGCCGCACCCGGTGCGCGCGAGATCGGCGATCGGGCGGAGGCGATCGAGGTCGCGATTGGCGAGCTGCAGCCCGGCGATGCGCTCGTGATCGCCGGCAAGGGCCACGAGACCGGACAGATCATCGGCAGCAATGTTCTGCATTTCAGCGATCACGAAGCGGTCGCGGACGCGTTGGCATCGAGGACACCATGACGAAGGCGCTGTGGACCGTGGCGGAGGCGGCGCGCGCGCTCGGCCTCGCCGGTGACTATCCGGAGAGCCCGATCGATTTCGTGACGCAGGACAGCCGTGCCGTGAAGCCCGGCAGCCTGTTCGTTGCGCTGAGCGGCACGCCGAGCGGTGGCTTCGTGTCGAGCTTCGCCTCCAGCCGCGACGGCTGGGAGTTTGCGGCCAACGCCGAAGCGGCCGGCGCCGTCGCGATGATCGTGCCGCACAGGATCGACGGCATCACCGTCCCGCAGCTCGTGGTGCAGGACACGCTGATCGATGGATTGTGGACGCTCGCGCGCGCTGCAAGGGCGCGCTTTCATGGCCCGGTGATCGGGCTCACCGGCAGCGCCGGCAAGACCTCGACCAAGGAGTTCATCGCCGCCTATCCCGGAGCGTCAGCCAGCCCGTCGAGCTTCAACAATTTCTGGGGCGTGCCGCTGACGCTGTGCAATGCCGATCCGGGCGCTTCGGTCTGGGTCGTCGAGATGGGCATGAATCAAAAAGGCGAGATCGCGCGGCTGACGGAGCTGTCGCAGCCGACGGTGGCTCTCGTCGTCAACGTGCAGCCGGTGCACCTGGAGAAGCTCGGCAGCCTGGAAGCGATCAGGAAAGAGAAAGTCTCGATCGCGTGCGGGCTGCCGGCTGACGGCGTTCTCGTGCTGCCGGCCGATCTCGCTGCGCCGGAATGGACGGGCAAAGTGATCCGCTTCGGTGGCGGCACTGACGTGCGCGAGCTCTCGCACACCTCGCGCGGCGACAGCTGGGATGTGTCGGCAGACATCGCCGGTCGCCGCGTCGCCTTCACGGTGACGCCGGGGGCGCCGCATCGCCTGCACAATGCGCTGGCGGCGCTCGCCTCCATCGCGGCGGCCGGGCTCGATCCGGCGCTGCTCGCGCCGACGCTCGGCCTGGTCGGCATCATGACGGGCCGCGGCGTCGAGCAGACCATCGGCGACATCGTTCTGATCGACGACAGCTTCAACGGCAATCCGGCCAGCATGGCGGCGGCGCTCGACAGCCTGCAGGCGCGGCCGGTGCGGGGGCGGCGCATTGCCATCATCGGCGACATGCTTGAGCTCGGCGACGAGGCGCCGGCCTATCATCAGGGGATGGTCGCTCATCTCGCCGGGGTCGACGGCGTCTATTGCGTCGGTCCGCTGATGCGTCACCTGTTCGACAGCCTGCCGCAAGCGAAGCGGCTCGGCTGGCACGAGGATCCGGTGACGCTGGATCCCGGCCGGGTCGCGGCGCTGCTCGCGCCGGGCGACGTCGTCGTCATCAAGGGCAGCAAGAAGATCTTCTGGGTCAACAAGTTCGTGTCGAAGCTCGCCGCGGCGTTGCAGGGCGTCGGTTGAAATCGGGCGATATCGCGGCGCGGCAGAAGGATAGTTTTCCACTGGTGGCCGAAGCGGTCATGCCGGACGGATCATTCCCGTCGGGCTACGATTCGCACCCGGCCCCGTTCATGGTTAAAAGAGACTGGACCGGATTCGCGCACGAGCAACCGTGTTGGCGTGGCTTAGTCTCGGTGAGGCGGCATAGGCGGGTTGGATGTTCTACTGGTTGATCGAGCTGACGAATACGTTTCCGAGCCTTTCGGTGTTTCGCGGGCTCTTGAACGTGTTCCGTTACATCACCTTCCGGACCGGCGGCGCCGTCGTCACCGGCGCGCTGTTCGTGTTCCTGTTCGGCCCCTGGATCATCGATCATCTCAGGCTGCGTCAAGGCAAAGGCCAGCCGATCCGCACCGACGGTCCGCAATCGCATATCATCAGCAAGAAGGGCACGCCCACGATGGGCGGGCTGATGATCCTCTCGGGACTCGTCGTCTCCACCGTGCTGTGGGCCAATCCGCTCAATCCCTATGTCTGGATCGTGCTCGCGGTCACGCTCGGCTTCGGCTTCGTCGGCTTCTATGACGACTATCTGAAGGTCACCAAGCAGTCGCATTCGGGCTTCGCTGGCCGCCTCAGGTTGCTGATCGAGGCTGCAATCGCGCTGGTCGCCTGTTATGCGCTGGTTCGCCTCGGCCGCGATCCATCCTCGACAGGGCTGGCGATTCCCTTCTTCAAGGACCTCGTCTTCAAGTTCGGCTGGCTCTATGTCATCTTTGGCGCCTTCGTCATCGTCGGCGCAGGCAATGCCGTCAACCTGACCGATGGCCTCGACGGCCTTGCGATCGTGCCGGTGATGATTGCCTCGGCGAGCTTCGGTCTGATCGCCTACCTGGTCGGCAATGCCGTGTTCTCCGACTATCTGCAGATCCATTATGTCGCGGGCACCGGCGAGCTTGCCGTGCTGTGCGGCGCGGTGCTCGGCGCCGGGCTCGGATTCCTCTGGTTCAACGCCCCGCCGGCCTCGATCTTCATGGGTGACACCGGCTCATTGGCACTTGGCGGCATGCTCGGCTCGATCGCGGTCGCGGTGAAGCACGAGATCGTGCTGGCTGTCATCGGCGGCCTGTTCGTGCTGGAGGCCGTGTCGGTGATCGTGCAGGTGGCCTCGTTCAAGCTGACCGGGAAGCGCATCTTCAGGATGGCGCCGATCCATCACCATTTCGAACAGCTCGGCTGGACCGAGCCGCAGATCGTGATCCGGTTCTGGATCATCTCGGTGATGCTGGCGCTGGTCGGTCTCTCGACGCTGAAGCTGCGCTGATGGGTCCGTATGCCATGGATTGTCATTCCGGGGCGCGCGCAGCGCGAACCCGGAATCCCGAGATTGCGGATCAGCGCTGCGCGGTGTCCGGAACGACGGAGTTCTTCCCATGATCCCCGTCACCTCATTCGCCGGGAGGACCGTCGCCGTGTTCGGACTCGGCGGCTCGGGGCTGGCTTCGTGTCATGCCCTGCGGGCCGGCGGCGCCGAAGTGATCGCGGCCGACGACGGCGCCGATCGGATGACGGAAGCGGCGAAGGCGGGTTTCATCACCGCCGATCTGCGCACCGTCTCCTGGGCGAACTTCGCCGCACTCGTGCTGGCGCCGGGCGTGCCGCTGACCCATCCCGTCCCGCATTGGACCGTGCTCAGGGCGCGCGAGGCCGGGGTCGAGGTGATCGGCGATATCGAGCTGTTCTGCCGCGAGCGCAGGCGCCACGCGCCGGATGCGCCGTTCGTCGCCATCACCGGCACCAACGGCAAGTCGACCACGACGGCGCTGATCGCGCACCTGATGCGCGTCGCCAACTACGACACCCAGATGGGCGGCAATATCGGCACCGCGATCCTGTCGCTGGAGCCCGCGCGCATGGGCCGCGTCCATGTGATCGAGATGTCGTCCTACCAGATCGACCTGACGCCGTCGCTCGATCCGACCGTCGGCATCCTGATCAATGTCAGCGAGGATCACATCGACCGCCACGGCACGATCGAGAACTACGCAGCGGTGAAGGAGCGGCTGGTGGCGGGTGTGAAGCGTGAGGGAACGGCGATCGTCGGCGTCGACGACGGGTTTTCGCGCACGACCGCTGACCGGCTGGAGCAGGGCGGCAAGCGCGTGGTGCGCATCTCGGTGAAGAACCCGCTGGCCGATGGCATCTATGTCGAGCACGAGACGATCGTGCGAAGCTCGGGCGGGGCACGCAGCGAGATCGCGCGGCTCGGCGGCATCGGCTCGCTGCGCGGCCAGCACAATGCGCAGAACGCGGCCTGCGCCGCGGCGACTGCGCTCGCGCTAGGCGTCGCTGCTGACGTGCTGCAGCAAGGGCTGCGCAGCTTTCCGGGCCTCGCGCATCGCATGGAGCAGGTCGGCCGCCGCGCCGACGTGCTGTTCGTCAATGACTCCAAGGGCACCAACGCGGATGCGACCGCGCATGCGCTGTCGTCCTTCGCCGACATCTTCTGGATCGCCGGCGGCAAGCCCAAGGCCGGCGGCATCACCAGCCTCGCGGGCTTCTTCCCGCGCATCCGCAAGGCCTATCTGATCGGCGAGGCGGCCGCGGAGTTTGCCGGCACGCTCGGTGACAAGGTGGCGCACGAGATGTCCGGCACGCTGGAGATCGCGGTGGCGCAGGCGGCTGCAGACGCTGAAGCCTCCGGCCTGAAGGAGGCCGTGGTCCTGCTGTCGCCGGCCTGCGCTTCGTTCGACCAATTCCGCAACTTCGAGATCCGCGGCACGCGGTTCCGCGAGCTGGTGCAGGCTCTGCCGGGCGTGAACCCGGTGGCGTAGCTTCATCGCGACGGTACGGTGTGTTGGATTCTCCTCTGCGCGGAGGATGACGGTGTTTGCTCAGCAGGCCGGACGCTTGAACGATACGACGCGCATCTGCAGCAGCACACACCGGTGTCGTCCCGGCGAACGCCGGGACCCATACCCCCATGAAGCGGTTTGAGGCACGCGGGTCGTTGGCATTTTGTCCGTTCACGATGGCCGCGGCGTATGGGTCCCGGATCGGCGCCGCGACGCGCTGGCGCGTCACGGCTTGTCCGGGACGACAGCGGAGGAATCCTTAACCCTTCAATAACCATCCTGGGCGCCAATGGTCTGATTCCTTAAGGCCTCAGGTGGACGCCCGATGCTCTCCCGTGAAGAACGCAATCCGCTGTCCGACTGGTGGTGGACGGTGGACCGCCCGCTGCTCGGCGCCATCCTCGCCTTGATGCTGTGCGGGGTGATCCTGTCGCTGGCGGCCAGCCCTCCGGTCGCGACCCGGATCGGGCTCGATCCGTTTCACTTCTTCAACCGCCACGTCCTGTTCCTGCTGCCGTCCTTCATCGTGCTGATCGGCGTCTCCTTCCTGTCGCCGCGCCAGATCCGGCGCAGCGCGCTGGTGGTGTTCGCGGTCGCCATCGTGCTGATCGTGCTGACGCTCGCGATCGGGCCGGAGGTGAAGGGCTCGCGGCGCTGGATCACGCTGATCGGCGTCAACATCCAGGCGTCCGAGGCCGCGAAGCCAGCCTTCGTCGTGGTTTCCGCCTGGCTGTTCTCGGAATCGGCGCGGCGGCCCGACATGCCGGCGACCACGATGGCGTTGGTGCTGCTGATGATGCTGGTGTCGCTCTTGGTGATGGAGCCGGATTTCGGCCAGACCATGCTGGTCCTGATGGTCTGGGGCTCGCTGTTCTTCATCGCCGGCATGCGCATGATCTGGGTCGCGGGCCTCGCCGGCGCCGCGGCCGCTGGTCTGTTCGGCGCCTATCTGCTGGTCCCGCACGTCGCCGGCCGCATCAAGCGCTTCATGAACCCGGCATCGGGCGACACCTTCCAGGTCGACACCGCGATGGAGGCGTTCTCCAACGGCGGCTGGTTCGGGCTGGGGCCGGGCGAGGGCATCGCCAAGCGCAGCCTGCCGGACAGCCACACCGATTTCGTGTTCGCGGTCGCCGCCGAGGAGTTCGGCATCATCCTGTGCCTGGCGCTGGTCGCGCTGTTCGCCTTCATCGTGATCCGCACGCTGTCGCGCGCCTATGCGACCGAGGACGGCTTTGCGCGCTTCGCGGCCTCGGGTCTGGCGATCCTGTTCGGCATCCAGGCGGCCATCAACATCTCAGTCAACCTGCAGCTGATCCCGGCCAAGGGCATGACCTTGCCCTTCATCTCCTACGGTGGCTCCTCGATCGTGTCGCTGGCCTATGGCGTCGGCATGATGCTGGCGCTGACCCGACAGCGGCCGCGGATGGAGGTCGAGGCCGGCGACGCAGCCGGCGCGCTGCGCAATTACGCCTAGGCCGCCTGGCTCGCAATGACCGCACATTGCCTGTAAACAAGCGCATGACCTCAACCGCGCCTCTCATTCTGCTCGCGGCCGGCGGCACCGGCGGCCATCTGTTTCCTGCTGAAGCGCTCGGTGTCGAGCTGATCAGGCGCGGCTATCGCGTCCGTCTCGTCACCGATGAGCGCGCGCTGCGATACAGCGGCCTGTTCACCCCGGACATGATCGACGTGGTGCCGAGCGAGACCGTGCGCAGCCGTTCGCCGTTGGCGCTGGCGCGCACCGCGCTGCTGCTCGGCAGCGGCACCATCGCGGCCTTCAACCTGATGCGGCGGCTCAAGCCCGCGGCCGTGATCGGCTTCGGCGGCTATCCGACCGTGCCGCCGCTGCTGGCGGCGCGGCTCGCCGGCGTGCCCAGCCTGATCCACGACGCCAACGCCGTGCTCGGCCGCGCCAACCGTTTCCTGTCCGCGCATGTGAAGGCGATCGCGACGTCGCTGCCTGGCGTGCTCGACCGCGATCCGGCGCTTTCGGCGAAGACCACCACGGTCGGCACGCCGATGCGTCCCGCCATCCTCGAAGCGGCGGCCATGCCCTATGTGGCGCCGGAGACTTCGGGCCCGTTGCGGCTGCTCGTCGTCGGCGGCAGCCAGGGCGCGCGCATCATGAGCGACATCGTGCCCGGCGCGATCGAGCGGCTGGAGCCGGCCCTCTGGGACCGACTGGTGCTGACCCAGCAGGTGCGGCAGGAGGACATGGCGCGGGTGCGCGCGGTCTATGACCGGCTCAAGATCAATGCCGACCTGCAACCCTTCTTTACCGACCTGCCGGCGCGGCTTGCTGCCAATCACCTCGTGATCTCGCGTTCCGGCGCCGGTACCGTCGCCGAGCTCGCCGCGATCGGCCGTCCTTCGATCCTGGTGCCGCTGCCGGGCGCCATCGACCAGGACCAGTTTGCCAATGCCGGCGTGCTCTCGGACGCGAACGCCGCGATCCGGATCGTGCAGAGCGAATTCACCTCCGACAGGCTGGCCTCCGAGATCTCGGCGCTCGCCGCCGAGCCCACGCGTCTCGCAGCGATGGCCCAGGCTGCGCGCGCGGCCGGGCGGCTCGATGCCGCCGAGCGGCTGGCCGACCTCGTGATCAGGACGGCGGCGCTCTAGTTGATCGAGTGCGCGGTGATGCGATGACGAACCGGAGCGCTGACCAGGGCGCCATCGCGGCGGATGATCATCCGATGCGTTTGCGACGCCATCCGTCCTTCGTGCCCGTGTTCGTCGGATTTTGCGATCAGCTGATTGCGCCCCTGCGCGGTCAGCGCCTGATGATCAAGCTGTTCGGTCAGCGCGCCCCGACGGAAATTGCTGCGCACATCGTGATGATGCACATGTCGGCGCGCAAACCGGCCGAGCGGCCGACCCTGACGCGCCTGCAGATGCGGCTGCCGGGACCGCGGCAGACGGCGGCGTTCGTCGCGCTGTTGCGCGGTCTGTCGCTGGTGACCGTCGAGCGCGATCCCGGGGACGCCCGCATCCGCTATCTGGTGCCAGGCGCCGTCATCCTCGAGGGTCTGCGAGGCTGGCTTGCCATGCATCTGGATTGCCACGCGCGGTTGACGCATGCCGACGGACTGAGCCTTCGTCTGCAGGACGACGCCGCGTTCTACGCGGAGACGATCCGGCAATGTGCGAGCTGGCTCTGCCGCGACAACCGGCCCCTGACGGGATTTCCCGATCTCGCCTGGACCGACGAGCACGACAGCGGCATCCATCTGGCGCTGACACTCGTCGCCCGTTCCGCCGCTGGGCGCGAGGCCGTCGAGATTTCGACGGCGGAGCTTGCGACCTCGCTGGGCGTCTCGCGCTCCCATATCCGCAATCTGCTGGCGACAATGGAGGAGCGCGGTCTGCTGCGCTTTGGCGACGGGCGCCGGCATCTGACGCTGATGCCGGATTTCGTGGCTTCCGTGGAGGCCTGGTTCTGCCACCAGGTGTGCTGGCTCGCGGCCGCAGCCGCGCGTGCGGATCGCGCGCTGCGGCCAGCTTGACGCGTCAGATCATCGTGACCCGGCCGGAGCCGATGTCATAGATGCCGCCGACGATCTTCACCTTGCCCTCGGCGACCATGCGGCCGACGATCGGCTTAGCGGTCGACAGGCGCCGGACATTGTTGCGCACGTTCTCCGCGGTGGCCTCGGCCAGCAGGTCCTGCGGCTTCTTCGCGATCGCGGCCTCGACGCCGGGTTTGAGCGCATTGATCAGGGCGGGCAGGTGGCCAGGCAGCTTGGTGCCGTCCTTGAGCACCTTGATCGTGGCATCGATGGCGCCGCAGCCGCTGTGACCAAGCACCAGCACGAGAGGCGTGCCGAGGAACTTGACGCCATATTCGAGGCTGGCGAGACCGTCGTCGTTGACGAAATTGCCGGCGACCCGGACCACGAACAGCTCACCGGGCCCCTGATCGAACACCAGCTCCGGCGCGACCCGTGCATCGGCGCAGCTCACGATCGCGGCGATCGGGTACTGTGCCGCGGCGCGCGCCGCGCGGCCGGCCGAGAAATCCTTGTTGTCGAGATTGCCGGCGACGTAGCGCGCGTTGCCATCGACGATGCGCTTCATCGCGTCGTCCGGCGAGATCGCGTTGGGGGGTGTTGCGATGTCGCTCGTCTGCTTGGCTTCCTTCGCAAACGCCGGAAGCGCGCCGAGCGCCGCGGCAGCCAGCACTGCGCCGCCGCCGAGCAGCCGACGGCGGGACAATACGGGAGGGTGCGTTTCACACAGCGAGCACATCGGCGGGGATTCTCCATCAAGAGTTGAAAGATGCGCGACCGGCACGCCGGCCGCGGCACTACCCATGCCACGCGAACTGACGCGGTGAACGCGCAAAAATTGCAGGTATCCCGTTGGGACGGGTTTGCGTGGGATCGCGCTTAACAATTTGTGAAGCGGGCATCCCCGGCGGGAACTGCTCGCCCATCGCGGCCGCGAAGCTGCCAAAATCGGCCAAAATCGGGCGGGCGCCTGCGAATTTGGCGATGTTTACGGCCGGGGCGGACTTGTCCAGGCCAGTCATGTCTTGCAAGAAGGGCTGATGATTCGCGGTCGCGCCCCTCCGCCGGGCGCCCGGAACCCTTGAGACGAGACGCCCCATGAGACTGCCGCGCGAGATCGGACCCATCCACTTCGTCGGGATCGGCGGCATCGGCATGAGCGGCATCGCCGAGGTGCTGTGCAATCTCGGCTACACGGTGCAGGGTTCGGACGCCTCGGACAATGCGAACGTCGCACGCCTGCGCGAGAAGGGCATTACCGTCAGCGTCGGGCACAAGGCCGAGAACGTCGCCGGCGCGGACGTGGTCGTCGTCTCCACTGCGATCAAGCGCGACAATCCGGAGCTGATGGCGGCGCGCGCCCAGCGCATCCCCGTCGTCCGCCGCGCCGAGATGCTGGCCGAGTTGATGCGGCTGAAGAGCTGCGTCGCGATCGCCGGCACCCACGGCAAGACCACGACCACCTCGATGGTCGCGGCGCTGCTCGATGCCGGCGGGCTCGATCCCACCGTCATCAATGGCGGCATCATCAATGCCTACGGCACCAATGCGCGGCTCGGCGGCGGCGAGTGGATGGTGGTCGAGGCGGACGAGAGCGACGGCACCTTCCTGAAGCTGCCGGCGGATGTCGCCATCGTCACCAATGTCGATCCCGAGCATCTCGATCACTTCAAGACCTTCGACGCCGTGCAGGAGGCGTTCCGCACCTTCGTCGAGAACGTGCCGTTCTACGGCTTTGCCGTGATGTGCATCGATCACCCGGTGGTGCAAACGCTGGTCGGCAAGATCGAGGACCGCCGGATCATCACCTACGGCGTCAACCCGCAGGCCGATGTGCGCCTCGTCGATCTGACGCCGATGGGCGGCGGCTCTCGCTTCAAGGTGGTGTTCCGCGATCGCAAGAGCGGCGCGACGCACGAGATTGCCGACATCGCGCTGCCGATGCCCGGCCGGCACAACGCCTCGAACGCAACGGCGGCGATCGCGGTCGCGCGCGAGCTTGGCCTGTCCGACGAGGCGATCCGCAAGGCGATCGCCGGCTTCGGCGGCGTCAAGCGCCGGTTCACCCGCACCGGTGAATGGAATGGCGTGACCGTGATCGACGATTACGGCCATCACCCGGTCGAGATCGCGGCCGTGCTGAAGGCGGCGCGCGAATCCACCAACGGCAAGATCATCGCCGTGGTGCAGCCGCATCGCTACACAAGGCTGCAGTCCCTGTTCGAGGAGTTCTGCACCTGCTTCAACGACGCCGACGCCGTCGTCGTCGCCGATGTCTATCCGGCTGGTGAGGCGCCGATCGAAGGCGTCGATCGCGACCATTTCGTGCTCGGCCTGCGCGCCCACGGCCATCGCGACGTGGTGCCGCTGCCGAAGGCCGCGGACCTCGCCGGCATCGTCAAGGGCCTCGCCAAGCCGGGCGATCTCGTCGTCTGCCTCGGCGCCGGCAACATCACGCAATGGGCCTACGCGCTTCCCAACGAGCTCAAGGCGCTGGGGTGACCAGGTGAGCTTGACGAAGCGGGTCCCTGCCACACGGCACGCTCTGCTCTCTCTCCCCTTGTGGAGGAGAGATGGAGAGGGGGGCACCACGAGCGCCGGCGCCTGGGGCTCACCCCCCTTCCTGACCCTCTCCCACAAGGGGGGAGGGAACGGAGAGTGCGTGCCGACCCTGACGATGTCGGGGCACGATGCGAGAGCGGCCGCATGACCTTCCCCGACATCACCCCCGACCTCAAAGCCGTCATGCCGGAGCTGCGCGGGCGGCTGCTGGCCAATGAGACCCTGGCGCCGTTCACATGGTTTCGCGTCGGCGGTCCGGCGCAGGTGTTGTTCACGCCGGCCGATGCCAACGACCTCGCTTATTTCCTGAGGCGGCTTCCAGCCGATCTGCCGGTCACCGTCATTGGCGTCGGTTCCAACCTCATCGTGCGCGACGGCGGGGTGCCCGGCATCGTCATCCGCTTGGCGCCGCGCGCGTTCGGTGAGGTCAAGGCGGAAGGCGACATCGTCACGGCCGGGACGGCTGCGCTCGATAAGCGCGTGGCCGAGGTCGCAGCATCCGCCAATCTCGCCGGCCTCGAATTCCTGTTCGGCATCCCCGGCACGATCGGCGGCGCGTTGCGGATGAATGCCGGCGCCAATGGCGGCGAGACCAAGGACATCCTGGTCGAGGCGATTGCGATCGACCGCAGCGGGGAGACCCGTCTCTTCAACAATGCCGAGATGAAGTTCACCTATCGTGCGAGCGGCGTCGATCCGTCGCTGATCTTCACGGCAGCGCGCTTCCGCGGCACGCCGTCGGCGCCGGAGGCGATCCGGGCGCGCATGGCCGAGGTGCAGGCGCATCGTGAGACGGCGCAGCCGATCCGCGAGAAGACCGGCGGCTCGACCTTCAAGAATCCGCCCGGACATTCTGCCTGGAAGCTGGTCGATTCCGCGGGCTGCCGCGGCCTCAAGGTCGGCGGCGCCCTGGTTTCTGAAATGCACTGCAACTTCCTGATCAACACCGGCGATGCCACGGCCGAGGACATCGAGACGCTCGGCGAGACCGTGCGTGCGCGGGTCAAGGCGAGTTCGGGCATCGAGCTGCAGTGGGAGATCAAGCGGATCGGAGTCAAGGCGAGCTGATCGCCCCGCTTGCTCAAGTGACGTCAGCGCAATCGCGACTGCGGTTGTGAGATCAACCGAGAAGACATTGATGCGCACCACGATTTTGTTCGGCGGCTCCAACAAGGAGCGCCTCGTCTCGGTCGCCAGCACCAAGGCGCTGCATGCCGCGCTGCCCGAGGCTGACCTCTGGTTCTGGGAGGCCGACGAGACGGTGCATCAGGCGAGTGGCACGGCGCTGGTCGCGCATGCGAAGCCGTTCGAGGAGCCGTTCACCGCCGATGGCCCCCGGATCGGGACGCTCGTCGAGGCTCTCGATCGCGCCAGGGCCGAGGATCGGGTTCTGGTGCTCGGTCTCCACGGTGGCCGGGCGGAGAATGGCGAGCTTCAACTGATGTGCGAGCTTCGCGGCGTGCCGTTCACCGGCTCGAGCTCGGCCGCCTCGCACCTCGCCTTCGACAAGGTCGCGGCGAAGCGCTTCGCCGTGCTCGGCGGGGTGACGGCGGCCGAGGGCGTCGCGCTCGATGACGCCGAAGCGGCGCTGGCGCGCTACGGCAGGCTGATCGCCAAGCCGGTGAAGGACGGATCGAGCTTCGGGCTGATCTTCGTCAATGCCAGCCAGGATCTCGTTGCCGTCAAAGCGGCAGCCGCGACCGAGGAGTATCTGATCGAGCCCTTCGTCACCGGGACGGAGGCGACCTGCGGCGTGCTCGAACAGGCCGATGGATCGCTGATCGCGCTGCCGCCGATCGAGATCCTCCCCGCAGACGGCGCCTTCGACTATTTCGCGAAGTACCTCGCCGCGGCGACGAAGGAGATCTGTCCCGGCCGCTTCAGTCCGGAGGTGACGGCCGCGCTGCAGACGGAGGCGATCAAGGCGCATCGCGCGCTGTCCTGCGGCGGCTATTCGCGCACCGACTTCATCGTCTCGGCCAATGGTCCCGTTTATCTGGAGACCAATACGCTGCCCGGGCTGACCGCGGCCTCGCTGTACCCCAAGGCGCTCGCGGCGCACGGGATCGCTTTTGTCGATTTCCTCAATCAGCAGATCGCCTTGGCGGAGGGGCGCAGCCGTCGATCCCGCGTTCGGTAGGCGCCCCGCAAGAACCCGGCCCGGCGTCCCCGGTGGTTCCTGTAACCCGTAAAATGCTTAAGAATTCCGGGCAAGGTCCTCATAAATCGGAGAAAAAATTGGTCTCTCCGGACCGATTTTACTTTTTGTTTACCAGGACGTCCGAAGGTTAACGCTGGCGCCTCAGTGGTGCTCGGCTGCCGGGTCGTGACGTCACCAGTGTCCGGCCGGCCGGGAGCGCAGGCGCGGGTCCGCGAGTATCTGCGGGCGCAACAGTTTGATGAGCTCGTGCAATGGATGGTGCAGGACGCCTCGCTCGATCGCAGAGGCCTCAAGCGAACCTGAAAGCCGCTGCCCTTGGCGCGGCAATCCTGCTGCGCGAGTATGTCTCGGCCCGCCTTCCGCGTGTCCGCTTCGCGCGGGGATACACGAAGCAACCTCTGGGCCGACGGTCGACCCGAAGAGATCTTGCGCCGATGCAGGCCGCGCTCGCGCCGATGGTCGAGCGTGAGGCGCCGCCGCGCGTGGTCGAGCTCGTCGAGCGCTATCTGCCGCGCCGGCTCGGCACCGTGGCGACCGTGGTGCTCTTGTTCGGCAGCGTCTGGCTCGGCATCGTCAAGGGCGGCCACGCCCAGGACGTCAGCGCGGCCCTGTCCGACACCCGCAATGCGCTGGCCAATGCGGCCGGCTTCCGCATCACGGCCGTGGCGATCAATGGCCGCAGGCAGCTCACTCAGGACGAGATCCTCGCCGTCGGCGGCGTCACCGGCCGCTCCTCGCTGCTGTTCCTCGATGCCGCCGCCGTGCGCGACAGGCTCAAGGCCAACCCCTGGATCGCCGACGCCACGGTGCAGAAGTTCTTTCCGAACCAACTGCAGATCGACGTCGTCGAGCGCAAGGCGTTCGCGCTCTGGCAGCAGGAGGGCCGCCTCTCGGTCATCGCCGATGACGGCGCCGTGCTCGAGCAATATGTCTCGCGCCGTTTCCTGACGCTGCCGTTGGTGGTCGGCAAGGGGGCCGAGAGCCGCGCGCGCGATTTCCTGGCGCTGCTCGCCCGCTACCCGCAGGTGCGCGCCGTCACCAAGGCCGCCGTGTTCGTCGGCGAGCGGCGCTGGAACCTGCGTACCAAGGACGGCCTCGACATTCGCCTGCCCGAGCACGATGTCGGCAACGCGCTCGCCACCCTGACCCAGCTCGATCAGGACGATCGGCTGTTCTCACGCGACATCGTCGCCATCGACTTGCGGCTGCCGGACCGCCTGACGGTGCAACTGTCCGAGGACGCAGCGAAGGCGCACGACGAGCTGTTCAAAGACAAGAAGTCCAAGAAGAAGGCCGGTGACGCATGACCGGCTTCGATCGCCAGACTCCGAAGACGCGCCCGATGGGCCAGAAGCGCACGGCGCTTGTGGCCTCTCTCGATGTCGGCACCAGCAAGATCGCCTGCATGATCGCGCGGCTGAAGCCGGCGCCGCCGAGCGACGCGCTTCGCGGCCGCACCCACACGGTCGAGCTGATCGGCTACAGCCAGATCCAGTCGCGCGGCGTCAAGGCCGGCGCCGTCGTCGATCCCGTCGAATGCGAGCAGGCCGTGCGGCAGGCGGTCGCGCTGGCCGAGCGCATGGCCAGGGTGCGGGTCGAGTCCGTGCTGCTGCCGGTCGCCGGCGGCCGCGTCATGGGCCATCTGATCGAGGCCACCTCGGACATTCGCGGCGGCGCCGTGACCCAGGCCGATGTCAGCCGCGTGACCTCAACCGGCATGCATCACGCCACCGGCGACGGGCGCGCGGTGCTGCATGCCTTGCCCGTCGGCTACACGCTCGATGGCGTGAAGGGCATCCGCGACCCCCGCGGCATGCTGGCGCGGCAGTTCGGCGTCGACATGAACGTGGTCACGACCGACGCCACCGTGGCCAAGAACCTGATGCTCGTGGTGGAGCGTTGCCATCTCAACGTCGAGGCCATGGCGGCAAGCCCGTATGTTGCCGGGTTGTCGGTGCTGACCGACGACGAGGCCGATCTCGGCGCTGCCGTGGTCGAGATGGGGGCGGGCACCACGACGATCGCGATCTATTCCGGCGGCCGCTTCGTCCATGCCTCCGGTTTTGCGCTCGGCGGGCACCACGTGACCATGGATCTTGCGCGCGGACTATCAGCGTGCATTGCAGATGCCGAGCGAATCAAGACGTTATATGGCACGGTGCTGACTGGCGGGTCCGACGCGCGTGAGTTGATGTCTGTTCCGACGGCCGGTGACAACGAGCGGGATGTTCCGCAGATCGTGTCCCGCGCCACCATCGCGAACATCGTCAGGCACCGCGCAGAGGAGATTTTTGAAATGGTCCGCGACCGGCTGAAGGATTCGCCCTTTGCGGCAGAACCCAAGGCGCGCGTCGTCCTCAGCGGAGGCGCCTCCCAGCTGACGGGGCTGGTCGAGCTTGCGACCCGGATCCTCGACCGCCCGGTGCGTGTCGGCCGCCCGCTTGGCTTCGGCCGTCTTCCCAACGAGGCCAAGAACGCCGCCTTCGCGGTGCCGACGGGGCTGCTGGTCTATCCGCAATACGCGCACCTCGAACATGTCGAACCGCGGCATACGCGGCAGGTCGGGACAGGAACCGACGGCTACTTCGGAAAGGTCGGACGATGGCTACGCGAGGGCTTCTGATGACCGGTTTCCATCCCATGCGATTTCCAACAACACCAACCGCGGCCGGCGGCCGGGGCGAACCCACCCGCGCGTGATCGAGAGGCAATCATGGCACTCACTATTACCCCTCCTGATATCCACGAGCTGAAGCCCCGGATCACCGTGTTCGGGGTCGGCGGCGCGGGCGGCAACGCCGTCAACAACATGATCACGGCTGGCCTTCAGGGCGTCGACTTCGTCGTCGCCAATACTGACGCGCAGGCGCTGACCATGTCCAAGGCGCAGCGCATCATCCAGATGGGCACGCAGGTGACCCAGGGCCTCGGCGCCGGCTCGCAGCCGGATGTCGGCGCCGCCGCCGCACAGGAGGTGATCGACGAGATCCGCGATCACCTTTCGGGCGCCAACATGGTGTTCGTGACCGCCGGCATGGGCGGCGGAACCGGCACCGGTGCAGCTCCGGTCATCGCCAAGACCGCGCGCGAGATGAACATCCTCACCGTGGGCGTCGTCACCAAGCCGTTCCACTTCGAAGGCGCGCGCCGCATGCGCACCGCAGAATCGGGCATCTCGGAGCTGCACAAGGTCGTCGACACGCTGCTGATCATCCCGAACCAGAACCTGTTCCGGGTCGCCAACGAGAAGACCACCTTCGCGGACGCCTTCGCGATGGCCGACCAGGTGCTCTATTCCGGCGTCGCCTGCATCACCGACCTGATGGTCAAGGAAGGCCTGATCAACCTCGACTTCGCCGACGTCCGCGCCGTCATGCGTGAGATGGGTAAGGCGATGATGGGCACCGGCGAGGCCTCCGGGGACAAGCGCGCGCTGACCGCGGCCGAGGCCGCGATCGCGAACCCGCTGATCGACGATTCCTCGATGAAGGGCGCCCGTGGTCTCCTGATCTCGATCACCGGCGGCAAGGACCTCACGCTGTTCGAGGTCGACGAAGCCGCGACCCGCATCCGCGAGGAGGTCGACCAGGACGCCAACATCATCGTCGGCGCCACCTTCGACGAATCGCTGGACGGCCTGATCCGGGTGTCGGTGGTTGCCACCGGCATCGAGCAGGCGCAGTTCAACCGGAACGTTACGACCTCACAGCCGGCGGCGGCTGTCGCTCCGATTGCCGCCGCCCCGACCGCTGTTGCGGGTCTTCCTGAAAGCCGCCTCGCCGATCTGACCGCGCGCCTGCGCGCCGACAATCAGCGCCTGGCTGAACGCGCCGCCAAGCTCGAGCAGCAGGCGTCGCAGGCTCCGGCCGTCGCCGCTCCGGCACCCGCGCCGATGGCGCCTGCGCCGCGTCCGGCGCCGAATCTCGAGCGCGATACGCTGGCCGCCGTCGCGGCCGCGATGGCAAGCGAGCCCGGTCCGTCGGCTGCCCCGGCGCAGGCAGCGTCCTATGGCGATGTGACGGTGCGCCCGATTGCACAGAAGCCGTCGCTGTTCCCGGAGCCCGAGGCGCAGCGCGCGGCTCCGATCGAGCCGGCGGCCTTGCCCGAGACCTTCATTCCGCAGGCCGCCGAGCGGGTTCCGGTTCGCGCGCCGCGCATGCCGAAGTTCGAGGACCTGCCGATGCCGGCCCAGGCCGAGATTCGTCAGGCGAGGGGCGACGAGGGCGACGAGCATCCGCAGAAGACCCGGATGTCGCTGCTGCAGCGTCTCGCAAATGTCGGTCTCGGCCGCCGGGACGAGGACGCCGAACCTCTGCTGCCGGTGCGGACCGCGGGTCCTGCCATGCCGCAGATGCCGCCCCTGCCGGAACGGAAGCCGCAGCGGAACGTTGCTCAGCAGGTTGCGAGCCACGAATCGCCCGTCTCGGAGTATGCCCGCCGTCCCGCGCCGCAGGGGCTGGATGTCCATGGCCGTCCCGCGCCTGTGTCCCCGGCGCCACAGGGAGACGACCATTTGGATATCCCGGCTTTCCTCCGCCGGCAGGCAACCTGAGAATTGTTACAGCCCTGACGGTGCTGAACAGGCCCGGCTCGCGAGAGCCGGGCCCTTTTTTTGGTCTCGCGGCGCGCGCTGATCTCCCTTCAACTAACTGATTTTAAATGATTAATTATTCTTTCGGTGTTTGGATCGGGAACCAGGAGGGTTAAGGCCACGTTCCAGTTTGGTTAAGGGTTGGCGCGAATACGGCAGAGATGGGGTAACAATCCGTAAAGAAGCGTGAGTTGGCGCTCTTTGGGGCTCTCGTTAAGTTCTGCCGTGACTTGGGGATGCCTGAAAGTGAGTCGGTTCGCGAGGGGCGACCGATGAAGGGTCAGGCGGGGTCTTGGGCGATCGTCGATGAAATTCAGCCGGCAAACAACGCTTCGTTCGCAAGCCACCGTCACCGGTGTAGGCGTCCACTCTGGTGCGCCTGTCAGCCTGACGATTGGCCCGGCGCCGATCGATGCGGGGATCGTGTTCCTCCGCACCGGCCTCGATGGGGCCGACCGCGAGGTCCAGGCCTCCTTCGGTTCGGTGATCGCGACCGAGCTCGCGACGGTGCTCGGTGACCGCAACGGCCCGTTGGTCTCGACCGCCGAGCATGTTCTCGCCGCGCTGCGCGGCATGGGTGTCGACAACGCCCTGATCGAGGTCGACGGCCCCGAGGTACCGATCATGGACGGTAGCGCTGCGCCGTTCGTCGCTGCCATCGACCAGGCCGGGATCGTCAATCAGTCGGCTCCACGGCGTTACATTCAGGTGCTCAAGCCGGTCCAGGTGACCATGGGTGCCTCGACGGGCGAGCTGCGTCCCAACAACTCCGGCTTCCGGGTCGAAGCCGAGATCGATTTCACCAATCCCGTGATCGGCCGCCAAGCCTATCATTTCGAACTCAATCCCGAGCGCTTCCGCCGCGAGATCGCCCGCGCCCGTACCTTCGGCTGCATGAGCGACGTGTCGCGGCTGTGGAGCGCCGGTTTCGCGCTCGGCTCCTCCTTCGACAACACGCTGGTGTTCGACGAGGACCGTCTGCTCAATCCCGAAGGTCTGCGCTACGCGGACGAATGCGTCCGCCACAAGGTGCTGGACGCGATCGGTGATCTGGCGCTGGCCGGCCTGCCGATGCTCGGAACCTATCGTTCGGTCCGTGGCGGTCACAAGCTCAACCACGCGGTCCTGACCGCTCTGATGGCCGATCGCACCGCCTGGCGGATCGTCGAAGGCGAGACCGTGCGGCGTCCCCGCGTGGCCGCGGACGCCGTCGGTGGCATGGTCGGTGGCATGGTCGCCCCGGCCTACGGTCCGGACGTGTCCTGAGCGCCTGCTGCGAGGCTCGAGCGAACGGATAGCGTCCCTCGTGGGGCGCGATGGGGCAACACGATTCTGCTGTCGGTATTTGCTCGGTTGCAGATCTTGTACGCTGAATTTTTTGTCATTGATTGTTGCCGACCGCATCCTTCCTCATGGACGGGCTGTCGGCATTTCCAGGTTTTCCCGCGGCTTCTTCAGCGATAACCATGATGCACGGCGGCAGCCTCGATCTTGCCTTAATCTGGGCGGATTGGCTTCCTATGCGGTTGGTTGATGAAGTGTTTTCGGCTAGAGAGGCCGGGGCCGCGTGATGCGTGCCACTGGCGGGGCTCTTCCTTCGCGGTCATGAAGCGACCTTCATGGTGCGCGGCGTAGATCAGATCACAGGCATCGGGTTCCAAAGAAGCATGTCGATACAGCGTCTCACGCGCGACCTCCGTCATCCCGCAGCAAGCATCGGCCGGCTCCGCCTCGCCGCGTCGCTGATCCTGCTGGCGCCGTTGTTGAGCGGCTGCGGCACCGGCGGACTCTGGGACAAATTCCTGGCCAAGGACGACACCTTCGTCGATGAGCCCGCGGACAAGCTCTACAATGAGGGCTTGTTCCTGATGAACGAGAAGAAGGACGTCAAAGGCGCGACCAAGAAGTTCGAGGAGGTCGATCGCCAGCATCCTTATTCCGACTGGGCCCGCAAATCGCTGCTGATGTCGGCCTACGCGTCCTATCAGGCCGGCGACTACGACGGCTGCATCGGCGCTGCCACCCGTTACGTGACGTTGCATCCGGGCAGCCCGGACGCGGCCTATGCGCAATACCTGATCGCCGCGTCGCATTACGACCAGATCCCGGACATCAGCCGCGATCAGGGCCGCACCGAGAAGGCCATTGCCTCACTCGAAGAGGTGGTACGCAAATATCCGACCTCCGAATACGCCACCAATGCCAAGGCCAAGATGGAGGGCGCCCGCGACCAGCTCGCCGGCAAGGAGATGGATGTCGGCCGCTATTACATGCAGAAGCGCGACTACACGGCCGCCATCAACCGCTTCAAGGCGGTGGTGACGCAGTATCAGACCACGCGGCACGTCGAGGAAGCGCTGTATCGCCTGACCGAGGCCTACATGACGATCGGCATCGTCGGCGAAGCCCAGACGGCGGCGGCTGTGCTCGGGCACAATTTCCCCGACAGCAAGTGGTATAAGGACGCCTACAATCTCGTGAAGTCGGGCGGCGTCGAGCCCGAGGAGAACAAGGGCTCCTACATCTCTCGGGCCTTCAAGAAGCTGGGCCTGGGCTGAGCGGTCGGCCAGATCGGCTGGTCGGTCTGGCTTTGTTCTGTATTCTTGTTTTGTTCTCTATTTGCTGCTAGCATCGAGTCGTTCGCTCAGGGGCGTTCCGCCCCGTTACGAAGGACTTCGGTTCCATGCTGGCGCGACTGTCGATCCGTGACATCGTCCTGATCGAACGACTCGATCTCGAATTTTCCCATGGACTTGCGGTGCTGACCGGCGAGACCGGTGCCGGCAAGTCGATCCTGCTCGACGCCTTTGCTCTCGCTCTCGGCGGCCGCGGCGACGCCAGCCTGGTGCGCCACGGCGCCGACCAGGGGCAGGTCACGGCCGTGTTCGAGATCGGCAAGGATCATCCCGCCGCCAGGATCCTCGCCGCCAACGGCCTGGATGCCGATGGCGAGATGATCCTGCGCCGCGTTCAATACGGCGACGGCCGCACCCGCGCCTTCATCAACGACCAGTCGGTCAGCGTGCAGACGCTGAAAGCGATCGGCGCCACCCTGGTCGAGATCCACGGCCAGCATGACGAACGTGCGCTGGTCGATGCCGCCACCCACCGCCGGCTGCTGGATGCCTTTGCGGGCCTGGAGAAGGATGTCGCCGCGGTCGAGGCGCTCTGGGCGGCCCGCCGGACCGCGGTCACGGCGCTCGATGAGCATCGTGCGAGCATGGAGCGCGCGGCCCGCGAGGCCGATTATCTGCGGCATGCCTCGGACGAGCTGAAGAAGCTGGCGCCAAAGGAGGGCGAGGAGACGCAGCTCGCCGCCCGCCGCACCGCCATGATGCAGGGCGAGAAGATCGCAGGCGATCTGCGTGACGCGCAGGATGCCGTCAGCGGCAACCAGTCGCCGATTGCCGCGCTGGCTGCGGCGGTCCGCCGGCTGGAGCGACGCGCGGTCAGCTCGCCCGCGCTGGTCGATCCAGCGGTGAGGGCTATCGATTCGGCGATCAACGCCCTGGAGGAGGCCGATCAGCATCTGACGGTGGCGCTCGCGGCCACCGATTTCGATCCGCTGGAGCTGGAGCGCATCGAGGAGCGGCTGTTCGCGCTGCGCGCGGCCGCGCGCAAATATTCGACGCCGGTGGACGGTCTGGCTGCTTTGGCTGCCAAATATGCCGCCGATGTGATCCTGATCGATGCCGGCGCCGAGCAGTTGAAGAAGCTGGAAGCGGCGGCGGCGGCGGCCGATGCGCGCTATGCCGCGGCGGCGGCCAAGCTGTCGGCGGCGCGGACCAAGTCGGCGGAGAAGCTGAACCGGGCCGTCCATGCCGAACTCGCCCCGCTCAAGCTCGAACGCGCCAAGTTCATGACCCAGGTCGACAGCGACGCCGAGGCGCCGGGGCCGGAGGGCATCGACCGGGTCGAGTTCTGGGTCCAGACCAACCCGGGCACGCGGCCGGGTCCGATGATGAAGGTCGCCTCGGGCGGCGAGCTGTCGCGGTTCCTGCTGGCGCTCAAGGTCGTGCTGTCCGACCGCGGCTCGGCGCCGACCTTGGTGTTCGACGAGATCGACACGGGCGTTGGCGGCGCGGTCGCCGATGCCATCGGCGCCCGGCTGGCGCGGCTCGCGCACGGGGTTCAGGTGATGGCCGTGACCCATGCGCCGCAGGTCGCGGCCAGGGCGGACCAGCATCTCCTGATTTCCAAGGATGCGCTGGATCGCGGCAAGCGTGTCGTCACCCGGGTCAACACGCTCGCCACCCTGCACCGCCGCGAGGAGATCGCCCGCATGCTGGCCGGCGCCGAGGTCACCGCCGAAGCCCGCGCCGCCGCCGACCGGCTGCTGGAGGCTGCGGCGGCATAAGCCGAGGGATCGGGCCGAACGCTTTTGGCTCCGGCGTGCGCATTGTGTAAACCGTCGTTTCGGGGCGGCCTTCGGGCCGTCCCGCCATGACGAGCAGACAGTACGCAGCATGCCCAAGACAGCAAAACCGAAGCAGCCCGTCGACGTTGCCGATCTCACCAAGGCCCAGGCCAAGGTGGAATGGAAGCGGCTGGCGCTGGAGCTCGAGACCCACGACAGGCTCTATTATCAGGATGACGCGCCGAAGATCTCGGACGCCGCCTATGACGAGCTGCGTCGCCGCTTCAATGCGATCGAGAAGCGTTTCCCTGAGCTCGTCAGCAGCGAGTCTCCGTCACAGAAGGTCGGCGCTGCGCCCTCCGGCCGGTTCAAGAAAGTGCGGCATGCGGTGCCGATGCTGTCGCTCGACAACGCCTTCGCCGAGGAGGACGTGCGCGACTTCGTCGGCCGCATCGCGCGCTTCCTCAAGCTTGCCGACGATCGCATCGATTTCTCGGCCGAGCCGAAGATCGACGGGCTGTCGATGTCGCTACGCTATGAAGGCGGCGAGCTGGTCACCGCCGCGACCCGCGGTGACGGCGCCGAGGGCGAGGATGTCACCGCCAACATCCGCACCCTGAAGGACGTGCCGCACAAGCTGCACGGCCGCAACCTGCCCGACATCTGCGAAGTGCGCGGCGAGGTCTACATGACCAAGCAGGCCTTCCTCGCGCTCAACGAGCGCCAGAAGGAAGCGGGCGACACCATCTTCGCCAACCCGCGCAACTCCGCCGCAGGTTCGCTGCGGCAGAAGGATCCGGCCATCACCGCCTCGCGTCCCCTCGGCTTCTTCGCCTATGCCTGGGGCGAAATGAGCGCGATGCCGGCGGAGACGCAGAGCGGCATGATCAAATGGTTCGAGCGCTGCGGCTTCACCACCAATCCGCTCACCAGGCTCTGCCACTCGGTGGAGGAGCTGATCGCGTTCCATCATCACATCGAGGAGCAGCGCGCCGAGCTCGACTACGATATCGACGGCGTCGTCTACAAGGTCGACCGCATCGACTGGCAGGAGCGGCTCGGATTCGTGTCGCGCACGCCGCGCTGGGGCATCGCGCATAAGTTTCCGGCCGAGCGCGCCATGACCGTGCTCAAGGACATCGAGATCCAGGTCGGCCGCACCGGCTCGTTCACGCCGGTCGGCAAGCTTGAGCCGGTCGGTGTCGGCGGCGTCATCGTGCAGAACGTGACGCTGCACAACGAGGACTACATCAAGGGGATCGGCAACAAGGGCGAGGTTCTGCGCGAGGGCCGTGACATCCGGATCGGCGACACCGTCGTGATCCAGCGCGCCGGCGACGTCATCCCACAGGTGGTCGACGTCCTCATCGACAAACGGCCGGAGCACGCCAAGGAATTCCACTTCCCGAAGACGTGCCCTTGTCCGCTGCATACCGACGTCGTGCGTGAGGAGATTGCGACCGGCGAGGAGGGCTCGCGCGCCCGCTGTACCGGTGAGTTCGCCTGTCCATTCCAGAAGATCGAGCACCTCAAGCTGTTCGCCTCGCGCCGCGCTTTCGACATCGATGGTCTCGGCGAGAAGCAGATCCAATTCTTCTTCGACCAGGGCTGGGTCAAGGAGCCCGCCGACATCTTCACGCTGGCCGCACGCAACAGCAAGCTGAAGCTCGAGGAGATCGAGGGCTATGGCGAGACCTCGGTGCGCAATCTCTTCAATGCCATCGACGCGCGGCGCGAGATCGCGCTGGAGCGCTTCATCTTTGCGCTCGGTATGCGCCATGTCGGCGAGACCACGGCGCTGGCGCTGGCGCGGGGCTATGGCTCATGGGAGGCGTTCCATGAGGCCTGTCTCAAGGTCGCCAATGGCGACGAGGAGGCGATCGCGGAGATGGATGCGCTCGACCAGATCGGCGACACCGTGATCAAGAGCGTCGCCGCCTATTTCGGCGAGGACCACAACCGCGGCATCGTCGAGCGGCTGACGAAAGAGGTCAAGATCCTCGACGCGGAGAGGCCGAAGCGCAATTCGCCGATCGCCGCCAAGACTGTCGTGTTCACGGGCACGCTGGAAAAGATGACGCGCGATGAGGCCAAGGCGACTGCCGAGCGGCTCGGTGCGAAAGTGTCGGGATCGGTGTCGAAGAAGACGGACTACGTCGTCGCCGGTCCGGGGGCAGGCTCAAAGCTGAAGGACGCGCAAAAGCACGGCGTGCAGGTGCTCACCGAGGACGAGTGGCTGCAGCTGATCGGGGAGTAGCTGCTCCGCAGTGTTGGTTGCGACAGACGCTGGATGCGACACCAACAGTTGTCATCATCCGCGAAAGCGGATGATCCAGTATTCCAGAGGCATTCGTCATAGGCCGAGACGCCTCGGCCTACTGGATACCCGCCTGCGCGGGTATGACGCCGAGAGTGACGCGCGGTCGTGCAGTCGCTCACGCACCTCCCTCACATTACCCCGGCTTCGTCCTCTTCCGCCGTCTCGATCAGCTCCTTCGTCACCTTCATCTGCGTGCGCGGGACCAGGAAGATCATGCTGCAGGCGCAGGCGAGGGACAGGGTGAGCATCGCTGATGTCAGCGGCAGCGTGCTGCTGAAATGGCCGCCGAGCCAGGCGCCGAGCTGCGACGTCAGCGCGCCCACGCCCATTTGCAGGAATCCCATCGCGCCGGAAGCGGTGCCGGCTGCGCCCGGCCGGACGCTGATGGCACCGGCCGCGGAATTCGCCATCACGGCGGCATTGGCGAACATCAGCAGCATCTGCGTGCCGAACAGCACTGATGGCACCTGGTTGAAACCGAACAGGCTCCACGTGAAGTTCAGCGCGGCGCTGGTGAGCTGCAGCCCCAGTCCGAACCAGATCAGCCGATCGAGCGAATGGCGCGGCGCGTAGCGCACGCAGAACAGGTTGCCGACGAAATAGGCGAAGCCGGTGGTCGCAAACCACGCGCCATACTCCGCCGAGGAGCGGCCCATCTGCACCTCGACGATATACGGCCCGCCGCCGGCGAAGGCGAAGATGATCTGCGAGGCCAGCACCTGGCACAGCATGTAGCCGAGGAAGGCGCGGCTCTTCACCAGCATGGCGACGTCGCGACGGAAGCTCGCGCCTTCGACGCGGGCAGGGCGGGTCTCCGGCAGCGCCATGGTCACGGCGATCGCGATCACGACCGACAGCGCGGCGACGACGTAGAAGATGGCGTGCCAGCCGAACGCGATCTCGATCAGGCCGCCGGTCAGCGGCGACAGCATCTGCGCGATCATCATGACCGCGACGACGAGGCTGATCATCGCGCCGATGCGCTCGCGCGGATAGAGATCGCGGATGATGGCGCGGCTGATCACCATGCCGCTGGCGCCGCCGAGCGCCTGGAAGAAGCGCGCCGCGATCAGCTGGGGCAGGGTGTCGGCGAAGATGCAACTGACGCTCGCGACGATCGACAGCGCGAGCCCTGCAAGCATCACGGGGCGGCGGCCGAAGCGGTCGGAGAGCGGCCCGAGCAGCAGCTGCGAGATCGCGATGCCGGCCATGTAGAACGACACCGTCATCTGCACGACGGAGGCGTCGCGCCCGAACGTGGTCGCGAGCAGCGGCAGGGCCGGCACCAGCAGGTAAAGCGAGATCGGCGCCAGCCCGGTCATGACGACCAGGAGGACCAGCACGGTGCGCGAGGGGACGGCGCGCGGTGGCGCCGCCTCGGGCGGTCTGCTGATCATTCCATGCATGGTGCCGCTCAAATCAGGTGAACGCCCTGACTGTAGCGGCCTTCCGCTTCGCGGAAATGCCTGTTTCGGCATGCGCCCATGCGGGCAGCGGGACAGTTGGTAGCAGGGCGCGCGGATCGCTACAGTGGCGCAGTCGCCTGATCGAGCCAGCGCTGGTCGTTCTCGTCGAGCGCTGCACGGACGGTTTCCCTGACCCGGGCATGATAGGCGTCGAGCCATGCCCGTTCCTCGGCGGTCAGCATGGCGACGTCGATCAGGCGGCGGTCGATCGGCGCCAGGGTCAGCGCCTCGAAGCCGTTCATCGGCTTCTCCGCGCCCGCGACGTCCTTCGCCACCACGAGCTCGAGGTTCTCGATGCGGATGCCGAACGCGTCGGTCTTGTAGTAGCCGGGCTCGTTGGACAGGATCATGCCGCGCTTCAGCGGTGTCGTGCCGAGCTTCGAGATGCGCGCGGGTCCCTCGTGCACCGACAGATAACTGCCGACGCCGTGACCGGTGCCGTGCTCGAAATCGATGCCGGCCTGCCACAGGAACTGCCGCGCCAGGGTGTCGAGCTGGGCGCCGGTGGCGCCATCGGGGAAGATCGCACGTGCGATCGCGAGGTGGCCGCGCAGCACGCGGGTGAAGCGGTCGCGCATCTCCTCAGTCGGCACGCCCACGGCGATCGTGCGGGTGACGTCGGTGGTGCCGTCCTGATATTGCGCGCCGGAATCGATCAGCAGCAGATCGCCCGGCATGATGCGGCGGTTGCTCTTGCGGGTGACGCGATAATGCACGATCGCGCCGTTCGGACCGGTGCCCGAGATGGTCGGGAACGACACGTCCTTGAGCGCGCCGGTGTCGCGGCGAAAGCTCTCCAGCGCCTCGACCGCATCGATCTCCGTCAACGTGCCCTTCGGCGCCTCGCGATCGATGAAGGCCAGAAAGCGCGCCAGCGCGACCGCATCGCGCTGATGGGCGCGCCGCGTGCCGTCGATCTCCACCGCGTTCTTGGCGGCCTTGAGCAGGCTGACCGGATCGGCGCCGCGCACCGCCTTGCCGCCGGCGTCCTGGATCAGGCGCGTCAGGGCATCGGCTGCCGTGGCGCTGTCGAGCGCGATGGCTGCGCCGGATTGCGCGAGCTCGGTCAGGCGCGGTGTCAGCACGTCCGCCTCCGCCACCTCGGCGCTCTGCTCGAGATGATCGCGTGTCAGGTTCGAGAGCTTGCGGGAATCAATGAAGATGGTCGGACGTCCGGTCTTCGGCACCAGCGCATAGGACAGCGGCAGCGGCGTGTGCGAGACGTCGGCGCCGCGGATGTTGAAGGTCCAGGCGACGTTGTGGGAATCGGACAGCACCAGCGCCTCGACGCCGAGCCGCTCGATCTCCTGGCGGATCCGGCCGAGCTTGTCCGCCTCGCTCTCGCCGGATAATTCGGCGCCGTGGATGGAGACGGCGCCGAGCGGCGGCAGCGGGCGTTCGGTCCAGATGCTGTCGACCGGGTTGCGCTCGACCGGCACCAGCTCCGCGCCGGCCTTGGCACAGGCGGCGGCCAGTCGTTCGGCCGCGGCCGTCGTATGCAGCCACGGATCGAAGCCGACGCGGTCACCGCTCTGCAGGTGTCGCGTCAACCAACTCTCGGGCGGCGGCTCGATCAGCGATTCCACGGTCCAGGCCTTGCCGTCGACCTGCTTGCCGGCCTGCAGCGTATAGCGGCCGTCGACGAAGATCGCGGCTGCCTGCGGCAGCACGATCGCAAGGCCGGCCGATCCGGTGAAGCCGGTGAGCCACGCCAGCCTTTCCTCCGACGGTGGCACATACTCGTTCTGCTGCTGGTCGGCCCGCGGCACGATGAAGCCGGTCAGCTTGCGCCGTGCCAGCTCCTCGCGGAGAGCAGCCAGCCGCGCGGTCAGCGCCACGCCGGTTTCGGGTTCTTCGAACGTCTGGAACAGAGCTTCGAACATCGGTCTCATACTTTAGAAGTGGATCTTGCCGCGTCGGCGACGAATACTCCTCCAGCAGACAGTGCAGTGCACGAAGAATCTCCTTGCATTCGCCTGTGCAAAAAGATTTGCTGTCGCATGCCGGTCATCCGAAAGAGATGCGGCGAGGAAACGTATGGACGTGACGACCACGATCGTAAAGATCATCCACGGTCGCATGATCCGGGGAGTGCCTCAACTCAACGGCGAGGGGATGCACGATGCCTGCTTTTACCTTCGAAAAACTATCGGCGCCCGCGCCAAGTGGACCGGCGCCCGCACCGGCCGAGAAGCCGCGCAGTGCGCTGGCGGATCTCGTCAATCGTCTCGTCGCGCCGCGCGTTCGACGTGCCTCTCGTAGTCAGTCCGACTCCACCTCCCAGCAGAGCCAGCCGAAGACGTAATCGCGAGCTTGCCGCACCCAGCGTGCAGGTTCGATCCATGCCATGAGCTGATCCGCCTCACTGCTGCTTTTGCAGCAACAGGCTGCTCCACCCCTCGATTCTCAAATGCAGGACCGGAACCAGGCCGCGGGCGCGATAGGCGGCGCAGACGGCGCGTGCCTGCGGGGTCAACAGGCCCGACAGGATCACGAAGGCTCCGGGCGCGAGGTGGCGCTGCATCGGCGCAGCCAGCTGGCGCAGCGGGTTGGCCAGAATATTCGCCAGCACCAGGTCGAAAGGGCCGCACCGGGCAAAGTCCGCGGCGGCGAAGCCGGTAGCACGGATGACCCGGACCAGGGGGCCTGCGCCGTTGAGCCGGGCGTTCTCCCGCGCCACCATGACCGAGGGCGCATCGATGTCGCTCGCCAGCACGGACCGGTGCGTCGCCTTGGCGGCGGCAATCGCGAGCACGCCGGTGCCGGTGCCGAGGTCGAGCACCCGTCGCGGCGCGCGGGTCTTGAGCACGTGATCGAGCAGCAGCAGGCAGCCGCGCGTGGTGCCGTGGTGACCGGTGCCGAAGGCGAGCGCCGCCTCGATCTCGATCCCGAGCTTGTTGCCGGGCACCCGCTGCCGGTCATGGCTGCCATGGACCATGAAGCGGCCGGCCGGCACCGGGACGAGGTCGTCCAGGCTGGCCTTGACCCAGTCCTTGGCCTCGACGACTTCGAATGCCAGGGTCTGGGCTACGTCGGAGCCCGCCGCCCCGCCGACGAGCTCCCGCACCAGCGCCTGATCCGGCGGATCGGCGAAATGAACCGTCACGTCCCAGCGGCCGTCCGGCCGCTCGAAGGCCGCGACCGCGGCATCACCTTCGAAGAACACCTCGGTCAGGACATCGACGGCCGGGCGCGCGGTCGCTTCATCGGCAACGGTGAAGCTGGCCTTGTGGGTGGCGGGCGTGGTCGTTGAGGTCATCAAGGTGGATCCTGGCGAGATTTGACGGCGTGGTTAAGGGATTTGTCTGCCAACGCAAGCGATAGGACCGGAAATCTGCCAGGTTGGAACATTCAATGGTTGTATCTTGCCGCTGGCGGGGCGGCGTGAAAGTTGTGATTCAATTGCCGCAAAGAATCTCTGCAACTTGAACAGAGCGCCTTATCTCAACTTTAGGTTCTGGCCGCCTAATTTTCTCGTCATGGGAACCGGATGATCCTCGGTTCCTGGGTTGGGAAACGAGGTTCAGATGAAGACCACTCTGCTGAAGTTCTTGCGTGATGAATCTGGCGCCACCGCCATCGAATACGGCCTGATCGCAGCCGGCATCTCGCTGGCCATCATTGCCGCAGTCAACGGCCTGGGCAGCTCGCTCAGCAGCAAGTTCGAGTCGATCAACACGTCGCTGAAGTAATCCGCCTGACACGGCGTTCTCGAAGAACCGGGCCTCAGCGCCCGGTTTTTCTGCTTTTGGGGTGGGGGAATCTCGAAGGCAGGTCCACAGCTTGTCCACACGGACGCCCGCCCACCTTTCCACCCCTTATCCTCAGCCGAACAGGGCGCGATGGTCGGCCAGGATCGCCTGGGCCGCATTGTGGCCGGGGGCGCCGGTGACGCCGCCGCCGGGGTGGCTGCCCGAGCCGCAATGGTAGAGCCCTTTCAGCGGCGAGCGATAATCGGCGTGACCGAGCATGGGGCGGGCCGAGAACAACTGGTTCAGGGTCAGCGCGCCGTGGAAGATGTCGCCCCCGATCAGCCCGAACTCGCGTTCGAGGTCGAGCGGCGACAGCACCTGCCGGCCGAGCACGCTGGCCGCAAAGCCCGGTGCATAACGGTCCACGGTCGCGATCATGAGGTCGGCGACCTCGTCGCGATGATTGTCCCAGGAACGGCCGTCCGGCAGCTCGGGCGCGACATGCTGGCAGAACAGGCTGGCGACGTGCTGCCCTGCGGGCGCCAGCGTCGGGTCGAGGGTGGAGGGGATCAGCAGCTCGACCACGGGATCGCGGCTCCAGCCATGCGCCCGCGCGTCGAGATAGGCCTGGTCCATGTAGCCGAGGCTCGGGCCGAGGATGATCCCGGCGGACAGATGGTCGCCGTCACCCGGCAGCGCGCTGAACGAGGGCAGCCGGTCGAGCGCCACGTTCATGCGGAACGTGCCCGAACCGCACCGCCAGTTCCTGATGCGGCTCAGGAACGGCGCGGGCACGGCGCCAGCCGGCACCAGGCGCGTATAGAGCAGCTTCGGGTTCACGTTGGCGACGACATGGCGGGCGCGGATGGTGCGGCCATCCTCGAGCACGACACCGACCGCGCGGTCGCGCTCGACGATCACCTCGCGCACGCCGGCCTCGACCTCGACCAGCGTTCCCAGCTCCTTCAGGTACCCGGCCATCGCCTGCGTGATCGCCCCCATGCCGCCGATCGCATGGCCCCAGACGCCCTTCTTGCCGTTCACCTCGCCGAAGGCGTGATGCAGCATCACATAGGCCGAGCCGGCGGCGTAGGGGCTGGCATAGTTGCCGACGATGGCATCGAAGCCGAACAGCGCCTTCACCAGGTCGGTCTCGAAGATCTCGTCGAGCATCTCGCCGGCCGAGCGCGTGAAAAGGTCGAGCAGGTCGCGCTGCTGCTCCAGCGACAGTGCGCGCAGGGTGTTGGCGGTGCCGAGCGCGTTGAAGGCCTCGCGGATCGCCGACAGCCCGAACTGGGCGACTAGGTTCGGTGGCGCCCGCAGCACGAGGCTGCGCAGCACGTCCGCGATGGCCTCGAGCCGTGCCGAGAACGGGCCGATCGCGTCGGCGTCCCGCTCGCTCAGCCGCGCAACCGAAGCCAGCGTGCGACCCTCGCCCGTCAGCAGATAGCGGCCGTCGGGCGAGGGTAGGAAGTTCTGCGCCCGGCGCTCGACGATCTCCAGCCCGTGCTCGTGCAGCTTCAGGTCGGAGATGACGCGCGAATTGAGCAGGCTCACGGTGTAGGACGCGACGGAGTTGCGGAAGCCCGGATGAAACTCCTCGGTGACCGCGGCGCCGCCGACCACCTTGCGGCGCTCGACCACATGCACGCGCAGGCCCGCCATCGCGAGGTAGGCCGCACAGGTCAGGCCATTATGGCCGGCACCGATGATGATGACCTCGGTTTCATTCATGTCAGCTTCAAAAAGCCCTGTTTAATGACCCGCACCGGGAACCTCGGCTGGTGCTGTCGCGCCGGATGGCTGCGACGTCAAGGGAAACTCCATTTTGCCTCAGCTCCTCGCCATACCGCCCTGCGATCCGCTATGTCTCGTCTGCTCATCGCGGTCCGGTCTTGGCATCTGATGCCGGCCGCGCCGCTGCCGGAGTTGTCATGACCTCAATCGCCTCGCCCGTCGCCGTCGCTCAGCCCTCTGCCGCACGCAACCGGCTGGTGCTCGTCGTCTATACCGCCGCAATTTTCGTCAGCGCGCTGCTGCTGTTCTCGGTGCAGCCGCTGTTCACCAAGATGGTGCTGCCGCGGCTCGGCGGCTCGCCGGCGGTGTGGTCGGTGGCAATGGTGTTCTTCCAGACCTTGCTGCTCGCGGGTTATGCCTATGCGCATTTTCTCACCCAGCTGCCCAGCCGGGTGCTCCCGATCGCGATTCATCTGCTGCTGCTCGGTTTCGCCATCCTGACGTTGCCGCTGTCGATCGCGAGCAGCTGGGGCGACCCGCCCAGCTCCGGTTACGGGCTTTGGCTGCTCGGCCTGTTCACCGTGTCGATCGGCCTGCCGTTCTTCGCGCTCGCTGCCAACAATCCGCTGCTGCAGGCGTGGTTCGTGCGCTCAGGTCATCCGGCCGCGCCCGACCCGTATTTCCTCTATGCATCGTCGAACATCGGCAGCTTCCTGGCGCTGTTGTCCTATCCTCTGCTGATCGAGCCGATCTTCAGCCTGCGCGTGCAGAACCTGATCTGGACCGGCGGCTATGGCCTCCTGATCGCGCTGATCGCCGGCTGCGGCGTCCTGCTGCTGCGGTCGCCGGTGATCGTCACGAGCCTGCTGCACACCGGGGACAGCAATGCCCCGGCGCCACGCTGGCTGCTGCGTCTGCGCTGGATCTTCCTGGCCGCGGTGCCCTCCGGCCTGCTGATTGCGGTGACGGCGCATATCTCCACCGACGTCGCGGCCGCGCCCTTGCTATGGGTGCTGCCGCTGTCGCTCTATCTGTTGACCTGGGTGCTGGTGTTCCAGTCGCGGCCGCTGCTGCCGCACAAATGGATGCTGGCGCTGCAGCCGCTTGCGATCGCCGGCGTCGTCGTCCTGCTCGCCTTCGGCGGCGAGCAGAATCTCGCGCTCACGCTCGGCGGTCACCAGCTCTGCTTCTTCATCATCGCCATGGCCTGCCATGGCGAGCTCGCGCGCACGCGCCCGCCGGCCAAATATCTCACCGGCTTCTATGTCGCGCTGTCGTTCGGCGGCATGGTCGGCGGCCTGTTCGCCGGCCTGATCGCCCCCTTCACCTTCTCATGGGTTGCCGAATATCCGATCCTGCTGGCGCTGGCGGCGCTGTGCCGGCCGGCGGCCAATGAGCGCTTGCCACGGATCACGCGCTGGTACTGGCTCCTGCTCGCGGTCATTGCCCCCGCGCTGCTGGTGCCCGCCGGAATGACCGGCAAGCTCACGACCTATCTCGAGGACCACCGCGTCTATGTCGCGGGCGCCGTGGGCGTGCTCGCCGTGCTGCTCGCTCTGCTGCTGAACGGTGGCCGCTGGAAAGTGTTCGCGACGGCCGCGCTCGCGCTCGTCCTGATCCGCGCCTATCCGGCCGATGACGGCCGCGTCGAGACGGTGCGCAGCTTCTTCGGCGTGCACAAGATCGTGGTGACCTCCGACGGGCACTATCACGTGCTGATGCATGGCACGACCATCCACGGCGCGCAGAAATATCTCAACGCCGACGGCTCCAAGGTGACGGGGCGGCCCGAGCCGATCACCTACTATCACAAGGACGGCGGCATCGGCCGCGCCATCACCGCGATCCGGGAGCGCAAGGGCGCGCCGCTCAAGGTCGCCGTGATCGGCGTTGGCGCCGGCACGCTCACTTGCGCAGCCGAGCCCGGCGAGAGCTGGAAATTCTTCGAGATCGACCAGACCATGGTCGATACCGCCAGCGACCCGAAATATTTCAGCTACATCAGGAACTGCGCGCCGGACTTCAAGCCCGTCATCGGCGATGCCAGGCTGACCTTCGCCAAGGAGCCGGACGGCGCCTACGATCTCATCATCGTCGATGCCTATTCCTCGGATGCGATTCCGATCCATCTGGCGACGGAGGAGGCGATGGCGATCTACAAGGCCAAGCTGGCGCCGCAGGGCGCCGTCGTGATGCACGTCTCCAATCGGCATCTGGAGCTGGAGAGCGTCGTCGTCGGCATCGCCGACGCCAACGACCTGAAGAGCTGGGTCTACAACGAGGACTCCGGCCGCGACGACGAGTACATCTTCTCCACCGACGTCGTCATCAGCGCGCGCGAGGACGCCGACGTCGGCACGCTGGCCTCCTCGGACAAGTGGACCGAAACCGAGCCGACCGACGGCGAGCGGGTCTGGACCGACGATTATTCGAACATTCTCGGCGCCGTGTATCGGCGGCTGCGCGACGGAGAGTAACAGGGGCACTGCCGCCGTTCGACGTCGCCGGGCCCGGATCGTCGTGATGATGGCGTCTGCGCCCAAAGAGGTGCGCGCCTCGTCAGTGGCGGGCCTCGGTTGCATTGCCGCATCGATTTCTCGAGCGTCTGATCGCCGACTTTGCTGTACCGCATCGCAAAACGCAGTGGTTACGCGCTTTCTGCGTGGGCCTCTGTTGCGTGCCCGTCATGACCATGCTACCTTGAGGTGCGCACCTCATTTGAAGTCGGTACTTTGCGCGTCTTCGAATGGGTGGGTTGGGGCACGCACGCGCAGTCGAGCTGGATCGCAAACTGAGCGGTGAGGGACCGGTCTGGTCGTCTCGCCCTGAGCGAACGATCGCGCGGACGCTGTCCAGATCGAGGTGCTGTTCGTCCGGGCGGAGCCAGCGGTTCGGACGAGAGATGATTGTTCGCGACTAGATATCGTTCGACTACAAAATGCCGGCCGCATCAAAGCAGGCCGGCTTCACATGGGAGGGGTTCAATGAAGCGTCTTTGGATTGCCGGTGCGTCTGCCTTGTTGTCGATGGCGCTCGGTCTCGGCTCCGCGGGAGCCGCGGACAAGAAGGTCCTCGCCTTCGTCGTCAACGGCGCGTCCGACTTCTGGAAGATCGCCGAAGCTGGCGTCAAGAAGGCGCAAGGCGAGCTGCCCAACTACAACCTGCAGCTCAAATATCCCGAGCAGGCGGCAGCCGCCGTGCAGCAGCGGATGCTGGATGACCTCGTCGCGGCCGGGGCTGCCGGAATCATGGTGAGCGCCGTCGATCCGAAGAACCAGACTGAGCACCTCAACAAGATTGCCGCACAGACGGTGCTCTTCACCACCGACAGCGACGCTCCGCAATCGAAGCGCATCGCCTATATCGGCTCCTCCAATACCGAGCTCGGCAAGGATGCCGGCAAGCTGATGCTGAAGGCGCTGCCGAATGGCGGCAAGTGCGTCGGTTTCGTCGGCCTGCTCGGGGCTGACAACGCCCGCGAGCGCATCGAAGGCGTGAAGGCGACCATCAAGGGATCGAAGGTCGAGCTGGTCGACGTACGCGGCGACGAGATCGACCAGACCCGGGCCAAGCGCAATGTCGAGGACATCCTGGCGGCGATGCCGGACGTCAGTTGTCTGGTCGGCTTCTATTCTTACAACACGCCGCGCATCTACGAGGTGCTGAAGGAGGCCGGCAAGCTCGGCAAGATCAAGGTCATCGGCTTCGACGAGGATCCGATCACGCTCGGCGGCGTGAAGGACGGCGCGATCGAGGGCACGGTAGTGCAGCAGCCGTTCGAGTGGGGCTATCAGGGCATGAAGCTGATGGCGAAGGTCGTGCAGGGCGACAAGTCCGGCGTTCCGGCCAACGGCATCATCATCGTGCCCGGCAAGGTGATCGAGAAGTCCAACGTCGACGACTTCATGGCGCAGATGAAGCAGATGCTGAAGAAGTGACGCGACGGCCGGCGTGCGCGAGCCCTTCCTTGAGCTGATCGACATCGGCAAGACCTATCCTGGCGTGGTCGCGCTCGACCACGCCAGCCTGTCGGTCGCGCCCGGCGAGGTGATCGCCCTGGTCGGCGAGAACGGCGCCGGCAAGTCGACCTTGATGCGCGTGCTCGGCGGCGTGGTGGAGCCGAGCAGCGGCACGATCCGGATCGATGGCGTGGCGCGGACCAGCTACACGGTGGCGGACGCGATCGCGTCCGGCATCGCCTTCGTCCACCAGGAGCTGAACCTGTTCGACAATCTCGATGTCGCAGGCAACGTCTTCATCGGCCGCGAGCCGGTCTATGGCGGCCCGCTGCGGCTGATCGACCGCAAGACGCTGCGGGCCAAGGTGCGTCCGCTGATCGCGCGCCTCGCCGCTGATTTCGAGCCGGATACGCCGCTCGCCGAGCTGTCCTTGGCGCAGCGCCAGCTGGTCGAGATCATCAAGGCTTTGTCGCTCGACGCGCGCTGCGTCATCATGGACGAGCCGACCTCCAGCCTGACGCTGTCGGAAACCGAGCGGCTGATGCAGGTCATCGCCGGCCTGAAGGCGGACGGGGTCAGCGTCATCTTCATCACGCATCGCCTGAACGAAGTCATGCAATGCGCCGATCGCGCCATTGTGCTGCGCGACGGCCGCATGGTCGGCGCGCTGACGCGAGACGAGCTCAGTCCTGCCGCGATGATCAGGCTGATGATCGGCCGGGACCTGCGGTCGCTCTACGTGCCGCCGGCCGCGCCGCCCGGCGAAGCCGTGCTCGACGTGGTGGAGGCCGTGACCGCGACCTATCCCAACCAGGCCGTCAGCCTGCAGCTCCGGCGCGGCGAGATCCTTGGGCTTGCAGGTCTCGTTGGCTCCGGCCGCACCGAGCTCGCGCGCGGCATCTTCGGCGTCGAGCCGCTGCTGGCCGGGGGCATGAGCCTGGAGGGCGAGCCGATCCGCATCTCGACGCCGCGCGCGGCGATCGATCGCGGCATCTATCTCATTCCGGAAGACCGCAAGGCTTGCGGCCTGCTGCTCGACCTGTCGATCGCCGAGAACATCTCGCTGCCGGATCTCGCCTCCTATCTCAGCTTTGGACTTGTCGACATCAGGCGTGAGACCGAGAATGCCGATCGGCAGCGCGAACGGCTCAAGATCCGGGCGTCCGACGTCAAGGTCTCGGTCGGCACCTTGTCCGGCGGCAACCAGCAGAAGGTCGTGCTCGCCAAATGGCTGTCGATGCGGCCAAAGGTCCTGATCTTCGACGAGCCGACCCGGGGCATCGATGTCGGCGCCAAACAGGAGATCTACGACATGCTGCGGCGTCTGGCGGATTCCGGCGTCGCGATCCTGATGATCTCGAGTGACATGGAGGAGGTGATCGGGGTGAGCGACCGGATCGCAGTGATGCATGAAGGCATGATTTCGGGCTTCCTGGCCCGCAACGAGTTCAGCGAGCACAACGTGCTTCAGCTCGCCGTCGGCCATACCGTCTGAGCGAGGGCGCCCGTGCAGAAGAAAGATCTCAGCCTGCTGATCCTGATCCTGGTGGTCGGCGCCGTCGTGGCCTTCATCAACCCGCGCTTCCTGCTGGTCGGCAACCTCTCCAATACCGCCAACCAGGTCGGCATGTTCGGCATTTTCTCGATCGCGGAGGCCTTCGTCATCATCGTCGGCGGCATCGAGCTCGCCGTCGGCTCGGTGATCGCGTTGCTCGGCGTGCTGTTCATCGACCTCATCGTCAACCGGGACGTCGACTGGATCGCCGCCTTGTTCCTCATCCTCGCCGGCGGCATCGCCATCGGCTTGGTCCATGGCACGCTGGTCACCAAGATGCGCATCCAGCCCTTCGTGGTGACCCTGTGCGGGCTGCTGATCTACCGCGGCGCGGCGCGCTACTACACCGAGGATGCCACCGCCGGCTTCGGCTATGGCGCAAGCTTCCCGGCGCTGGAATGGCTGGCCGCCGGCCGCACCGATGTCCTCGGCTTTCCGCTGCCGCATAGCGTCGTGGCGCTCGTCATCGTGGCCGGCATCGCCTGGCTGGTGCTGCACCGCTCGGTGTACGGCCGTTATTTCTACGCGGTCGGCAAGAACGAGGAGGCGGCGCGCTACTCCGGCATCCGGTCCGATCGGGTCACGATCGCGGCCTATGTGATCTGCGGCGGGCTGACAGCGCTGGCAGCGGTCCTGCTCGCGATGTACACCCGCTCGATCTCGCCGGCGGTGCACGGCTCGTTCTACGAGCTCTATGCGATCGCGGCGGCGGTGCTCGGGGGCTGTTCGCTGCGCGGCGGCGAGGGCTCGGTCATCGGCGTCGTGCTCGGCACGATCCTGCTGCAGATGCTGCAGAACCTGGTCAATCTGCTGGGCATCCCGAGCTCGCTCAATTTCGCCGTGATGGGCACGGTGATCCTGATCGGCGTGCTGGCCGATCAGTATTTCGTGCAGCGGCGCACGCGCATGCCGACGGCCCGCGGGCAGGCCAGCGCCGATCGCGCGTCCGCCTCGCTTGAGCGGGTCAACGCCGAGTGAGGAGGCGCCGATGCGCTGCGTAACAGCGCCCGGCCGCGAGGATCAATGCGCAATCAGTCCTGATAGGTGTAGTAGCCGCGCGGCTGATAATAAGAGCGCGGCTGGTAATAGCGCGGCTGCGCATAGCTCGGATTGCCGTTTTGGTAATCGTACTGCTGCTGCTGCGGATAGGCCTGCGCGTCGTAGACGCGCCGGGCCGTGCCGCGCGGCGCCGGATAGCGCACGCCGTTGTCGCTGCCGTCGGCGGGATAGATGTAGCCGTCATCGGGCCGCTGCTGCGGAACGACCTGGCGTCCCGGCAGCATCTGTGGCTGCGGCGTCAGCACGACCGGCTCGCCACTGTCGTCATACTGCTGCGGCACGTCGCGGCGGGCAACAGCGGTGCCGCGGCGTGGATTGCGCGCCAGCGCCACCTCGGCCGAGCCGGTCAGGGTCACCGTGGTGTTGAGCACGCCGTCCTTTTGCACCAGGTCGTAGAGCGTCGTGGCATTCGCCTTCGACAGCCGGACGCAGCCGTGAGACGCGGGGGTGCCGAGCCGGCCCTCCGAATCGGTGCCGTGAATGGCGTGGCCGACCTTGGTGAAGAAGATTGAGTGCGGCATCGGCGCGTCGTCGAACTCCTTGGAAAAATGATCCGCTTCCATGCGGAAGGCGCGGAACGAGCCATTGGGCGTTTCGCGCGAGGGAATGCCGGTCGAGACCGGCCACCGGTAGCGCTCGACGCCATCGACGGCGACCGTCATGATCTGGTTGTTCTTGTCGACGGTGATGTCGATCTTGGCCAGAGCTGGCGTGGCCGACAGAAAGGCGAAGCCGGCAACTGCAAAAAGGATGGTACGCATCTAACCTCTGGCCTCCAGGGCCCTCGACTGTGGAGAGACCTCAAACGGGACTTCGACAACGCCCAGGTCATCGCCTCAGCCTGCACTATGTCGGAATTGCGGGCTTTGTTCCAGCCGAGGGCCCCCTCAACCTTAATGGCGGGCAGGGACCGGACAAAGGCTCCCCGCGTTCATCGGCGCTGACATTTTCGCGACCCGCGGATGGCCTTTCATTCCGGCGCTTAGGACCTCTCTAATCGGTCCAATTCGTCACGACCGCGCAACTTTTTGGCCGCATCCGCGTTTCAAGGATTCCTCCATGCGGTTTCCAGGATTCAAAATGCTGACGATGAAGGCCAAGACGGCGGTGCTCGACGATCGCGCGCCGCAGAAGCTGACCTATCTGCTCGCCGCGCTCGCGCTGGTCATCCTGGCGCTGGCCTGGCTGGCGCTGCCGCAATTCGCCCATGCCCAGGGCATCATCCGTGGCGCCCATGAAGGGGCCCACGAAGGCAACCGCATCGCCGGCCCGGTCGGCGGCGTCGTCGGAGGCGCGGTCGGTGCGGGTGTCGGCGGAGCCGTGGGCGCCGTCGAGGGCGTGCTCGGCATTCCACACCGCTCCTATTACCACCGGCACTATCACTGCCGGGGATACCGCGATGGCTACGGCCGCTTCCACTGCTACCGCTGAGCTGGAACGCCGCCCCCGATGCCGGCTCAATGCTTGAGCCGGTATCCGGTCTTGAAGATCCACCAGATGATCGCCATGCAGATCGCCAGGAACAGCAGCGTCACGCCGACGCTGATTTCCACCCTGACGTCGGCGATCTCGTAGAAGCTCCAGCGAAAGCCAGAGATCAGGTAGACCACCGGGTTGAGCAGCGCGATCGAATGCCATGTCGGCGGCAGCATGTTCACCGAGTAGAAGCTGCCGCCGAGGAAGGTCAGCGGCGTCACCACCAGCATCGGGACCATCTGCAGCTTCTCGAAGCCGTCGGCCCAGATGCCGATGATGAACCCGAACAGGCTGAAGGTCACGGCCGTCAGCACCAGGAACGCCAGCATCCACACCGGGTGCTGGATGTGCAGCGGCACGAACAGGCCGGCGGTGGCGAGGATGATCAGCCCGAGAATGATGGATTTCGTCGCGGCCGCGCCGACATAGCCGAGCACGATCTCGAAATGCGAGATTGGCGCCGAAAGGATCTCGTAGATCGTGCCGATGAATTTCGGGAAGTAGATTCCGAACGAGGCGTTGGAGATGCTCTGGGTCAGCACCGACAGCATCACGAGGCCGGGCACGATGAAGGTGCCGTAGCTGACGCCCTCGACCTGGCTGATGCGCGAGCCGATCGCGGCGCCGAACACGACGAAGTAGAGCGAGGTCGACACGACGGGCGACACGATGCTCTGCAGCAGCGTGCGCCAGGTGCGTGCCATTTCGAACTTGTAGATTGCGGCGACCGCGCGAAAATTCATTGCCGCACCAGGCTCACGAAGATGTCTTCCAGGGATGATTGCTTGGTCTCGAGATCGACGAAGCGGATGCCGGCGGTCCTGAGATCGCCGAGCAGGCTGGTGATGCCGGTGCGCTCGCCCTTGGTATCGTAGTCATAGGCGAGCCGCCAGCCGTCGTCCGACAGCGCGAGATGATAGGGCGCGAGCGCCTCGGGGACGGCTTCGATCCGGTGCTGCAGATGCAGGCTCAGCCGCTTCCGGCCGAGCTTTGCCATCAGCTTGGCCTTGTCCTCGACCAGGACGATCTCGCCCTTGTTGATGACGCCGACGCGATCGGCCATTTCCTCGGCTTCCTCGATGTAGTGCGTGGTGAGAATGATGGTGACGCCGGCGGCCTTGAGCTCGCGCACGACGTCCCACATGCCCTTGCGCAGCTCGACGTCGACGCCGGCGGTCGGCTCGTCCAGGAACAGCACCTGCGGCTCATGCGACAGCGCTTTCGCAATCATCACGCGGCGCTTCATGCCGCCGGACAGTGTGATGATCTTGGCGTCCTTCTTGTCCCAGAGCGACAGGTCCTTGAGAATCTTCTCGATCAGGGCGGGGTTGTTGGGCTTGCCGAACAGTCCCCGGCTGAAGCTGACCGTGGCCCATACGGTCTCGAACGAATCGGTGTGCAGCTCCTGCGGCACCAGCCCGATCAGCGCCCGCGCGGCGCGATAGTCGCGGTTGATGTCGTGGCCGCCGACCGCGACCTTGCCCGTAGACGCATTGACGATGCCGCAGATGATGCTGATCAGCGTCGTCTTGCCGGCGCCGTTGGGCCCGAGCAGCGCGAAGATCTCGCCCCGCTCGATCGCGAGATCGACATTGTTGAGTGAGGTGAAGCCCGAGGAATAGGTCTTCGACAGGCCGGTAACGGAAATGACGGGAGGCATCACGAGGGAATTCGATCCGAGGGATTCGAAAAGGGCAGGGAGCTGCGCGAAGGAGGGGGCGCAGGCGCGGGCGAAGCGCTCAGATAGGAACGGCGGTGCGTTACCGCAATCGCGCGCGCCGCTCTCGATCGTGTCGCTTGTTGGGTTTTTCCGTGGCTGGCGCCGGTGAGTGTTGCTGCGCAGCCACGTCCGGGGGAGGAACGCGCCCCGCAATGTCCGACGATGTTGCGTCCGCGAGCATCTTGGGTACGGTCGCGCCGTCTCGACATTTCCGCCGCGGAGAAGGACCGATGACGCCACGCGCCAGCACCGTTCGACCCACCTGCAAGCGCAGCCTCTCGGCGCGCTGCTTTGGCATGGTGGCGCTGGCCGTTGCGCTGGCTCTGCCGCTCGGTACCGGATCGGTGCGGGCGGCGCCGAGCCCGGCGGCTGCGAGTGCCGCCAGCACCACGCATGTCTATCTGCTGCGCGGCGTGCTCAACATCTTCTCGCTCGGGCTGGACGACATCGCCGCCAAGCTGGATTCGCAGGGCATTCCGAACACGGTCGCCAATTTTGTGTCGTGGTCGTCGCTCGCCGACGAGGCGGCGGCCGCCTATCGCGCCGGCCGGATCAAGACCATCATCCTCGTGGGCCATTCCTCGGGCGCGACGGCGCTGCCTGACATGATCAACAAGCTCGGCCAACTCGGCGTGCCCGTGAAGCTCGCGATCGGGCTCGACTCGGTGTTCAAGACCAAGCTCGTCGGCGGCAACGCCGAGCGCTACATCAATTTCTACATCGCCAGCGGCGCCGGTGAGCCGGTCCGCCGCGACGACGGCTTCCGCGGCAAGCTCGAGAATGTCGACGTTCAGTCGGTTCCCGGTGTCGGCCACGTCACGATCGAAAAGAACCAGATCATGCAGCAGAAGGTGATCGGTGCCATCGACGGCGTGGTGTTCGGCGGTCGGGGCCGCCCGGCGGCGGCGCCGCCGACCCGCATGGCCGCCCCGCAGCGGGCTGCCAACGTCACCGGTTACCGGTAATAGGCGGCCGCGCCACCGGGCGCGCGCCCCAAAATGCTCCCATTCGGCGGCGACAAGCGGTATGGCAGGGGGGAGACGACCCTGCTTGATCTGAGCTTGAGAGCTTTCCCGGGAGCGCGAATGACCAGCGTGGCGCGAATCGCGAGGCGGTGGCTCGGCCCAGCCAAGGCGGCTGCCGGCAGGAGATTGCTCGCGATCCTCGTTACCGCACCTCTCCTCGCCGGACTTGCCGCCTCGAGCATCTCGCAGGCCGCCCAGCCCGGTGCTGCTTCCGCCCCCGCGCCGACCAGATCAGCCAAGGCATCCCCGGCAGCAACCCCCGCGGCGATCCGCGCGGTACCCCCCGCGCCGCCCGAGATCAGCCAGCCGCTGCCGCCGCCGCGGGTGTACCTGTTCCGCGGCGCGCTCGGGCCGCTGTTCTCGACCGGGATGGACCGTCTGGCCGAAAAGATCGAGCAGGCCGGCTACCGGGCCAGTGTCTATGAATTCACGCTGTGCGACCTGATCGCGCTCCAGGTGGCCAAGAACTACCGCCAGGAGCCGGGCCCGATCGTGCTGATCGGCCATTCGATGGGCGGGCTGTGCAGCGTCCGCATCGCGATCACACTGCAGGAGCAGAACATCCCGGTTGCCCTCGTCGTCACCGTCGATCCGGCGCATGCGACCAAGAGCGTGCCGCCCAACGTGCAGCGCTTCATCAACCTGTTCCTGTCCGACAACATTCTCGGCGGCGGCGACGTCAAGCCCGAGCCCGGCTTTCGCGGTCATTACGCGAGCTTCGACATGAAGGATCATGACGAGGTTACGCACATCAACATCGACAAGATGGAGGATGTGCACGCCCAATTGGTCACCATGATCAGCCAATTGTCGCAGACCTCGGCCACTGCCGAGGCCGACCCGGTGCCGCTGCGCTACTTGGTGCCGCCGAAAGCCTCCGTGGAGTTGTGGGACAGCGGCACTGCACTGGCAGTGCGGCCGGGCGAGACCCTGGACCAGATCGCCACCAATTATCGCGTTCCGCTCTGGGCTCTGCAGCAGTCCAATCGCGGCCTCGCCGCCCAGCCGCTGGTCCCCGGCCAGCGCATCATCCTGCCGCGCCATCTGCTGCCGCAGGTGGCAAGCCAGCCGCCGCAGCTGCCGTCGGAAGCCCAGGTCAGGCGCTGAGCGCTTCAGCCCGGCGGCAGGAACGGAATGATCATCGGCACGCGCTGCCGGTAGGTGACGTAATCCGGCCCGAGCTCCTGAGCGAGGAAGACCTCTTCCATCTTTGCCTTCCAGGCCATCCCGAGCGAGATCAGGACGGCGCCGAGCACGGCGGTCACCGTGCCCACCGCGATGCCGGTGGCGATCATGCCGAGGATCAGCCCGGTATAGATGGGGTGACGGACCATGCCGTAGGGGCCGGTATCGATCACCTTGTGGCCTTCCTTGTGGGTGATCGCGTTGGACCAGAAGCGGCCGAGATGGATGCGCGCCCACCAGGTGAAGGCGATGCCGGCCAGGGTCACGATGGTCAGCAGGTAGACGCCGGTCTCGCCGGGATTCCAGAACGGCTTCTCGCCGAGCAGGCGCGAGGTCCACGGCGTGAACAGGATGCCGCCGAGCACGATCAGCGCGTGATAGCGGCTGGTCTTGATCACCGTCACATGCTTTCGGGTCTGCCCCGACCAGAACGAGGCGCCGACCCAGCTCGCGAGCCAGATCAGCCAGATGATGGCAAGCAGCGAGGTGGGCCAAGTGGTGGTCCATCCGCTGAACGCAAACGACGAGATGGGGCTGGCATCGCCGGACATGTCTTGGAACCGTTGTGAGACCTGGGACCGGCTGCTCTTAGCTATTCGGCCGCGGTGCGAAAAGGGTGTTGTTTGTCGTCGGGCCGCCTTCGCGGCTCGGAATCGAGCAGAAAGGCGATCGTCTCGCGCAAGCTCGGCTCGATCGGGCGCGGGGCGTAGCCGAGCTCGCGCTTGGCCCTGTCGATCGACAGATCCGAGGCCGCGCGGGCGATCCGCACCCCCTCGGCGGTGCCGGACGGGCAGCGCTTGGTGAGGTGATCGGAAACGAACTCGAGCATGCCCGCCGACAGCTCGGCCAGCCGGCCGGGCACGGCGACCGCGACATGCTTGCGGCCGCTGATCGCCGCCATCAGATCGAGGATGCGGCTGAGGCGCAGGCTCTCGCCGCCGAACACGTAGCGGCCGCCGACCCTGCCGCGCTCCATCGCCAGGATCAGGCCCGCCGCGACGTCGCGGACGTCGACCAGGTTGACGATGAAGTCGAGGTAGAGCTGGAGCCGGCTGTCCAGGAAGAGGCGCAGCATCTGCGACGGCGGTGTCAGGTTGCTGTCATGCGGGCCGATCGGCATCGTCGGCGTGCCCACGACGACGGGGAAGCCGTCCGCGGCGGCTGCCATGGCGCGAGCCTCGGCGAGCGCCTTCGAGCGCGTATAGGCGCCCGGCATCGCGTCGGCCGGAGGTGCGGTCGGCGCCGAGGCGGCGCCGGTCGAGCCCGGATAGTCGAACAGGATCGATTCCGTCGAGCAGTGCAGGAACCGGCGCACCCGGCCGGCACGCGCCGCCGCCAGCACGGTCTCGGTGCCGACGCAGTTGACGCGAAAGAAGTCCTCGCGGTCCGGCATCCACATGCCGGGCAGTCCGGCCAGATGATAGACCTGATCCGCGCCGGCGACCGCCTGCTTCACCAGGCCCGCATCGAGCACCGAGCCTTCGATGTACTCGACGTCAGCGATCATGTGGCTGGGGCAGCGAATGTCGAGCACACGCACCTCGGCGCCCCGCGTCGTCAGCGCAGAGACGAGGTGATGGCCGATGAAACCGCTGCCGCCGGTGACGAGGACTTTCATTTAGGGACGCGAGTGCTGATCGCCTTGAAGCCGGTCCGATGCGAGCCGATCCGGCGACCAGTTCGGCGCGATGAGGTCGGCCACCGAAGGCCGCAGACCCAACGCCATGTACAATTTCGCCATCACGAACATCGGACCGAGAAAGAGATGCGCCGGATGATCCAGCAGAGATGGATTGTTGCGCTCGAACATCTTGTGGCCCACGGCCTGCGAGACGAAACCGAAGATGATGAGCGCGGCAAACAGCGCCCAGAAGGCGACACCATGGACGTGATCGGCGATCATCATGGCCGCAGCAAGGAACAGCACGGCGAAGGCGAGGATGCCGGCCCCGAGTGCGGCATCGAGCAGCAGCCAGTAGAGCAGGACGGGCAGCGCCAGCACGGCGCCGAGGCCGATCCGGATGCCGAGCGCGTCGAAATGCCACAAGCTCAGGGGCAGCACGGCGCCCAGGAACAACAGGATGATCCCGAACACATGCATTAGGCCGTTGCGCGGATCGCGATGATATTCGACGTAGTCGACCATCTGGCGTCGGAACATGGCGTTCATGGCTGGCTCGCTCGTCAATGAGATCGACCGCCGCTCAATCGACGGCCGCAAAGAGGGGGCTATACCATCAAGCGGCTGCATCGACAAACCCGGCAATCGCGGCCCGGCCGCATCGCCGGGCAGAGCGCCGACTTGAAAACGGGTTCCATTCGCGCCGGCCGGAGAGCGCACCGGCAACCTGCTGAAACAACAGTCGCACCGGCAGCGCTCCGGGTTCATGGCTTCCGCGCAGATCCCAATTGCATCAATTGCGATGCTTGCGGGGGCCCTGCTTGCTGGGCGTCGCCGGAGCAGTGGGCGGAGGCGGCGCTGCGGCCTCTTCGACGGTTTTTGCGATCGGAATGACCTGGATCTGCTGATTGACGGCGGCGGTCGGCTTGGACGGGTCAAGCAACTGCTCCTCGCCAAGTCCGATCGATTGCAGCCGTTTGACCGAGATCTTGAAGGTGTTCGCCAGGATGTCGCGGATCGCGTCGGCGCGGCGCTGGCTCAGGATGACATTCGACTCGCGCTTGCCGTTGGCTTCGACGTGGCCGACGATCAGGAACGTGTAGGGCAGGAGGTCGGAATACACCATCGCATCGGCGATCCGCCCGACGGCTTGGTATGATTCCGGACGCACGATCGGGGTGTCCACGTCGAATTGGATGTCGACGTTCAAGGCCGGCAGATTCATCAGCTCCGGCGCGATCGGCGGACGCTTCTGCGGCGGTGGCTCGTTGCGGCTGCGGATCCTGGAGCGCTCCTGGGTCTGCTGCTTCAGCGCCGGCAGATCGAGCGTGGGCGCAGTCTCGAAGCGGCTGAGCTGGCGCACGATGTCCTCGCGACTCACCTCCTGCGACCATACGGGCGCGCTCGCGGCCGCCAGCGAAGCCGCGATCAGCCCTGACAGCAGTGATCTCGCTGCCCGCCGCATCAGCGATACCCCGCTTCGCCCATCGCCTGCTGACACCGCGCGCTCACACCGTTGGTCGTCATCAGGCACGGGATCGATTTGCTGGTCTCCTTCGTGGAGCCGCCGCACAGCTTGACGATCTCGCGCTGGCAGGCATTGGCGACCGTGACCCGCGCGGCGATGCGCTTCTGGATCGCCTCGAACGCCTTGAAATAGGTTGCCTTGCACTGCGCGGAGACCACGTCCTGGTTGCGCGAGAGGCATTCCTTGAGGCGGTTGGAGTCGAGGTTGACGCCGCGGCAATTGGCGGTGATGTCAGCGCCGCAACTGGACGCGATCAGCCCCGCGGAGTCGCCAAAGCTCATCGTCTGCGCCGCCGCCAGCGAGGGCACACACAGCGCGACCGCAACACTCAACAGAATGTATCCTCGGACCATGATTGCATCTCATACGATGCACGCTGCCATGGTCAAGGCCAAACAACGGCGAAGTGTGAAGCTCGATTGCGACGCGCGGCAACGGCCGCCCGGCGGCGCGGCCGTCGCGCCAGATCACGCCCGCTGGACGAAGCTGTCGACGACGTGCTTCTCGCCGGCCTTGTCGAAGGCGATGGTCAGCTTGTTGCCGTCGATCTTGACGACGCGGCCATAGCCGAACTTCTGATGGAAGACGCGGTCGTCGAGCGTGAATTCCGACGTCGTGCCGGTGGATTTCGCCACCAGCTCGCCCTCGATGGTCATCGGTCCGCGCTTGCCACGGCCGAAATTACCGCCGAACGGATCACGGCCTGAGAACGGCGATGGTTCTTCCTTGAAGCCGCCCTCCGACGAACCGCGCGCTGCGCCCGGCCGACGTGCCTGCGCGCGCTGCCAGCCCGGCGTGGAATAGCTCGATCCGAACGATTCCACGTTGTCGAAGCGCGACGGGCCGTAGCCGCCCGCACCGCCCCAGCCCGAGCCCCCCTTCGATTCGGTGATCTCGACGCTCGCCGCGGGCAGCTCGTCGAGAAAGCGCGACGGGATCGTGGTGGTCCAGGTGCCGTGGATGCGGCGGTTGGTGGCGAAATAGATTTTTGCCCGACGCCGCGCGCGGGTCAGGCCGACATGGGCGAGGCGGCGCTCCTCTTCCAGCCCGGCGCGGCCCTGCTCGTCGAGCGTACGCTGGCTCGGGAACAGCCCTTCCTCCCAGCCCGGCAGGAACACGTTGTCGAATTCCAGCCCCTTTGCCGAGTGCAAGGTCATCAGCGACACCGCCTCCTCGTCGGCGGCGCCCTCGCGGTCCATCACCAGCGAGATGTGCTCGAGGAAACCGTGCAGGTTCTCGAACTCCTCCATCGAGCGGACGAGCTCCTTGAGGTTGTCCAGTCGCCCGGCCGCATCGGCCGAGCGGTCCTTCTGCCACATCTCGGTGTAGCCGCTCTCGTCGAGCACGATCTCGGCGAGCTCGGTGTGCGACGTGACCTCGCGCTGGGCGCGCCAGCGCTCGAACTGCAGGATCAGCCCGCGCAGCGAGCCGCGTGCCTTCGGCTTCAGCTCGTCGGTCTCGACCACCGCGCGCGCCGCCTCGAACAGCGGGATGCGGCGCTTGCGCGCGTGGTCGTGCAGCATCTGCACGGTGGCGTCGCCGAGCCCGCGCTTGGGCACGTTGACGATGCGCTCGAAGGCGAGATCGTCGGCCGGCGAGTTGATGACACGCAAGTAAGCCAGCGCATCGCGGATCTCGGCGCGCTCGTAGAAGCGCGGGCCGCCGATGACGCGATAGGGCAGGCCGAGCGTGACGAAGCGGTCCTCGAACTCGCGCATCTGGTAGGAGGCGCGCACCAGGATCGCGATATCGTTGAGATGCTCGCCCCGGCGCTGCAGCTCCTCGATCTCCTCGCCGATGCCGCGCGCTTCCTCCTCGGAATCCCAGGCGCCAGTGACGGTGACCTTCTCGCCCTCGACGTCCTCGGTGTGCAAGGTCTTGCCGAGCCGGCCTTCGTTGTGCGTGATCAGGTGCGAGGCGGCGGCGAGGATGTGCCCCGTGGAGCGGTAGTTGCGCTCCAGGCGAATGACCTTGGCGCCGGGGAAGTCGTGCTCGAAGCGCAGGATGTTGTCGACCTCGGCGCCGCGCCAGCCATAGATCGACTGATCGTCGTCGCCGACGCAGCAAATGTTTTTGGGAGGAGACGCGGGGCTGGGCGCAGCAACACCCGTCTCGTCATCACCGGGCCGACGCGCAGCGTCGTGACCCGGTGATCCATCTTCTTCCGAAGACGCGATGGATTGCCGGGTCGAGCCCGGCAATGACGAACCAGAGGACGACGGCGCCTGCGACAGCAGCCGCAGCCACAGATATTGCGCGACGTTGGTGTCCTGATACTCGTCGACCAAGATGAACTTGAACCGGCTCTGGTACTGCCGCAGCACGTCCGGGTTCTCGCGGAACAGCCGGATGCTCTCCAGCAGCAGGTCGCCGAAATCGGCGGCGTTGAGGATCTTCAGCCGTTCCTGATAGCTCGCATAGAGCTTGCCGCCCTTGCCATTGGCGAACACGGCGGCCTCGCCCGAGGGCACCTGGGATGGCGCCAGGCCGCGGTTCTTCCAGCCGTCGATCAGCCCGGCCAGCATGCGCGCCGGCCAGCGCTTGTCGTCGACGTTCTCGGCCTGCAGCAACTGCTTGAGCAGACGGATCTGGTCGTCGACGTCGAGCACGGTGAAATTGGACTTGAGCTGCACCAGCTCGGCATGGCTGCGCAGGATGCGGCCGGAGATCGAGTGGAAAGTGCCGAGCCACGGCATGCCCTCGACCGCCTGTCCCAGCATCTCGGCAAGCCGCGTCTTCATCTCGCGCGCCGCCTTGTTGGTGAAGGTCACCGACAAAATCTCACTCGGCCGTGCGCGCCCCTGGCTCAGGATATGCGCGATGCGCGTGGTCAGCACCCGGGTCTTGCCGGTGCCTGCGCCGGCGAGCACCAGCACCGGGCCATCGAGCGTCTCGACCGCCTGGCGCTGCTCCGGATTGAGGCCCGCCAGATAGCGCGCCCCACCGGTCGCGGCGGCGCGGGCGCGCGCGGCGATGCCGCCGGCGACGGGCTGGTGGTCGGGCGCAGGAAAAGGGCTCACGCGGTTGGGCTCGGTCATCAGCGAATCAGTCTCGTCCCTCTGATGGCATCATACGACGGCATCACGAGGTCTGCAGGAAGGAGCCCTCATAGCAGGGATTGACGGCTATATGGGGCCGGCGGGGGCGTTTTACAGCCCTAAATCGGGGCAGACGGACGCCGCTCCAGCTTCGATGGGCGTTTGTTCCGGCAAATCGCGAATTTTTAGCGGCCCGCGCGCCCGGAACCTTTGTTCCGAGCCACGATTGTCCTGGCAACGGCGCAAGCTCCGCGTCGCTTTGAACCGCAATCGAGAGACAGAGGTCGTGTCATGTTAGGCTGGGTTGTCACCTTCCTGGTTATCGCATTGATCGCCGGCATCCTCGGCTTCGGCGGCATCGCTGGTGCGTCGATCGAGATCGCCAAGATCATCTTCTTCATCGCCATCGTGCTGTTTCTGGTTTCGGCCGTCGTGGGCCTCGCCCGCGGCCGCAGCCGCGTGTAGTCGGCCTCATCCCTGACAATGAGGTCGGCGAAGGGCGCGGTGCCTCGCAAGAGGTGCTGCGCCCTTTGCGTTCTGGGGAGGTGTCAGGCCGGCGCAGTCAGCGCGACCTGCACCTTGGCGAGCGCGGGATCGAGCGCAACGGAGGCGAGGCGCGCATCGTTGGAGAGCGCGGTCAGAGTGAGCGTCTGGTCCTGCACGCGGAAGATCCGGCACAGCGTCGTCGCCTCGGAGGCGTCGCGCAGCATCACCGACAACGGCGCGATGTGGGTCTCGTCGGCGATCTTCTCCGCCACCAGCGCGAGCCGCGTCGCCGCTGCCGCAAGCTGCTCGGTGCGGTGGGCAGTCGTATTGGCCGCAAGCGGCAGGCCTTCCTCGTTGGTGAGCAGCACGGTCTGGAAGCGGCCGACTTCGGCGATGCGGTCGAGCAGCGGTACCAGCTCGCGGCGCCGGCCGGGCCGGCTCGCGAGCTGCGCCAGATCCAGCGAGATACGCTCACGCTCGACCAGCGGCGCCAGCACATCCTCGATCGCGCTGCGCAGGCTGGTCTCCCGCTCGATGGCGTCGTGGCTGCTCTGCTCTTGCAACTGGTCGAGGCTGGCCGCCTGTATTTGCACCTGCCGCCGCAACAGCTCGCGGGACAGCGCGCCCTGGCGGGCGCCGAACAAATAGCCCGAGGTGAGCAGCAGAATGGCGGCGCCGAGGCCGCTCACGATGGCATAGATCGTCATGGTCGCTTCGTCGCTGTGAGTTGACTGCAATCGTCGACGCCCGCAATGCGCAGCACGGCCTTGCGGTCGCCCGCGACCGCCTGGGCATCGCCGCGCGCCTCGCCGGCGCCGGCCGCGCGCACCGACATCCGCTGCGCGGAGAGCCCCTCGCGCTTCAACTGGGCCGCGATCTCCTTGGCGCGCGAATAGCTCAGCAGCACGTTCAGATCCTCGGTGCCGCTGGCGTCGGTATGGCCCTCGATGATGATGGTCGCCTCACCGTGGCGCGCGAGCGCGCGTTGCAGGATCGCCAGCGACCGCTTCATGTCGGCAGGGTTCGGTCGCGCGCTGCCGCGCTCGAAGCCGACCGCCAGCGGGGCGAAGCACTCGGCGGGGGGCTTCGTCGTGCCCTGGGGCTCCGGGGGCGCTGCCGGGGCGATCGGCGGAGTTGGTGGCGCGATCACGACGGGAGCGATTGCGGGCGGCGTCGGCGGCGCGATGATCGGCGCCGGTTCGACGATCCGCGCCTCCCGTCGCTTGGGAGCCGCGTCGGCAACGCGGTCGTCGCGCTGCGGCACGGCCGTCACCGGCATCGCGGCCGTCGCGACCGGCGGCGTGGCGGTGCCTTGCTGCCAGAGCGCTGCGGACATGACGGCGATCAGGGTGCCGGCGACGGCGAAGGCCGCGGCGAGCCAGACCGGTGCCTCCTCGCCGGCCACGGCGCACGCATCGACGCGCATTGCGGGCGACGGCGGAACGGAGTTCGGGGAAGGCGCCAGCATGTCAGCCCACGGGCACCTTGAATTTCGGCGTGATCAGGTCGATGCCGCATTCGAGCCCCGCGCACCACGCGATGAACTGGCGCGACATCGTCGCATCCGGAAACAGCGCGCCGTGCTGCGGGGCGATGATCTCGATGTCGAGCGTGCTGACCATCTGCGCCCACGCCTTCATGACGCGGTTGGAGACCATGTAGCGCCGGTGAAAGCCTTCCATGAAGCGCGTATGCGCCTTGAAGTCACGCACGACGGTGTAGTCGACGCCGATCGAGGCGCCGAGGTCGCCGCTGTAGAGGATCTTCGAGATCGGATCGTAGAGCTGGAAATTGCCCTCGCTGTGCAGGAAGTGCGCCGGCAGCGCGTAGAGCCTGCTGCCTGCGAGGTCGAACACCATGCCCTCGTCGGGAATCGGCTTCAGCCGGTGGGCGACGATGTGGTCGAAGCCGAAATGCGGCACGAAGCGGGTCCATAGCTCGGAGATGTAGGCGTCGGCATCGGTCGTCATCAGCCAGCCGTTGATCGCCGCGACGATGTCGGGGTCCTGGTGCGACAGAAACAGATATTTCAGCCGCCCGCCCGAGAGCTGGCTGAAGGTCTCGCTGAGCACCCTGGAATAGACCTTGTGGCCGCCAGGATCGAGCAGCATGCCGACGCGGTCGTGGATGATGAGATGCTGGTTCGCCTGCACCGCGAGATCGCCGGCGCCGAAATCCTCCAGCAGGATGTTCTTGTGAACGCCGTCGTCATAGAGGACGGTATTGGCCATGAAACTACTCCCGCCGACGCCGCGTCGTCGCCGCGCGCCGGCTCATTGGACGACGGTGCGCTACAGCACCTTCTGCAGCGACCGGACGGCTTCGCGCATGTCGAAGAAGGTGAGCCCGAGCTTGCTGTTCTCGTTGGTGAGCGCGAGCAGCAGCGCGCCGCGGCCGGCGCTGACCAGCACGGCATAGCCGGACTCGCCGCGGATGATGACCTCCTGCAGATGGCTGCGGCCGAGCTCCATGGCGGCGCGGCCGCCGAGCGACAGCAAGGTCGCGGTCATGCCGGCGACCCGCGTCTCCTCCATGTCGGCCGCGAGCACGCTCGCGATCATCAGCCCGTCCTCCGAGATCAGCGCGCAGGCCTCGACCCCGAACGAGTCGCTCTGCAGCTTGCGCAGCACCCGGTTGATTTCATCGAGTCGTGACATCGGCTTCTCCTCGACGGCGCGCGGGGCAAACTTGGAATGAAACTGACTTTGAGCCATGGCGGGATCCTGGGTGTCATCTTGAGCTGTTGAAACGGAAGCGGTCGGAATGTCGGGGTGTGCAGTAATGGAGGAGGGATGCAGCGGGTCGTCCGGGACCAGCGTCGTCGTTTGTTCTGGACTGCCGTCCGGCGCCGTCAGCGCGCGCGTTTCGATCGTATCAACCGCATCGTCGAGCGCGCGCTGCTCGGCCTTGATGCGTGAGCGCGAGACCGGCGGATCCATCGCCTGCAACTGGGTCACCAGTGCCTGGCGTGCCGACTGGTAGACTTCGGCGCGGCGCTCGGGGGAGGAATCCGGCAGGTTCTCCATCGCGCGCGACAGCAGGATGAAGTAGTCGGCGGTGGTCACAGGAACGGCTGCCGCATCCTCATGCGGACCGTGCGCTCGGCTCAGCAGGCTTGCGAGGCGTCCCATCGCTCTCTCGTCAACTCTACGCAACTAACGATGCGTAAGGTTAGGTCGGCACAAGAGACGCGACGAATGATCTGAATCAAATTAACTAGATTCGGGACCAAGCTGCGCAATCCGGCCGTCAGGTCGACCGGGGTCGACCATCGTGCCGCCACGATTGCCACCGTTGCGCCCGATTGATGCCGCGTTCGGCGCAACTGCGCCTCTGTTGCAACCAGAATCAGCTACGATGACGGCGGCGAATTGCAGTACGGGGGAGGGCAATGTGAACGTCCGGGACTATGTGCGGCGCGATGCGACGGCGCTTGCCGCCGCGGTGAAGGGCGGCGAGACCAATGCGGCGGAGCTGCTGCAGCTCGCACTGGCGCAGCACGAGCTGGCCCAGCCGAGGACCAACGCCGTCTGCAGGCTGATGGAGCGCGAGGCCCGTGCGCAGCTCGCCAAGCCTGCCAACGGCCCGCTCACGGGCGTGCCGTTCCTGATCAAGGACTGCGCCCAGGACTATGCGGGCCTTCCGACGGCCTATGGCAGCAAGGCGCTGTCCGGTTTCGTCGCCGGCGAGCATGCCTCGGTCGTCAGACGGTATCTCGAAGCCGGCCTCGTGATCTTCGGCAAGACCAACCTGCCGGAGCTCGCGCTGAAGGGCGTCAGCGACTCCCGCGCCTTCGGCCGCGTCAGCAACCCCTGGAATCCCGCACACACGCCGGGCGGCTCCAGCGGCGGCGCAGCCGCGGCCGTCGCTTCGGGCGTCGTGCCGATGGCCGCCGGCAATGATGGCGGCGGTTCGATCCGCATTCCCGCCGCCTGCTGTGGCCTGTTCGGGCTGAAGCCGTCGCGCGGCCTGGTCTCGTCGGGCCCGGGCTTCGGCGAGTACTGGTTCGGCGCCTCCTGTGAAGGCGTGCTCTCGCGCAGCGTGCGCGACACCGCGCTCGCGCTCGACGTCATCGCGGGCAGTGAGCCGGGCGATCCTTTTCTCACCGCCGAGCCCGGCGTGGTCTACGCCAACGCGGTTGCCCACGATCCCGGCCGCCTGCGCATCGGCTACACGACGGCGTCGCCGATCGGGACGGAGGTGCATGCCGAAGCGAAGCTCGCGGTCGACAACGCGGTGAAGCTGCTGGAGGGCCTCGGTCACGAGGTCGAGGAGGCCACCCCTGACATCGACGGCGCCGCGCTCGCGACCTCGTTCCTGCACATCTATTTCGGCCAGGTCGCGGCGCTGGTGGCCGATGCGCGCGGCAAGGGCGCGAAGCGCGAGGAGTTCGAGCTGCTGACGCGGGTGCTGTCGACGCTGGGCGGCGCGATCTCGGCGGGCGCGCTCACCACGCAGCTGCTCAAATGGAACGGCTTCGCGCGCGCGCTTGCCCGCTTCCATCTGCGCTACGATCTGCTGTTGACGCCGACGCTCGCGCATCCGCCGATCCGGCACGGCCAGGGCGATCCCTCGACCGCCGAGCAGACCTTGCTCGACATGCTCGACCGCATCGGCCTGCTCGGGCTGTTGACGCGCTGGGGCGTGCTCGACGGCATGATCGACAAGATCGCCCGCGACAGCCTGCAATACGTCCCGTTCACGCAGCTCGCCAATCTCACGGGCACGCCGGCGATGAGCGTGCCGCTGCACTGGACCGCCGACGGCCTGCCGCTCGGCGTGCAGTTCACGAGCCGGCTCGGCGACGAGACAAGGCTGTTGCAGCTCGCCCGCCAGCTCGAGCAGGTGCAGCCCTGGTTCGACCGCTTGCCCGACTGGGTGGTGCAGAGCTGACGATCTCAGCGCTTGATGATGACCACTTCGAGATACTCCGAAGGCACCACCATCGTGCCGTCCTCGGCGCGATTGAGCGTCCCGATCAGCGCCAGCATGTCGCGCTTGAGATCGGCCTGGCGGTCGCCATCAAGCGCAGCGAAGGCCTTGAGCACCGGACCATAGTAGGTCTTGAACACGTCGACGAAATGCTCAGGCGAGCGGTAGCGCATCGCGAAATGACGACGATGGCAGCGAATGTCGGCGGCATCGGCGAACATCTCTCGGATGCGTGCCTCGGTGCCCCACAGCGCCGGCGATTTGGCGCCGGCGGGCGGCGGCAGATGTTTGCCGAGCGTCTTGAACAACTGGCCGATGAAGCCGTCGGGGGTCCAATTGGCCAGGCCGATCTTGCCGCCGCTGCGGCACACCCGGGTGAGCTCGGCGGCGGCGCGCTCCTGCCGGGGCGTGAACATCACGCCGAATGTCGAGACCACCACGTCGAACGTGCCATCGCCGAACGGAAGCGCCTCGGCATCGGCCTCCTGGAACTGCACGGACAGGCCGTCGGCGGCGGCACGCTGGCGACCGCGGTCGAGCAGGGCAGGCACGTAGTCGGTCGAGACGACGTTGCACCAGCGCCGCGCCGCAGCCAATGTGACGTTGCCGTTGCCGGCGGCCACGTCGAGCACCTTCTGGCCGGCGCGGATGTCAAGCGCCTCGCAGAGTTCCTCGCCGACGATCTGCAGCGTGTTGCCGACGATGGCGTAGTCGCCGGACGACCACGCGCTGTGCTGGCGTGCCTTGAGCGCGGTGAAATCCGGCTCTGCGGTCACGCCGGCCTGAATTGCAGCTGATGCGGTCATGATGGTCTCCTCCGGAGAATGCAGCGCTGTTGCGCGCGCTGATGTGTGGAGACGTACGCGGCAGGCCTCGGGCAGCGCTATCCAGATCGCGACACGGCCATCCGGATCGTGAACTTTTCGAGCGCCGCCGATGACCCATAGGCAATTGGACGTCGTCGCATGATGGACGGAGATCAGGTTCCCCTGGCGGCGCGGCAGCCTTTGCCACGCAGCGTACGCCGCGCGCTCGAAGCGATGCATGACGACCTCGGGCGGCGCTGGACGCTGGCCGATCTGGCGAAGATTGCCGGCGTTTCCGGACGGACCTTGCAGCGCCAGTTCGTCAGGTCGATCGGCCGGTCGCCGCAAATGGTCCGGCAGGAGCTCGGCTACGCGCGCGCCCGTGTCGAGTTTCTGCAGGGGCGCGCCGGCGAGAAGGTGATGGACGTCGCTCTGCGCTGCGGCTTCCCGCATTACGGCCGCTTCGCCGCCGGCTATCGTCGCTGCCACGGCGAGACGCCGTCGGAAACCCTGAGGCGGCAGGCGGTCTTGATGGCGCAGCTCGCCGCGTCGCGCACCACCATTGCGCCGGTACGCGACCGGCCGACCATCGCCTTCGCCATGATCGCCACCGATCCGAGCGTGCGCGAGCTGGCGGACGACCTCGCGGCCGAGCTCACGCTGGCGCTGACCCGCGCCGGATTTGCCGTGACGACCCAGCCGCGCGCGGCGCGCTACCGCATGAACGCGTCGCTCCACGGTCGGGATGGCGCGTCCCGGCTGCTGCTGCAGCTGATCGACCAGGACAGCGGCGGGCTGATATGGGCGCATCGCGGTGAGGTCATGCTGCGGTGGGAGGCCGACAGTCACGAACGGTTGGCCGCCCGCGTGGCGGCATCGCTGCTGCAAAGCCTGCGCCGCGCCGAGATCGATCGGGCGCTGCGCAAACCGGATGAGGATCTGACCGCGCAGGATCTCGCGCTGCGCGCCATGCCCGGCGTGCTGTCGCTCGACGCCGACGGCAACCGCAGTGCGCTCGAGCTGCTGCATCAGGCCATCGCCCGCGATCCCCGTCATGCCCTGGCCACGGCGCTCGCGGCCTGGGCCTACGGCCAGCGCGCGGTCTATCATTTCGGCACCGCGCCCGGGCAGGATCGGCAGCTTGGTCGCGCCCTGGCGCAGCGCGTGCCGACCGAGCTTGCGGATGCGACCGTGCTGTGCGTGCTCGGCAATGCGCTCACCTTGCTGGATGAGCTCGCTGAGGCCGAGCAGGTGGTGGGCCGGGCGCTCGCGCTGGATGGCGGTGCCCCCTGGGCCTGGAGCCGCAGCGGCTGGCTCGATGTCTATCGCGGCGATGCCGCGTCGGCGATCGAGCGCTTTCGGATTGCGCTGGATCTCGCGCCGCAGGACCCGCTCGCCTTCAACGCCCTCATTGGAATCGGCTGCGCGCATTTCGCCGCCGGGACCTACGCGGAGGCGGCGCGCTGGCAGCAGCGCGGCCTGCGCGAGCACCCGTCGTCGCTGTGGGTGCACCGGACCATGTGCCCGTCCCACGTGCTGGCGGGTGAGCGGTCGGAAGCCCTGCGCAGCCTGCAGGCGCTGCGTGCTGGCTATCCGGACCTGACCCTGGCCGAGGTCCAGCGCGGCATGCCGCCGCTGCCGGACGCCTATTCGGCCCGGGTATTCGAGGGATTGTCCGACGCCGGCCTGCCGGCGTAGCGGCAGCCGGTCACCGTCATCTCTTCGGCATGCCGATGGCGCGGCCGAGCCCGTCGGGCCGCGACAGCGTGGCATGCGCCTGCAGCACGCGGGCGATGTTGGCCTGGATGTCCGGCGGAAACGGCGCGACCTTGCGCTTGGTCATGTCGATGTGCACCGACATGTTCTCCGAGGTGGCGGAGACCCAGCCTTCCTCGGCATGGCGCAGCTCCTCGAAGGTGTGCAGCCGCTTCTCGTCGGCGGCGATCAGCCAGACCGCGACCACAACGGGATCGCCGAGATGAATCTCGCGCAAATAGCGCACGTGGCATTCGGCGGTGAAGGTCGAGCCCTGGCGCTCCGTCATGTAGGCAGGTCCAATGCCGAGCTCGGCCCAGATCTGGTCGATCGCGCGGTCGAACATCACGTTGTAATAGGCCATGTTGAGGTGGCCGTTGTAGTCGATCCATTGCGGCTCGATCTGCATGACCTGTGACAGAAACGGTCCGGCGCCTTGCGCTGCGGGCACTGCATTATCGCTCATCGGCTCTTCCGTTTGCTCCCTTGACCCCTTGATCGTCCTTTGTCACGGTCCGCCCAACTTTCGGAGGAAGCAGTGGCGACGACGATCCCCCATCACGATTTGAAGCGGCCTGCGCCCGAGGCGCTGAAAAGCGCGCTCGACGCGCTCGCGGCCCGCTTCGGCAACAGGCTCATCACCTCGCAGGCCGTGCGCGAGCAGCATGGCCATACCACGACCTGGCTGCCGACGCAGCCGCCGGATGGCGTGGTGCTGGCGCAGGAGACCGCCGACATCCAGGACGTCGTCCGCATCTGCGCGCCAAAGGGCGTGCCGATCATTCCGTTCGGCACCGGCACCTCGCTGGAGGGCCAGGTCAATGCGCCGGCGGGTGGCATCTGCATCGACATGCGCGACATGAACAAGGTGCTGGAGGTGCATGCCGAGGACCTCGACTGCGTGATCCAGCCCGGCATCACCCGCAAGACCTTGAACGAATATCTTCGCGATCAGGGCCTGTTCTTTCCGATCGATCCCGGCGCCGACGCGTCCCTCGGCGGCATGGCGTCGACGCGGGCCTCCGGCACCAATGCCGTGCGCTACGGCACCATCCGCGAGAACGTGCTGGCGCTGAAGGTCGTGCGCGGCGATGGCGAGATCATCAAGACCGGCACCCGCGCCAAGAAGTCCGCCGCCGGCTACGATTTGACGCACCTGTTCATCGGCGCCGAGGGCACGCTCGGCATCATCTGCGAGATGACCATCCGCCTGCGCGGCATTCCCGAGACCATCGCCGCGGCGTCGTGCTCGTTCGAGACCGTGCGCGGCGCCTGCCAGGCGACGATCCTCGCGATCCAGACCGGCATTCCGATGGCGCGCATCGAGCTGCTCAATGCAGCGCAGGTCAGGGCGTGCAACGCCTATTCCAAGCTGACCTTGCCGGAGACGCCGCTGCTGCTGCTCGAATTCCACGGCAGCGCGGCCGAGGTCGCCGAGCAGTCGAAGAACTTCGCCGAGATCGCGCGCGAGTGCGGCGGCGGCGACTTCGCCTGGACTACCAAGCCCGAGGACCGCACCAAGCTCTGGCAGGCGCGTCACGACGCCTATTGGTCGGTGAAGGCGATCCGGCCCGGCGTCGGCGTGGTCGCGACCGATGTCTGCGTGCCGATCTCGCGGCTCGCCGATTGCGTCACCGAGACCGAGGAGGATCTCGCGCGTCTCAAGCTGACCTCGCCGATCGTCGGCCATGTCGGCGACGGCAATTTCCACTGCTCCTTGATGTGCGATGTCGACGATGCCGATGAGATGGCGCGCGGCGACGAGTTCATGCATCGCCTCGTCGAGCGCGCGCAGGCCATGGACGGCACCTGCACCGGCGAGCATGGCATCGGCCAGGGCAAGCAGAAATATCTCGAGTCCGAGCTCGGCCCGGAAGCGCTCGATGCGATGCGCGCGGTGAAGCAGGCGCTCGATCCGCAGAACATCTTCAATCCCGGCAAGATCATCCCGGCGCGCTGATTGGCAATCCAAGCCGAGCTGAGTTTCGGATTTGGGTCCGGCGCGCAGGGCCGCTGCTGACATCTCCCTCCATGCGGGGAGATGTCGGATCGCGTGACGATTCGCCAAATAGAAAATGCCGCCGCGTTCGACACGCGGCGGCATTTTGTTTCCGTTCAGATCAACGGCAGACGCGGCGCGGTCCCCACGGGGTCGGCCGCACCCAGCAGGTGCGCGGGCCGAAGCCGCCATAGCCATAGGGGCGATAGACGCGCGGGGCGGGCCGGCAACGGCCCCAGCGGTCCGGGAACCAGCCGGGACCGCAGCCGCCGGCGACGCGCTCGACATTGCTGTCCGGAGCAGCCGGCTGGGCCGGCAGCGTGAAGGCCTGCGCGGCCGACGCGCCCAACATGACGGTCGCGGCGAGCAGGGCGGAGGTGAACAGATTGCGCATTGCAGTGCGGTCCTCTCGTTGGTTTCGAAGCAGTGTAGTCCTTAGACGTCGTCGGACAGGTTTTGGTTTCGCAATTTTCTCGACGCCGCGAAACCTCTTCCTGGTACCACAGAGATCTCCATGACACCGATCGCGCGATGCAGCTCTGCTGATCATGTGGCGCATCGCTGCAGTTTGGTCGCCGTCGTGCGGTGTTCTAGCAGACATTCGCTGCAAGGAACATGAACGATCAGCGACGCGTCCTGCTGGCTTTCGTCGCAGGCGGCATCATTTGCCGCCTTGCTGCGCCTTTGCGTCCTTCAGCGCCGTCCTGCAGCCGTCGGAGAGCTTGTCGAACTTCTCGATCATGCATTGCTTGATGCGGCCGCCGCCCGGCATGATTCCAGTACAGAGCGTACGCACATCGTCGCCGCAGGCCTGGCGCATGGCGCTCCTGTCCTGAGCCTGGGCGGCGGTGCTGGAGATGACTATCAACAGCAGCGGAAGCAGCTTGTGCATGATCGATGATTCCTCTCTCGCCGCGGCCGACGCGCCGGGCCTCGTGAGGCGGTTGTCTCGCCGATGAATTTAGCGGGCATATGTCGACCGTCGCCGCAACGTGTAACGGTTTGTATCACGAGGTCACTGCGCAGAGCGCAAGCGTCCGCTTGCCCCGGAGTCGTCGTCGACCACGGCGGCGCTCGTGCCGCCATTCCCTCAAGCGTGCACATCCGAGGCACTGCTGCGCAGCTTCCGCAGCGCGTGATCGACGCTGTGGAACACGCGATCCCGCGGCAGCACATCGTACAGGCCGAACCGTTCGAAGGCTTCCTGGGCCCGCAGCGACTCCAGCCGCGCCACCGCGAACAGGACGCCGGTCTCGCTGCAGGTGTGGATCACGTCGCGCAGAGTCTGCGCGGCGGTGAAATCGATCTCGACGATGGCGCTGGCCTCGAACACCACCAGCCGCGGCTTGCGGCTGCGCAGCATGCGCCGCATGTCGGCGCGGAACGTCGCCGCATTGAGGAAGCTGAGCGGTGCCTGGAAGCCGACCACGGCGATGTCGGACAGCTCCTCGCCCTTGATCTGCGGATGCGCCGGCCACCAGATCGTCGTGTCCGGCACGCGCTCGAAGGCGATGAGGTGGGCGCGTGTCGTGCTCCAGATGCCGTGCAGCAGCGACAGCGCAATGCCGAGCGCGACGCCCTGCTCGATCGGCAGCGCAACGATCGCCACCGCGGTCGCCAGGATGAGCAGGAACTCGCCCTTGGACGCGCGATAGACGCTTGTGATCTGCGCGACGCGGATGATGCGTAGCGCGACGAACAGCAGCACGCCGCCGAGCGCCGCTTCCGGCACATTCGCAAGCAGCCGGGCTCCGAACAGCACGAGCAGCAGCACGATCGCGGCGGCGAGCAGGCCCGCGACCTGGGACCGGCCGCCGGTCTCGACCACGATGCCGGTGCGCGGCGGACTGGCATTGACCGGAAACGCGCCGAACAATCCGGCGAGCAGGCTGCCGGCACCGGCGCCGAGGAAGTCGCGGTCGACATCGGCGGAACCATCGGGATCGGAAGGGAACGAGCGCGTCGTCGCCGACGTCTGCACCATCACCACAACCGCGATCAGGAAGGCGAGCGGGATCAGCTTCGCCCATTGTTCCGGTCCGATCAGCGGCACGGACGGCATCGGCACCGTGCCGGCGATCTCGCCGATGACGGGCACGCCGCCCCCCTTCAGCCCGGCCGACAGCACGAACAAGGTCGAGGCCGCGAGCGCGATCAACGCGCCGGGTATGCGGGCGCTGATCCGCTCGCAGACCGTGATGGTCGCGAGCACGCCGAAGCCGATGAGCATCGTGTACGCGTTGGCCTTGCCGAGTTCGCCCGCCAAGGTGGCGATCCGCGCCAGCGTTGGCCCGCTCGGTGACGGCAGGCCGAGCACGCCCGGCAATTGCGAGACGATGATGTGCACGGCAATGCCGGCCAGGAAGCCCACGGTGACCGGCACCGACAGCACGTTGGCGATGCCGCCGAGCCTGAAGCCGCCGGCCAGCACCAGCATGACCCCGACCAGCAGCGCCAGCGCCGCGGCCAGGCTGCCGTATTCGGGCGTGCCGCTGGTCGCGAGCAGCGCCAGGCCGCCGGCGAAGATCGGCGTGATCGTGGAATCGGCGCCGCAGGACAGGAAGCGGTTGGCGCCGCACAGCGCGAACCCCAGCGATCCCGCCATGAAGGCGAAGAAGCCGGTCTCGGGCGTGAAGCCGCCGAGCTTGGCGGTCGCCATCTGCTCGGGAATCGCGATCGCCGCCAGCGTCAGCCCGGCGGCGAGATCGGCGGGCAGGGCGCTGATCCGCCAGCCTCGCAGGGAGCGGAGCATCGGCCAATGATGATTGCCGTCGTGGCGTGGTTGCTCGCTCATGTCGATGTCTCCGAGTGCATCGCGGCCGAGCTGTTCGTCCGCTCACGCAAGATCGCGATCCCAAGGTGGCTCGGGCGCGAACGCCGCGGCGAGGTGGTCGATGAAGGCGCGCACCTTGGCCGATGGCGTGCGATCCGGCAGGTAGACGGCATGCACCGCCAGCAGGTCCGATGGCGGCACGTCGAGCGTCAGCGGCACCAGCCGTCCTGCGCGGATCTCGTCGCCGACGATGAAGGTCGGCTGGTAGATCACGCCTTGCCCGGCCAGGGCGGCGGCGAGCAGCGCATCGCCATTGTTGGCGCGCAGATTGCCGCTCACGGTGACGTCGATGGCCGCCTTGCCGCCCATGCGCCAGCGCGACGGGCCGGCCGCCGCCAACGTATAGCCGAGGCAGTTGTGGCCGGCGAGATCGGCCGTGGTGCGCGGCGTCCCGTGGGCGGCGAGATAGGACGGCGCCGCGCAGACCATCATCCGGCACGGCGCGAGCCGCCGCGCCACCAGGCTGGAGTCCTTGAGCGTGCCGATGCGGATCGCGAGATCCCAGCCTTCCTCGATCAGGTCGACGAGCCGGTCGTTGAGGCCAAGCTCGACGCTGACGCCGGGATAGAGCGCGGCGAAGCTTGCAAGCAGCGGCGCGATCTGGCGCGTGCCGAAGGCGAGCGGGACATTGAGCCGCAACAGGCCGCGCGGCTCGACCCGGTCGGCCGCGATCGCGCTCTCGGCCGCCTCGAAATCGCCGAGCACCCGCTCGGCGAGATCGAGATATCGCCGACCGGCCTCGGTGATGGTCAGCCGGCGCGTGGTGCGGTGAAACAGCTTCGTGCCGAGTCGCGCCTCCAGCGCCGCGAGGTGTTTTGTCACCATGGTGGGCGACATGCCGAGCAGGCGGGCCGCGCCCGACAGGCTTCCGGAGCCGGCCACCTTCGAGAGCACCTCCAGTCCGGTCAACCGGTCCAACACTGGATCATCTCACTCTAGGGGTGTGAACTGAATTTCCACTGTACCGGATTATCGTCTGGTGGGAAATGATCCATATGCCGGGGAGTCCCCACCGGAGGTTTTCATGATCGATGCCCGCACCGCGCCTTACGCCGCGCTCCTGCTCCGTCTCACCCTTGGCGGCTTGTTCCTGGCCCATGCCAGCCTGAAGCTGTTCGTGTTCAGCCCGGCCGGCACCGCGAAGTTCTTCGGCAGCATCGGCCTGCCGCCCGAGCTGGCCTATCTCGTGATCACCGCCGAGATCCTGGCTGGCATCGCGCTGATCCTCGGCATCTACACCCGCTGGGTCGCGCTCGCCGCCGTGCCGATCCTGCTCGGCGCCATCTTCACCGTGCACGGCTCAGCCGGGTTCTTCTTCAACAATCCGAAGGGCGGCTGGGAGTATCCGGCGTTCTGGGCGGTGACCCTGGTGGTCCAGGCCCTGCTCGGCGACGGCGCCTACGCCCTCGGCGGCCTTCGCAGTAGCCTTGCCGGCGGCCAGCTCCGCAGCGCGCATTGATGGTGAGGGGCGGTTGCCCATCGCCCCAATCTCGATGTCATCCCCGCGAACGCGGGGATCCCTAACCACAGGGCGCTATTTGGGTCAGGTGAGACGACCAGTCTGTTCCAGCCGCGACATCACGCGGTATGGGTCCGGGTCGGCGCCCGAACGTCGCGATGCGACGCTCGGGCTTGCCCGGGACGACAGTTGTAGTTTGGGGCGCCACCTGAGATACCAATTGAACCAGGAGCCATGACATGACCCTGCCCAGCATCTTCCTGTCGCACGGTTCGCCGATGCTGCCGCTCACGGACTCGGCGGCCCGTGACTTCCTCGTCGGTCTCGGCCACAGCCTGCCGCGGCCGAAGGCGATCCTGGTGATCTCGGCGCATTGGGAGACCGACATCCCCACCGTCAATGCGGTCGCTGCCAACGAGACGATCCACGATTTCTATGGCTTTCCGCGTGAGCTCTATCAGTTGCGCTATCCCGCGCCGGGCGCGCCCGATCTCGCGCACGCCGTGGCGGCGCGGTTGCAGGCGGCCGGCCTGCCGGTCGGCATCGACCGCGCGCGCGGCCTCGATCACGGCGCCTGGGTGCCGCTGCTGCTGATGTATCCGCAAGCCGACATTCCGGTGCTGCAACTCTCGATCCAGACCGAGCGCGGTCCAAGGCATCATCTCGAACTCGGCCGCGCGCTGGCGCCTTTGCGCGAGGAAGGCGTGCTGATCATCGGCAGCGGCAGCTTCACCCACAATCTCGGCGAATTCCGCAAGCGCCGGCTCGACATCGACGACCCCGCGCCGTCCTGGGTGGTCGACTTCGCCGACTGGGTGCACAACGCCGCGATCGAAGGCCGCGTCGACGATCTCGTCGACTACCGCCGTCTCGCTCCGCATGCGCGCGACAACCATCCGACCGACGAGCACTTCCTGCCGCTGTTCGCAGCGATGGGCGCGGCCGGCGAGGGCGGGCGCGTCGAGCGCCTGCACAACAGCGCCAATTACGGCGTGCTGCGCATGGATGTCTATGCGTTCCATGGCGTCGACGAGGCGAGGGCAGCGGCGTGAGCCGCTGAACTCATTAGTTCTGCAATATCCAAGCCGCCGTCATTCCGGGGGGAGGGCCGCTCGCCTTGAACCCGAAATCTCGATATTGGCTGACGTCTTCTACTAATCACGAGCGATGGCGGAGCGTTGCCTGCCCGTCGGGTTACTATGTCGCAGGTGATTTCGCTTGTGTCGTCGGGCAAATCACCGCGATCCTTCCGCGTATCCCGCCTCACTTGCGGAGGGGCGTTGCGCGCGATCGTCACGACACGCGAGGCGGGGAGCGGTGGCCGCGAGAACTCGCAGCATGTCCTTTTCGATGTGCGGACGAACGATGCTCTTGCGGACGTGAAGTTGCAGGGTTCTGATACCTCGACGCTGGTATCACCGCGCAACGCGTGAAACGCGTTGTCGCGCATGGCGGCCAACAAGCCGAGCGCCAGGAAGCCTGCATATAAGCGTGAAGACCATCGCGCAGGGAGGGCCGGGCGGTGGATTCAATTGGTCGTCGCAACACTCGATGAGGAGGTTGCGATGGGCATTCGAAAGAAACGGTCAA